>JAFRIR010000001.1 GCA_017432685.1 Flexilinea sp. | reverse complement strand
GACTGCATATCCTCATTCAGGTAAATAAAACCCATAACATAGTCGCCTACGAAGATATTTGTTCCTCCGGTGCTGATGGAGCTGTACTCATTCGCTACAAGTATTTTTCCGGAAACATAAAGAGAATTTTTTCCTGCAGAATCAACGTATCCTTCAATAGAGATCGTTTCTCCGACTCCAGAGGCTGATACATGGGCAGCGAATGCCAGAATAAGAACCGATACAATAAAAATGATCAATGTTTTTCTATTTAGCATAAAATCTTTCCTCCAAATATCAAAGATAAGATACTAAAGAGAAACCGCCTTTCGGCGGTTCCTGTAAAAATCTTTTTCTTCGTCTCAGTTACTGAATTCATTCATCATCGAATTGAATGTTCTCCTGGAAACATATCCTGTTATCAGATGATTCCCGATGATAAAACTTGGCGTACCTTCTACGCCCAGTACTGCGGCATTGGCAACATTTGAATCGATCGCCTGATAAACCTCATTTCCGATCACGCAGAGATTCATCATATCTTCATCAGCTCCGTATTTGATTGCGGCCTGGAGCAGATACTCGCTCACATTAGATTCTTTCAGCATGGATGTCCATTCGCTGTAATCCGCGTTTAAGTGCCCGATGAAAGACAGATAATCGACGCCCTGCTGGACTGCGCATCGTGAGTAAGCTGCCGCAAGCCTTGCGTATTTATGAGTGTGAGATGGATAGTCGTAGAACTCGATTCTGACAGTTTTATCCTCCTGCAGATTCTTGAGAGATTCTTCCATAAATGTTGAGCAAGACGGGCATTGAAGATCGATAAAGACTCTTACCGTTTTGTCAGCATCGTTACTGCCATAAACCGCCGCAGGTTCGGAATCCAGCTGTTCGAGATCAATTTCTACGGGATCCGCGGCCTTGTATTCCAGAAATTCCAGCGCAGCGTTTGTAGCCACGTCCAGTCCGTAACGGGTTCCCGTATAAAAGCAGAGCAACAGTGAGGCCAGTACAAGCAATACCGAGAAAAGAATCCTTGACAGATTCAGCTTTTTCCCTTCTTTTTGTTTCTGGTTTGTAACGACATCAGTATTTTCCATTTATTCCTCCTGAAATTAAGTTGTTCAAAAGATACAAAGAAATTACTGAACTTCAATTATTTTTCCGCCGCGGACTTTGACGGTTATTTTCTTTTCGTTCAGACATGAGATGAAATCGAAAAGTGATTCATCAACGGTGTAACTGTTGATCTGACCGTTTTCTTCATGAAGAATGATCGTGTTTCCGGGGCCTGCTTCAGGCGATCCGGTATGCTTTGTGATCCTGTTCTTTATAACGGAAAGTAGGATAAAAACCAGAATAATTGCCAGGACACTTCCTGCCAGGACATATTCGATCCACGGTGGATTCAGAATTCCGAATAATCCCGCTCCCCTGATCATCCTGATCGCGAGGATATCATTTCCATAAACATATCCTTCTACATTGGCTCCGGCGCTGAGACGAGAGATATCTGAAAACCCGATGCAGGCTGCAACAGGAGAGATGGCATATACTGCTCCTCCAACAGAAATGGACAGATCATCCTCTGACTGACCACTGTTTACTCTCGTAATCTTTCCGGAAAACTTCGCGCCTTTATCATCCGGCTTTGGAAGTACATCAATAATTGATACCTGATTCAGCCCTTTATACAGAACAGTCCCGATCTCATCATAGGAAAGGTTTTTACTGATGGTGGTATCTGAATCCAGGTAATAAACGGTTTCATCCAGTCGGATCGCTTTCTTACCATTACTGTCCTCTGTGCTGATTCCGTTCAGCACTCCGGATGCGGTATGGTAATTGAAATCGGAATAGTCATCCGGAAGAATATAGATCACATCGGCATATTCGCCTTCCAGTGAAACAAGGGCGAATTTTCCTTCTGTAAATGAACCGGAAAAGATCGTTTCCGAATCGTAATCAATGACACGGTCATTGATCTGGAAGGCATTCACGGCTATTTTGGAAATAATCCCTGTATATCGATTTCGGCTGCCTTCAGGAAGAACAGAGCCGTAACATGTCAGGAGATCAAATAAGCCGTTGCGGTCCGCAATGCCTGCTACCTGGATCCCGGGTTCCAGACTCTTTTCAGCTGCGATAACAGTCGCAAATGATGTGGAATATGTTTTTCCGTCAATGACAAGTGAATAATTCGGTGCGGTTCCGGTAATCGAAGAAATATAACCGGAAACAGGAACTTTTCCGCCATCAATCATGTCACAAACAACTATTATCTTTGCCGTTCCGTCGCACAGCACCGCCATTGCCGGCACGCCTTTCTTCAGTTCTCCGACAACATTCGTGAAGGAATTGATTTCAATTTCCTTTTCGCCAAGAATAATGGAAACGATGGATTGCCCGGTTGGTGAGTTTTTATCCCGGACGGAAACGACATCATCTATGGCTTGATAATAGACTTCTAAACGGGATTTATCAAAGGGGATCGCCGGCTTGTTCAAAAGGAGTATATCTTTTTTGATTCTGAATCCGGATACAAAATCGCCCTACGAAACAGGTCCTTTTATTGCTGTGTTGGGAAGAACACGCAGTGTTGTGTCACCGACAGAGATGTAAAACACGCCATTCTCTCCGATATCTCCGACAAAGTTCACAAATCCCTGGAATGGTTCGACATCTGCCGGATTTGGAAATTCTTCTGTAATTGCAGAAATGAACCTGACTTTTTCATTGATCCTGTAGCCGAAAACCCATGTTCTGGGAATCATGACAGTTCCGATTGTATTGGTTTCGGCATCGATCGTATAATTCTCCCCATCAATGGTCAGGGTAAAGAAATCCTCTGCTTTCCAGACATGTTCAACCTTTCCGATAAATATGTCCTTTTCCGGTATGGCTGTATTTGAAGATAAAACACGGCAGATGACAGCTACTCCGTTTTTTGTTACGAGGGCAACAGATGCGTATTTGTCAAGAAAAGCTGTCCGTTCTTCAATTCTGGTTTCTCTGGTAAACAGATATCCGACACCATCCACATATACCCTGTATTCCAAATCTGTATTAGCTCGGGTTATTGCGTTGACAATCCCAAAGTGGTACTCCATTTCATTGTTGTTTGATTCATCTTCGATTAGACGTTCAATACTCAGCAATTCATGGGTTTCATCCGAAAAATTCAGCTTTACAGGGGAGTCTTTATCGATCCCCGCCGGAATCTCAAATTCAGGAGATACTTTATATGTTCTCCCGTCTATTGTGATGTGATCGTCATATTTTTTTTCTTCGGAGAATTGAAATGCGCTTGCAGCAGCAGTGGAAAGAATAATTGAAAGCACTGCGATAAGGATAAATACTGTTTTCTTTTTCATAGCTATTACCTCAAAAGGAATTTACAAATCATTTGCTGTTTGTAATTCCATATGAGTTAATAGTTTTAGTCTAAATTCTTCTTCTGTTTCTGATTTTTTGAACTTCATTCCATAATTCTCGTGGCACAATTGCCTCATGCCTGCCCTCATAAATTTCAGTGTTCTGATAGACAATATCTCCCCTATATGCAGGGTTTGACAATATGAGGCGAATAGTTTCACGATTAAAGTTGCCTCCTGATGTTGAGATAAATCCCTGTTTGTTCAACATCTCAGCCAAGTCCGAATATGAATTATCACCGTTTGAATACAGCTCATAACATTTTCTCACTGCGGAAGCTGCCGGCTCATCAATTATCAATATTCTTGAATCAGGATAAACTGGATCACAGAGATCACTTTTTTTATAGCCAAAAGGTGCTTTAGAGTTTAAAAAAAAGCCGTGCATTGCAGCTAATTGTTTTCTGGATATTTTTTTATTTGACTGTTCAGAATTTTTTTTCTTATCTTTATCATCCTGATTTTGCTCTTCAGGAAGTTGATAATGACAAGGAAGGAGATACCGAGGACCTTCCTTTTTCCATCCATTAAGTGGAGCAAATGTGGAGAATAAAAAGTCGAATTCAGCCTTTGGCTCAAACGCTGTGAGACAATATTTGTCGAAATCTACATATAAATTCGCAAACAAATAATGAACAATATCATATTGTTCCTGCTTGGTCGCAATTCTAAATAAGTCGATCAAAGACCTTGTAAGAGTTATTTGAGTATTAACAACTGCGGATTCCTTTGGAAGTCTTTGAGCCAATTCTTCGAGAAGATTTTGATCGGCTTTTTGATCTCGCTCGAATTTTTCAAACAGTTGTTGAGTCCCTGAAACGGTGTATGCCTCGTATCGGCGTTCCATTCTACTTTTGACTTTAGAGATTTGTTTTTTTATCTCATTGACAGTGTCGGATTCATTTGCGTGGGCTCCAACAGAATCGATCCAGTTTCTCGGAAGAACAATTGAAGCAATGAAATCCGAAACAAGCTTGTCAAGATAAGTCGCGGAGATTTTTTTCCCGGAATCTTTACAAACGAGTCCTCTTTCTTCAGAGTAATCACGATATGTATATTTTCCATCGGCAGTACGAACACGAACTCTCCGGCGGCATGATTCACAGCAGAGTAGATTTTGAACCATATAATGTGATTTCAAGACATCCGCATCATATTTTGTTCGTGATTTTCCCTCAGCTCTTATTTCACGAACTGCTGCTACTTTATTGAACAATTCAACTGATACCAAAGGAACATGCTTACCGATATAAGTAAGATACGTATCCTTTTTTACACCCTGGTACTCTACATATCCAATATATATAGGGTTTTCAAGCATGCCTCGCAATGTGTCTTCACGAAAAGCCTGACCGCTTCTGCTGATAAATCCCTGATCATTCAAAAAAGACGCCAAATCTTCGAAGGAATAATTACCAGAAGCATACATTTCGAAACATTTTTGCAGTGCATCCGCCTCTTTTTCATCTCTGATTAAGATTCGACGATCCAATTCAGGCGAATCACCAATTTTCCATTTTCTGTAGCCAAAAGGAATCTTAGATCCGATAAAATATCCTTCTTTTGCAGCCTGGTGTTTACCTTTCGCAGTTTCCCATGAAAGGTTTTGAATATAATGCTCATTAATAATGCCAAAAAGGTTCACCGTCAGAGTATTGGCAAGTTCCATGTTTTCTGAAATGGAAAAAACATGAACGCCAATATTTGCGAGATCTTCTAAAGTATTACGCATTGCTTTGAAATTTCTCTCAAAGCGATCCATTTTGTGAATAATAATCATTGCAAATTCCGCTGCATGAGCGGCCATTATCATTCGTTTAAAATTAGGCCGTTCTTCATTTTTAGCAGAATACGCTTCATCAATATAAATATGGGAATTCGTTACCTCATATCCCTGCTCTCTTGCATATTTAAGACAGGCAATTTTTTGCGCTTCAATTGAAAAACCATCGACCTGCATTTCAGATGAGACACGAAGATATATCGCAGCAGATCGCTTTTGCTGTATTGCTTCGACTGTATTCTCTGTTGCGAGTCTCTTTTGAACAGCTTTAGCCTTTTTATTAATAGGTAGATTTGCGCTGTCCGCAGACTGTGATGAAGCGACAGAATTCATTTATTTTCCTCTTTCTGTTCCTTTAGGGAACGAGCGGCAATTTTTGCCAGAAGCTCAATAAACGCTTTAACGGTAGGCCCAACAATAGGTGTATTGTCAAATTCTTCAGGAATATCTTCTTCTCTCATTGGTCATATCCTTTCTTACGAGAGGATACAAAACCGATGGGAAGCTCAAATCGAATTACATAAGCTCCCTGTTTGTTTTGAATTGCGTATGCGAGTAAAAATGAATCTGCTTGAGGGATAAGAATCCCAAGCAGGAACAATAAAATGTTATCTTCGCTCTCCTCATTCTCTGGGAAACAAATTATGACTTTTTCATTTGCAGCATAAAGAGGAACCTCTTCATCCAAAATTCTTATTTGAATGTTGCGTTTTCTAAGTTCGGAGATTAGAAAAATCCGGAACTCATATATGGAAAAATTTTGATATCTTGACCCTGATGCGGAAAGAATAGAATATATTGTTTGTAAAATATTGATGTCAGAAACATCCATGGCGGGGCCTTTCCGGATCAAAAATGATCCTCCCCGTCAGGTTATTTTTCATTGATTATTTTTTTCTTTTATAAGAGTGGAAAATGGTCGTTTAAATGAAAAAAGCCCGACTCCTTAGCGTCAGACTTTTCGTACAATAGGCGGGAATGACGGGAGTGTTTCCCGGCTAAAATATACAAATTCTACGAGTAATCCCTATCGTGATTTAAGTATACCTGAAAAAAAACATCCCGAAATTGTTTTCTTATCCTGATTTGAACTTCCAATGTCTTGTTTTCATTTGATACAGGGATAAAAATCAACCGCTGTCCGCTGGGTGTTTTGCTCGCCTTGGGGCAGAAGATTTATGGAATCCTAGCATTTCATTCGCCTGATGCGTATGGAAGCTATTGATTCCTGCAGCCTTTTTATCCAAATCATCGCGGTGGATCATTTCGAGCTTCACATAGCAGCCTGGTATGTAGCTGCTTTGCCAGATTTCCAGCTCTTCGATCAGCTCATAATCCGGGAAGAAAACGGCAGCATACTCCCGGGGACATTTGACGATGGCTTCCAACTCCTCGGCATCCGGCAGATACCGCACATCCAGCGTTTTAGTTTCGATGTCCGGATTCCTGAGATTCCGGGAGCGTACATAGTGATGTTCTCCGGCCGGCATTTCCGCGAAGGTCTTGCTGAGATATCCAGCCGCGTCCATGACATCTTCTATTTTTTGGATCATGGCATTCCCGTAGATCCAGTTCTTTTTGATCGCCGCATGATCCTGACCTGAGATTACGATATGGATATGGCAGCGCACCGCATCACCGTCAGCGGCTTGCGTTTCGATGACGCCGAGATATTTGATCTCCCCGGTGGATGCTTTACGCAGTTTTTTCAGGAAGTATTTCAGTTTCTCCAGCGCTTTTATTTTATCTTCTGGTTCCTGTTCGAATGTCAGCGTCGCAAACAGATCATCTTTCGAAAAGTTTGTCAGGAGCAGCAGCCGGAATTGTTCACTGCGGTTCCGGTCATTCAGCTTTTTCTGCACTTCCCGTGACTGCTTATTTCTCGCTTTCCGTGGCTGGGTATAGTCTGCACGCGCCGGATATGTTTTTATGATCTGAATATTACCGGCACGAATCGTCTTTACTCTCCAACGTATCAGACTTCCATAACTGATGTTGGGGTTATCCTCATTCACACGGGAAGCATATATCTCATTCAGATGATTAGCAGTCATGACACCTGTCCCCTTTATCTAATACCTATATGCCGAGCTTTTAAAGAACAGGCCGCCCGTTGTTAAAAATTGAACACAATCTTTACTATTCATGTTCGATAGTTTATAAAAATGATGCGGAAAGTATGGACTCGTTTTCCGTTTATAATTCAGATATCAGGAATGGAGGTATCAATGCTGAAGAGATTTTTGGATGCACAGGAAGGGGATTATAAACAGGCGCTGAAGGAGATTCGCAGCGGAAGGAAACGGAGCCACTGGATCTGGTATATCTTTCCGCAGTTGGAAGCATTGGGGTACAGCAGTACAGCTAAATATTACGGGATCAGGGATCTGGATGAAGCAAAAGCTTACCTTGCCGAACCGACACTCCGGGCCAGGCTCATTGAAATCTCGGAAGCGCTGCTGACTCTTCCGGAAAATGATCCGTCCGTTGTGATGGGATATCCGGATGATCTTAAGCTGCGCTCATCCATGACACTGTTTGCGGCGGCTGATCCTGATTGTCATGTATTTCAGGAAGTTCTGGATAAATATTATGGCGGAAAACCGGATCCGCGAACGCTGGAGCTGCTTTGAATCAAACGCTGAATTATTACGCTGAAAATGCAGCTGACTTCGCAGCGAGCACGGTGAATGTCGATTTTTCCGCAACGCAGGAACGGTTCCTTTCAATGTTACCCGCCGGCGCATCTATCCTGGATTTTGGCTGCGGATCAGGACGGGATACGAAGGCTTTTCTGGCGCAGGGCTATCGAGTGACGGCAGCTGATGGATCTCCAGAGCTCTGTAGAGAAAAAAGGGTTGTACAGGATTGTTCACTGCATCATTATTCATTATCAGTTGACTTGAGTACACAAGCCACAAATTTGCGGATATTTTATTTTCCACTTTAAGAAAATGACACATTGGAATTTTTTCAGCATTATTTCTTAACTCGTCCGATATTTTGTCTGAACGATAAGATGTAGTTGAAATACTCAATAATTATTAAAGTCAATTTTTCAGAGTCACCTTATAATTAATTTACTGAATTAACATGATACAATTTTTCAAAGACATAATATAGAAGAAATTGCGCTTTATTGTCAAATCAATAAAAATGGAGGCTGCATGACCATAAAGAATCAGAAGGCTAAACAGTCCGGAAAAAATACGACCTGGGCAGATAATATTCCGCATTGGGTATGGCTGTTCATATCCCTTGCAGTCGCGCTGGGGCTGTGGACGCTGCTTTCCGTCCTTCCTGCCACTTCCAGAGCGTTTCCAAACGCGATCAAAGTCTTCGGCAGCATCAAAACAATGATCGACCGCGGAAAACTCTTCGGGGACATCGCCTCATCCCTGCGTTCTGTCACAGTCGGATACATTCTCGGATTTGTCACCGCCGTTCCGGTAGCCTTTCTGATGGCATGGTATAAACCGGTCCGCTATGTGATCGAACCCTGGATCCAGTTTATCCGCAACATACCGCCTCTTGCTTATGTCCCGCTGATCGTCATCGCTGCAGGCGTCGGTTTCAAACCGCAGGTGATCGTCATCTGGATCGCATGTTTTCTGACCATGTGCATCACGATCTTCCAGGGCGTCATCAATGTCGATGAGACCCTGATCAAAGCCGCCCGCGTTTTGGGAGCGAAGGACAGAGACATCTTTGTCCGCGTCATTTTCCCGGCAACCACACCGTTTATTCTCACTGCCGTCCGGTTGGGTGCTTCCGTAGCCCTGACCACGCTGATCGCTGCAGAGTCAACCGGAGCCACAGCCGGTCTCGGTATGCGTATCCGCAGTCTGAACAACAGTTTCGAATCAGCGCCAATGCTGCTTTATGTGATCCTGATCGGGATCATCGGCATCTGCGTTGAAAAACTTATCAAATATCTGGAAAGGAAGCTGACATCATGGCAGGAGAAACGGGAAATCTGATGAATAATAAAATTGAGGAACGCCCTGTACGCGTCAAAATTGACAATGTCATCAAAAAATACAACGGCCGAAATGGAGAAATGGTCGCCCTGAACGGTGTCAGCCTTGACATTCATGACAATGAATTTATCTGCGTCGTCGGTCCCTCCGGCTGCGGAAAATCTACACTGCTGAACATCATCGCAGGACTGCTTGAACCGACAGAAGGAAAAGTTTATTGTGACGGGAAGGAAGTAACGGGCACCGGTACCGAACGCGGTGTTGTCTTCCAGCAGTATGCGCTGTTCCCCTGGCTGACCGTACGAAAGAACGTGATGTTCGCGCTGGAAATGCGGGGGATCAAGGGAAAAGAAGCAAAGGAAAAGGCCATGGAATATCTGGAAATGGTAGACCTTGGAAAATTTGCGGACAGCTATCCCAAGGAACTTTCCGGCGGCATGAAACAGCGCGTCGCCATCGCCCGGGCTTATGCTGCCGAACCGGATGTTCTTTTGATGGATGAGCCCTTTGGCGCACTTGACGCACAGACCCGGACCCAGCTGCAGACTGAATTGCTGGAGACCTGGGAAAAGCATAATAAGACCTGCTTTTTCATCACCCACGATGTGGATGAAGCCATCATTCTGGCACAGCGGGTTGTCATCATGAGTGCCCGTCCGGGACGGATCAAGGAGATCGTCGACATCAACATTCCTTATCCGCGCACACAGGAAACCAAAATGACTCAGGAATTCATTGAGGTCAAGAATCACATCTGGCGTCAGGTCTACCAGGAATATCTGGAAGTGAGAAAATAGGTTTCAGGTTTCAGAAACCCGTATCCGGCAATCCGGACTTTCTTGAAATTGTGGAAAAGGCGGTTAGTCCGCTTGTAAAATAAAGGAGATTTATATGAAAAAATTGTTTGTTTTGTTAGCTGCATTGGTCGTGCTCTTCAGCTTCTGTGCAGTCAGCGCGGAAGACCTGAACATCGCCTATATGCCGAACTACGCAAGCCTCTGGTCCGTTGTCACCGGCGTGAACATGGGCTATTTTGAAGAAGAAGGACTGAACGTTCATCTGGTAGAATTCGCGGATGGCCCGACCATCATCGCTGCTATGGAATCCGGTTCCATTGACATGGGATACATCGGCCCAGGCGCCCACAAGCTCTGCATCCAGGGACGCGCGAAGATCTTCATGCTCAGCCAGATCGGCAATGCAGACCATGTGCTTGCCCGCCACTCCAAAGGCATCGAAACCTATGCCGACCTGAAGGGGAAGAAAATCGGTTATTCCGCCGGTACCTCCTCAGAAATGATCCTCCAGTACGCACTGGAAGAAGCCGGCCTGACTTATGACGATATCGAAGCCTATGAAATGGAAGTCTCTTCCCTGGTCTCCGCCATGGTTTCCGGATCTGTTGACGCAGTTGCCGCCTGGTCCCCGAATACCGGGACTATCATTGCTTCCGCCCCGGATGACATTTACTCCCTATGCTCCAACGTTACCTTCGCAAACCGCAGCGTTTCCCCTGCTTCCTGGATCGTTCTGAGCGGTTATGCTGAAGAACATGCCGACATCGTTCTTCGCTTCGCCCGCGCCCTTTATAAGGCGATGGATTACGGTTCACAGCCGGAAAACTTCGACCAGGTCGCCCAGTGGGTCGCCAATCAGTGCGGTGTCGATCTTGAAATCGCTGTTGCCCAGGAAGGCGATGCGGACTGGCCGTCAAGCGATGTGATCGTTGCCGGTGCCAAGGATGGTACTATTGAAGGATACTACAAGGTCCAGCAGGATGCCTTCATCGCCTCCGGTGCTGTTGAAGGTGAAGTCCCCGTTTCCGATTATGTGATGTTCGACATCATGATCGAAGCCGGTAAATAACATGCATTTGGTACGGAGGGGAGTTTAAACTCCCCTCCGATCATTTAACCTGCACAGTCAGGGGAGGGGATTCAGAATGCATTCATATTACAATATTGCAGCACAGGATCTGGGAAAAGGGTCAAAGATCCCGCTTTGTGTTTTGGGAGAGTCCGGCGAAGTTTTTTACGAACTGGCGCTGGAAATGATCCGTGAGATCGAAAAAAACAACGAACAGAACAAACATACTGTGATGATCTGCCCGGTCGGCCCGGTCGGACAATATCCGATATTCACCCGTCTGGTCAATCAGAGACACCTGAGCCTGAAAAACTGCTGGTTTATCAATATGGATGAACATTTGACCGACGAAGGGCAGTATATTGACGAATCTTCGCTCCGGTCATTCCGCGGATTTATGAATCGGGAAGTATACAGCCGCATCGATGCGGATCTGCTGATGCCGCCTGCTCAGCGGATCTTTCCGGATCCTTCCGACCCGGAAGCGATCCAAAAACTTATCGGCTCGCTCGGCGGAATTGATCTGGTCATAGGCGGGATCGGGATCAACGGACATGTAGCTTTCAATGAACCCGATCCGTCCCTGACTCCGGCCGAATTTGCCGGACTGCATACAAGGGTGTTATCGATCTCTGCTGAGACACGCACATCGAGCGCCATCGGAGACCTGGGCGGAAACATTGAGGATTGGCCGAAAAAATGCATCACGATCGGGATGGCGGAGATCCTCGGCGCGCGGAAGATCCGGCTGGGCGTGTTCCGTGACTGGCATCGTGCCGTCATCCGAAGGGCTGCTTACGGAGAGGTCAGCTCCGGATTTCCGGCAACCATTCTGCAGCATCATCCGGATGTCTGTATTTATGTCAATTCAAATTCGGCAAGGCTGCCGTAATGCAGCCTTGCCGAAAACTCCTATTCAGCAGAATTCACAAAAATATCACCCGCGTTGAATGCAGCGATCGGTTTGCTCCAGAAGAACTGGATCGCATCCGCATGGGCCCGTGAATAAATACAATAAAGTGTACCGTTCCGGGGCGGCCACTCCAAAGTCATTTTGAAGCGTTCATCTTCAGTGAGTTTTTCCGGTGAGATATAGATATAGCGCCTCCCTGTCTTTTTATTCTTTCGTGTCCCATTGAAGACCTTTGTGCCGACGACACCGATCTCACGGATCTGATCCCAGGAAAGCGTTTGGACAGGTATAAACAAAAACTCACGCCTGACGCCTTCCGCAGAAATATGCAGGACGGAACCGTACAGGAACAGGATGTATAAAAAAACTGCAGCGATCAGTAAAAAAATTACTCCCATAACGGGATAGCCCAATTGAAATGATTTCCAGGTCAGAAATGACAAGACAATACAGGTAGCAATCGCTGCCGCGGCCTTCAAAGGATCCGCCATGATACGATGTTCTTCCATTTTTCCCCTTATGCGCGGACAAAATACTTTTCGATACAGCAGGCAGCCGCACCGATAGCCCCCGCATATTCGCCCATATCGACCGGCACCACACGCAGCGACGTATAATCTGCCAGAAAAGCATTCTTCATCAGAGTGTCCTGAACCACTTCTGCATTATGCAGGTTGGTAAAAATGGCTCCGCTGAGCAAAATCAGATGCGGATTGATGATGCTTACAATATTTGCCAGTGCCACGCCAACATAAAACATCGCCTTGTCCATGATCCCGCAAACCATCGGGTCATCCAGACGCTGCGCTTCCATGACCTGAGCAAAGCTCAGATCTTCTGCCGCGGGACAAAGTTCTTGAAGGATCGTTTTCTCTCCCGCCTTCATACGGTCACGGCACTGATCCAGAATGGAAGTCACACTGGAAAGTGCTTCAAGACTGCCTGCCGGAGCAAAACTGCTGTCATTTTGTGAATCGGCCTGAAGGATCATTTTCCCGATCTCACCGGCCGCATCTTCATCACCTTTAAATACCAGGTTTCCAAGCACAAAAGGACATGCAATACCAAAGGAGACATAACACAATGCATAAGTTTGTTCCCCTTCCAGCAGGTTCGGCCAGAAAACACTGATGGCGCTGGCACGGGCTTTTACGTTGTTTTCTACACGAACCGGAAGTCCGGTAAAACGGCTTATCTCCTCACCGATCGGCTTACCGCACCAGGACCGGCGTTCATTCCCGTGATTTTTCAGCTGTCCGAGATGCGCATTAACAACTCCGGGGATGGCAATGCCGATCCCCAGCAGTTTTTTCCACAGATCGCCATGATTCTTTTCGATCAGGCTGAGGATCCCCTGGAGCTGATGAAGCATCACACTGTAATCATCATTCATGACCTCATAGGTACCCTGAGCCAAAACATTTCCGCGCATATCGCATATCGCGAAACGTGTGTTGTCCCTGCCAAGCGTCAGGCCCAATACGGTAAAACAATCCCGTCTGATATCGATCAGTACCGGCTTCCGCCCGATACCGTGAGAAGCTGCCGCATCAGATTCGATCTCCTCAATAAACCCGGCGTTGATCAGTTCACCGGTAATGTTTGTGATGGTAGCGGGTGTCAGCCCCAGCTGAGCGGCAATTTC
>JAFRIR010000071.1 GCA_017432685.1 Flexilinea sp. | reverse complement strand
TCCCTGACCGTTCTCCGCTCTGCGGTTTCTGAGATGACATACTGTGAAGAAAATGATGATTTCTTCCGGAATCGGATCACACTGAATATTAAACAATAACGGGATCCGCATACTGAATACCCGAAAAATAATCTGCAGAAACGATCCGCGTGGCGGTTACCGGTGACCTTCCTCCTATTGATGATATAGGAAAAGTCCCATAAAGGGACAGCCTCCACTTACCGGGCAGGCAGATGCTTCGATTGTTTTTACCGTTATCGGCACGTTTACAGAAAGGTCAATTTCAATGAAAAAAGTCAGAAATATCGTTTTAGGCGGCATACAGCAGAAAATCTTCAACCTTGTGTTGATCATGATCCTGCTGGTAATGACTGTTTATTCGATCGTCATCATCTATCAGGGCAACCGACTGAATCGACTGATCGCGGAAACTAATGAAAAACAGGCAGAGACTTTGTCCGGAATCACCCATGAGACAATGGACGCTGTCATTTCATCCAGCCTCGGCAGCAGAACGCAGATGGAAGCTGAAATTGCCGATGATATGTTTCAGAACCTTGCAAATGTTGTGCGAATGATCGCTGATTACGGGGAAAAACTGTTTGCAGCTCCGGAAATGTATGCGCCAAGATCCGTTAATTTCCCGGATGCTTCGGCTGACGGTGAAATCTCCATCCAGCTGCTGACGGAAGAAGGTGTTGACATGAATGATCCTGAGCTCGTCAGGAAAATTGGTCTGATCGGCAATATATCCGACCTGCTGGCAGCTCTTTATGCAAATTCCGAAGTCAATGCCTGCTATATTGCCCTGCCTGATGGTGTGATGCTGCTGGCAGATGACCACCCATCCACAAAATATGCGAAAGATGGTTCTGTGATCACCTTCCCGATGACTCAAAGGGATTGGTATGTCGGCGCGGCTGAAACCGGAACGTTATTCTTTACGGATGTTGCTGCGGATGTGTTCACCGGTCAGGTTGGCATTATGTGCGCTGTACCTATTTACCAGAACGGAGAACTGGCAGCAGTTGCCGGTGCGGATCTGTTCCTTGATAAAATGGCATCTTCTGTTTCCGGTTCTGAAAACAATGGCAGTTTTAATTTCATTGTCAATGATAAAGGACACGTCATCTTTTCTCCGCAGTCAAGCGGAATTTTTGAAGTAAAACTTTCCAATGAAGCGCATGATCTTCGCAATTCGGAAAATTCAGAGCTGGCAGATCTGGTCAAAAAGGCATTTTCAGGCGTTACCGATGTCGCACTTATTGAAACAGAGGGCAGCAGCTATTATCTGACCGGAGCGCCAATTCCTACCGTTGGCTGGGCTGTCTTTTCAGCCGTCAGCAAGGAAGCGACCGATCAACCGGCGATTCGGATGGAACAGAAAAACAACGAAATCCTGGACGAGGCGTTAAAATCATTCAGTTACAATCTTGATCATGCAAAAAGAGTCATCACCATTTTGCTGATGGTCGTGACTGTGATGGCGCTTGTCGGTGCGCTGACCGTATCAAAACGTATCGTGAAACCGTTGGAAGCGATCACGAAACGGGTCGGAGTATTAGGCGGAGAAGATCTGCAGTTCCGAATGGAAGATACCTACAAAACAGGCGATGAGATCGAGGTTTTAGCTGAATCGTTTGCGGATCTCTCTGCAAAGACGCTGCATTATGTGGATCAGGTGAAAAAAGTCACTGCAGAAAAGGAACGGATCGGGGCTGAGCTCAGTATGGCAACTGCGATTCAGGCAAGTCAGCTGCCGCGTCTGTTCCCTGCATTTCCGAATCGTCCTGAGTTTGATATCTTTGCCAGTATGGATCCTGCCAAGGAAGTCGGAGGAGATTTTTATGATTTCTTCCTGGTCGACAACGATCATATTGCGATGGTTATGGCGGACGTCTCAGGAAAAGGTGTTCCGGCCGCACTGTTCATGATGGTCTCCCGTGTGCTGATCAAGTCACGTGTTCAGAACGGAGAAACACCGGGTGAAGCCCTGGCGCATGTCAACGATCAGCTATGCGAAGGAAATGATGCACAATATTTCGTTACCGTTTGGCTGGGTATTCTGGAGCTTTCCACTGGAAAAGGAATTGCTGCCAATGCCGGACATGAACATCCCGCATTACGCAGAGCTGGGGGTAAGTTTGAACTGGTGACCTATCGGCATTCTCCGGCTGTCGCCACGATGGAAGGCATTCCGTTCCGGGAACATGAATTCGAACTTCATCCCGGAGACAGTCTCTTTGTCTATACCGACGGTGTAGCTGAAGCAACCAACGCCGAAAATGAACTTTTCGGTGCAGAAAGAATGCTGGAAGCGCTGAACCGTGATCCGGATGCTCATCCGGAAACGATCCTGAACAACGTAACGGCTGGCATTAACAAATTTGTGGCCGGTGCGGAACAGTTTGACGACATCACCATGCTGTGCTTGAAATACAACGGTCCGGGAGCTTTTAAAAGCGCCTAAATTTTTATGATCTGAGGATTCATTGAGGACATGAATATGGAGTATCAGCGGCTTCCCTATCATGAGTACTTCATCAACACAAGCGAAGATTACACGCACACCGGCAGGGTTACCTATCCGGTGAAATATACGGCAGTGCAATATCAAACAACAAAAATAGAAAAACTATTAGGGATCGCTCATGAAGTCAATTACGAAATCCATTACGAGCCGGACCGCGATGTTATCCAGTTGAATTTCCAGTGCACAAATGGCCGGGGAGATTGGATCGCGAACGTATTTGAATCCGCAAGCCGCTATTATGACGCGATTGAATTTGAAGGGAAACCGCTGCAGATCCGGGTCCATCACGGCTGGGGGAACATGTATCTTGCGATCAAAAGACAGGTTCGGGAAAAATGGTCAGACCTGCATGACGCGCATCCTGATGCGTTCACAGAGATTATTGGATGGTCTTTAGGATCTGCGGTTGCATGTCTTTGCTGCCAGGATCTGAATTATAACTTTGGAATTAAACCCTATGTGTATACCTTTGGCAGCGTGCGTCCGTTCAAATGCACACACCAGAACAGAATACGGATGCGGCGATATTTTTCAACCCTTTATACAGAATGCGCGAATTTTGCCGATATCAACGACCTGATTTCCTATTTACCGCCATTCAGCGGGTTTATGACGATCAGGCGTGTCAACATCGGAACAGACCTCAAACGTACATTTTCCAGGATGACACATCCGAAGCTCTACCATATCCATTATGATCAGCCGGAGTTGTACAGGAAATACGCCAGCAATGTTCCGGAAAGACCGGTGAATCAACCGCAGGCGGTATAATGAATTACCATTCAGGATCCGGCAAAGGTTGAAACTTATGAAAATTCTTTCGCTAAACGGAAAATGGCAATTTACCTCAGACTGGATAGAGTCACCACTCGAGGCATCTGTTCCGGGCAGTGTTTACAATGACCTGTTGAACGCGGGAAAAATCCCCGACCCGTTTTGGGGAGATAATGAAATGATAATTCTCCCGCTGATGGAACACGATTACATCTAAATGATTTTTCAAAATATGGTTTCAATGATTGCTATTACAGCTATGAGCTCACAGACAGCAGCGGCAATCCCGTTGGCAGCGGGAGCGTACTTTTCTGCGCTCCCAAACATTTCAAATTTACAAACCCGTCGCTCAAAGCATGGATCGAAGGAGATGCGGTCATTGTCACTGCACAAGCCTATGCCCGCTCTGTTGAAATTCAATGCGGTGCGGATGTTGTGCTCGAAGATAATTTCTTTGACATGAATGCAGGAGAACGAAGGATCAGAATACTGCGCGGAATCCCCGGGATGGTTTCTGTCCGCAGTGTGTACGACATACGATAAATGAAAAACTGCACAGAAAACCTTTATTGCCGGTTTTTATTCCGGTGCAGTGAAAGGATAAGACAATGAAAAAGGCATCTATGATCCTTGACAAAGATTATCGGATCAGCCGTATCGACAAACGCATCTATGGGTCCTTCATCGAGCACCTCGGCCGGGCGGTTTACGGCGGTATCTATGAACCGGGACATCCGGAAGCAGATGAAAAGGGATTTCGTAAGGATGTTATCGCAGCAGTGAAAAAGCTCGGTGTTCCGATCGTCCGCTATCCGGGAGGAAATTTCGTTTCCGGTTTCAACTGGGAGGACAGTGTGGGACCGGTCGAAACACGTCCGAAGCGGCTGGATCTGGCCTGGTTCACCACAGAAACCAACGAAGTCGGGCTGCATGAATTTTTTGAATGGACAGAAAAAACCGGCAGCGAATTGATGTATGCCATCAACCTCGGCACCCGCGGTCCGGAGCAAGCCCGTGACATCGTGGAATACGCCAATCACAAAGGAGGCAGCAAATTCTCGGATTTGCGCATTGCCAACGGACGGAAGGATCCCTTCAGCATCAAACTCTGGTGTCTCGGCAACGAAATGGACGGGCCCTGGCAGATGGGGCAGAAAACCGGTTATGAATACGGGCGTACGGCAAATGAAGCGGCTAAAATCATGAAATGGGTCGATCCATCGATCGAGCTGGTCGCATGTGGTTCTTCCAACACGGAAATGCCGACTTTCGGTTCTTATGAGCTGGAAATGCTGGACCAGTGTTATGAGAACATTGACTATATCTCCATGCACCGTTATTACGGTAATCCGACCGGAGATACGCCTGGGTTCCTCGCCCGCTCAATGGACATGGATGAGTTTATTCACACGGTCTCATCCATCTGTGATGCGGTTAAGGGCAAAAAACACAGCAGGAAACAGGTGAACCTTTCCTTTGATGAATGGAACGTCTGGTATCATTCAAACGAGCAGGATCAGGAGATCTGGAAGCGGGAAAAGTGGAATCGTGCACTGCCCTTACTGGAGGATATCTATAACTTTGAAGACGCACTGTTGATAGGTTCGATGCTGATGACGCTCATCCGCAACGCAGACCGTGTCAAGATCGCCTGCCTCGCACAGCTGGTGAATGTGATTGCCCCAATCATGACCAGGAACGGTGGAGGCTGCTGGGCACAGACCATTTACTATCCCTTCCTGCATGCTTCTCAATACGGACGTGGCACAGCGCTTCAGGCACTGGTCAAGTCTCCGGTTTATGACTGTTTGGATTATGAAAACGTTCCTTTTATCGACGCAGCAGCCGTTCTTGACGATGAAGGGAATGTCAATTTATTTTGCGTCAACCGTGATATGCAGGAAGATTATGAACTGGAGATCGATCTGAGATCCTTCAGTAAACTGAATCTTGCCAAACATATCTTACTGCATCATAAAGATGTCAAAGCGGTCAATACGGAAGATGATCCAATGAACGTCTCTCCGGCAACAGGACCGGGCGGAAAAATTGAAGACAAAAAAGCTTCGATCAGGATCCCGGCACTCAGCTGGAATGTGATCCGCTTTACAAAGCCTGCCAAATAACATCCGCGAAAATGCAAAGTAAAAAAGAGCGTATCGATTGATGTGGATACGCTCTTTTCATTTGATTTTTCGTTTTATGCAACTCGCAGCAGGATCTTCGATTCTTTGTATAAATCCTCGATGCTGTAATAACTTCTGCGATCCGGTGAAAAAATGTGCACGATCACATCCCCATAATCGATCAGCATCCAGCCGCCGCCGGTAACACCCTGAATGTTCCCATGAACCTTACATTCGTCCCGGATGCCATCCACAACATAATTTGCAAGTGAATCGATCATCCGGTCACTGGTACCGTTGGCGATCACAAAATAATCGGCAATATCAACCTTTTCGCCGAGTTCCATCAAAACGATATCTTCTGCTTTATTGTCTTCCAGAATTTCCACGATTTTACGTGCAAGTTCATTTGATTCCATATGATTAACCTCTCAATATTTTTATTGATTATACACGAAATTTAAGAAAAATTTTTTTCATAAAGAACAGTATAGATCGGGCCGCCTGGTTTTAGCTGACTTTCAAACAGCGTTACCCGATCCAGAGGAGATGCTGACACATTGATGTTCCCTCGCAGGATTTCAAGATAATCCATCATATCAGGCGGAACAGGAACATTTTCTTTCACTCTGCCAAGTGTCAGATGCGCTTTGAACTTTTTCTGATCCGCGGAAAATCCATTTCTGATAAGATCAGCTGTCAGCTGACGCTGTATTTTTCGGAGCGATTCGTTTTCTTTTACTCCGATCCATATCACACGCGGGTTTGATGGATTCGGGAAAGCGCCGATATTTGTAAAGGTAAGTTCTTCGGCGATACCCGATGTACCCAGCCTGTTGACGATCTGTTTCAGGACCGGGATCCGTTTTTCATCCGTATCGCCGAGAAATTGCAGTGTCAGGTGCAGATTTTGTATGTTAGTCCAGCGAACGGGCAGCATCTTCGTTCTCGTATCAGCAAAGATACCCTGAGCAATTTCATTTCTCGTTTTTTCCTGAATCGGTACAGCGATAAACAAGCGTTTCATAAACACAAATTATATCATCTTCGGCGAATGATGGGTATAATTGTTCACTGAATGATTTATAGCATAGATCAGGAGATGTATTTATGAGCAATGAAATCAGCGGCAATGAGATCCGCCGCCAGTTTTTGGAATTTTTTGAGAGCAAAGGACATACCATCGTCCGTTCCGCGAGTCTGGTTCCGACCGGTGACTCAACACTTCTGTTCACGAACGCCGGCATGGTCCAATTCAAAGATATTTTCCTCGGCACTGACAGTCGTCCCTATTCCCGGGCCTGTGACAGCCAGAAATGCATGCGCGTCGCCGGGAAACATAATGACCTGGACGATGTAGGCCGCGATGACCGCCATCACACTTTCTTCGAAATGCTCGGCAACTGGTCCTTCGCCGACTATTATAAAAAAGAAGCAATCAGCTGGGCATGGGAACTGCTGACAAAGGTCTGGGGACTGGATCCCACCAAGCTTTATGCCACCGTTTTCAAGGATGAAAAAGGTGAAATTCCCGCTGATGAGGAAGCGTATAACATCTGGTGCTCTCAACCGGGAATGGACCCGAGCCATGTGCAATACTTCGGACGCAAGGAAAACTTCTGGGAAATGGCTGACACCGGTCCCTGCGGTCCCTGCTCTGAAATTCACATCGATCTCGGTCCCGATGCCTGTGATATGAAAGATGTCCCGGGTCATGTCTGCAAAGTCAACGGTGATTGTGCCCGCTACACCGAACTGTGGAATAACGTTTTTATCCAGTACAACCGCATCGACAAAGACACACTTGTTCCGCTGGCACACAAGTTCGTTGATACCGGCATGGGCTTTGAACGGATCGTTGCTGTTCTGCAGCATAAGAACTCCAACTACAAGACTGATCTCTTCGCACCTACCATGAAAAAACTGATGGAACTGACCGGGAAAACCGAAGAAGAGATGTACGCGGACTTCACTCCCTACCGTGTGATCGCCGACCATGGACGTGCTGCCACCTTCCTGATCGCGGACGGCGTTACCCCGGGCAATATGGGACGTAATTACATCTGCCGCATGATCATCCGCCGTGCAGTACGTTTCGGCCAGCAGCTGGGGCTGAAAAACTTCATGCCGCAAATCGCCGAGTCCATCATCGAAAGCTATGGGGACGCCTATCCGGAACTGAAGCAGCACCGCAAATCCATCATTGATGCCATCACCTGGGAAGAGGATCGCTTCAATAAGACGTTGGATAATGGCATGGCCCATCTGAATGAAATCGTCGAAGAAATGAAGAAAAACGGTCAAACGATCGTGGATGGCGCCACTTGCTTCGATCTGCACTCCACCTATGGACTTCCGCTGGAAATCACCCGTGATTACGTTCGCGACCTTGGCTTTGATGTAGATCGTGAAGGCTTTGAAGAAGCTTCCAGGGCTCATCAAAATGCGTCCAAAGGTGATTTCTTCAAGAAGATGGGCAGTGATGATACTGAAAAATATGAAGGCTTCCTGAAACAGCTGATTTCCGAAGGCAAACTGCCGGCAGGAAAAGTCGAACAGGATCCTTATACGCTGGACGCTGTCAAAACAAATGCCGTCATGCTCATCCGGGACGGGGAACCCGTGTCTGAGTTAAATGAAGATGACACGGCTGAGATCGTCGTTCCGGCCACCGGTTTCTATATTGAAATGGGCGGTCAAATCGGAGATATCGGAACCATCACAACCGAAGATGGGTCTGTGTTCACCGTTGACTCTGTCCGCAAACCGGCAGCCGGCATGATCGTTCACTGCGGGAAAATGACCAGAGGCTCCATTTCCGTTGATGACAAAGTCTCTGTTTCGGTTGATAACCGCACCCGCCATGACATCATGCGCAACCATACCGCCACTCACCTGCTGCATGCAGCGCTTCATCAGGTGGTCGGTCCGGAGGCTCGTCAGGCCGGTTCTTATGTGTCCGATACCCGCCTGCGCTTTGACTTCAATTCTAACAAAGCGCTGACACCTGAACAACTGAGCGAGATCGAAGATATTGTAAATGAAAACATTCTCTCCGACCAGATCGTCTATACGAAAGTTGAAAATATCAATGATGCCATCAATGAAGGTGTCACTGCTCTGTTCAATGAAAAATACGGTGAACAGGTTCGTGTTGTACGTATTGGTGAAAATGGCGAAACTTCAGCCGAACTATGCGGCGGAACCCATGTCTCCAACACCGGCGAGATCGGCCTGTTCGTGATCCTTTCTGAAGGATCTGTGGCCACCGGCATCCGACGTATTGAAGCCATTACCGGACGTGAAGCTTCTGCCCGCGTCCGCAAAGCAGCGAACAATATGCGCCAGATGGCTGCCATCATGAGCGTTCCGGTTGAGGAAGTTGTCCAGAAAGCGGAACAGAACCAGGCAGCGATCCAGAAAGCAGCCAAAGAGATAGCCGAATTCCGTGCGAAGCTGGCCATGACAAAATTCGATGAACTGCAGAAAAACGCCGTACAGGTCAGTGATGCCAACGTCCTGACAGTACAGGTCCCGGACGCTACCCCGGAAACATTGCGCGAAATGGCAGACAGGTTCAAAAATGAACATCCGAACGCAGTCGGTGTGTTCTCCACCATCCTGAATAACCAGGCGGTCTTCATCGTTAACGTTGCCGATGAGCTGGTCAAACGCGGGATCAAAGCCGGCGACATTGCCAAACAGATCTCCGCGGTAGCCGGCGGTTCCGGCGGCGGACGACCGACCATGGCACAGGCAGGCGGCAAGATCCCGGAGAAAATTCCGGAATCCCTTGACCTCGCGATGAAACTGATCCGCGAAAAACTCGGAAAATAAGTTTATTATGAAAAAAAGAGGACCGAATTGTGGTCCTCTTTTTTTGTACTTATCCTGTGTTTTATCCCTGAATGATTGAGCGGCGATAAGCATCCCGAAGCTGAACAGCTTTGGCCGCTCCGAGCGCCGTACAAATCGTTGGCTCATCCACCATGTAAGCCGGAATTCCCAACATCTTCGTCAGGTATTTATCCACACCGCGAAGCAAAGCCCCACCGCCGCATAAAGCGACACCACGGTCAATAATGTCAGAGATCAGTTCAGGCGGTGTCTTCTCCAGCACCTTGCGAGCTGTATCGGCAATTTCACGCAGCGGATCCTGCAGAGCATCCACAATATCCTCAGTTGTCACGGCAACCGGTTTCGGCAGGCCCGTGACCTGATCCTGTCCCTGGATTTCCATGATCTGAGATTGTTCCACCTGTACTGCTGACCCGATACGGGTTTTGATTTGTTCCGCAGTCGGCTGTCCGATGATCACGCCGTATTTCTTCCGGATGTAGGACTGGATCGCTTCATCAAGTTTCATACCGGCTGTCTGTGTCGTGCCTGATGTAACAACACCGTTCATGGCAATCACCGCCGCCTGTGTCAAACCGCCACCCAGACAGATCACCATATTGCCGGAAGGCGCTGCAATCGGCAAATCAATACCGATCGCTGCGGCCAGCGGCTGTTCCATCAGCAGCACTTCCCGGCTGTTGGTTCCTAAACCAACTTCCCGGACCGCACGCCTTTCAACCGATGTAATGCCACAGGGGATTGTGATCAAAATGCGCGGTCTGAAGATCATCATAGATCCGCAAACCTTCTGCACCGCAAATTTCACCAGGTTTTCAGTGATTTCATACTCGGCGATCACTCCGTTGCGCAGCGGATAAACCACATCGATTGATTCCGGAACACGTCCGACCATATCCTTTGCCGCCTGTCCCCATTCGACCATTTTCAGTTCTTCAACAATGATCGCAGCAACAGTCGGTTCCTGTAAAAGCAGCTGCCGACCTTCAGCAATAACAGTATTCAGTGTACCTAAATCAATTCCTATATCTCGTGAAAATAGCGGCATAATCTTTCCCCGTGTTCCATTTTATTTAAAAAGCGCTATAAAAGGGAAACACCTGTAATCGGCGTTTCCCGAATTTTTGCTTCAGCCTATAACCTTCTTTTATCGCAGGAAGAACGTTGATAGACCTGTTTGTTATCGATTAAAATACATGAAACATGCCAAAGTTCAAAAGATCAGTCAGGAACCTCAAAACCAATAAATTTTAACCTCATTCTCATTTCATTCTTAATGGCGCGGGATTCAGAATTATTTTTCCTCGGATAATAACTTCCCCGCGCCATGTTTTCCGGGGGCTGTGCAGCCCCCATACCCCCGCCCCAAGTTTTTAGAGGTTTCCAGTTTTATTTTTTACTTCGAGCTAATCTCTTCCGTAGATGTCCCGGGTATAAACTTTGGTCTTAACATCATCAAGAACGTCATCATAACGGTTTGCAATGATCGCATCTGATTTTCGTTTGAATTTTTCAATGTCATTTACTACAAGACTTCCAAAAAATCTGCTGCCATCTTCCAATGTAGGTTCGTAAATGATCACCTCTGCACCCTGAGCCTTCACACGCTTCATCACACCCTGCATCGCTGACTGGCGGAAATTGTCGGAATTAGCCTTCATCGTCAAACGAAAAACACCGATCGTGAGGGAATCACCCTCGTTTCCCTTCATCCTGTCGTCAATGCTGAAACTACTGAAGCCGGCTTTTTGCAGCACACGATTGGCAATGAATTCTTTTCGTGTTCTGTTTGTTTCAACAATTGCCCGGATCAGGTTTTGCGGTACGCCCCGATAATTTGCCAGCATCTGCTTTGTATCTTTCGGCAAACAGTAGCCGCCATAGCCAAAGGATGGATTATTGTAAAAATCACCGATACGCGGGTCGAGGCACATGCCGCGAATAATGTTGTTAGAATTCAGATTTTTTATTTCCGCATAGGTATCCAATTCGTTAAAAAATCCTACACGCATAGCCAGGTATGTATTGGCAAAAAGCTTCACAGCTTCAGCCTCTGTCGTGCTCATATACAACACCGGAACATCCGGCTTCTCAGCAGATTGACGCAGAAGTTCGCCAAATTCCTCAGCTGCCAGGCGGTTTTTTTCGCTGCTTCCGACAATGATGCGGGATGGGTAGAGATTATCGTATAAAGCCTTTGACTCCCGCAAAAACTCAGGGCTGAATATGATCGTGTCTGTTGAAAATTTTTTACTTACCTGCTCGGTATATCCCACCGGGATCGTGGATTTGATCACCATTATCGGTTTTGTTTTCCGATCTTTCGTGACTTCCAGAACCATTTGGATCACAGCTTCCACAGCGCTCGTATCAAAGAAATTGCGGTCCACGTCATAATTCGTCGGTGCTGCGATGATGATAAAATCCGCATTTTTATAAGCAGCTTCACCGTCAAGCGTCGCATGAAGGTTCAGCTTCCGGGTGCCTGTTTTCGCTTCTGACAAATAATTTTCAACATATTCATCCCCGATCGGTGAAATGAAACGGTTCAGTTTATCGACTTTTTCCGGGATAATGTCAACTGCGGTGACTTCATTTTTTTGCGACAGTAAAACTGCAAGAGATAACCCTACATAACCGGTTCCCGCTACGGCAATTTTCTTATTCATACCCTTTTTCATCCCTCTCAAACCCATTTTTATACTTATATCATTTTACCATGATTATAGCCCTTTTTGTCTTGATCAATAATTTATCGAATTCAATCAAACATATTAGCACATATGTTATAATTAAATCAGAATATTATGGAGAACAGGATTTATGCCGCTATTGATTTGAAATCTTTTTACGCATCGGTGGAATGTGTTGCATTAGGTTTGGATCCACTGACGACGAATCTTGTTGTTGCCGATTCATCCCGGACTGACAAAACCATCTGCCTGGCTGTATCTCCCGGATTAAAATCTTTCGGTATTCCCGGCAGGCCCCGACTATTCGAAGTAGTAAGCCGGGTTCACGATATCAATGAAAAGCGCAGGTTTTCCCTCACGAATAAAACACTGACCGGACGCTCAACAAACACCCTGGAGCTTTCCCGGGATCCGTCACTGGCAGTAGATTACATCGTCGCATCTCCCCGTATGGGCCACTATATGGAAATCAGCGGAAAAATTTACAGTATCTATCTGAAATATATATCTGCCGAAGACATACATGTATATTCAATTGATGAAGTTTTCATTGACCTGACAAATTATTTAACCACCCATAAGAAAAGCGCTCATGAACTGACAATGCTTTTGATTCGTGAAGTATTGAAGGAGACCGGCATCACTGCCACCGCAGGAATCGGGACAAACATGTATCTTGCAAAAATCGCTATGGACATCGAAGCCAAACATAGTCCTCCGGACAAAGACGGTGTACGTATTGCCGAGCTTGATGAAATGAGTTACCGTAAAAAATTATGGAACCACAAGCCCATCACCGATTTTTGGCGTGTCGGACGTGGATATGAGAAAAGACTGGCTGAAAAAGGACTTTACACCATGGGTGACATCGCGAAATGCTCATTAGGCGGTAAATCCGATTATTATTCCGAGAACCTTCTTTATGATCTGTTCGGCGTCAATGCGGAGCTCCTGATCGACCACGCGTGGGGATGGGAACCCTGCACGATCGCAGATATCAAAGCCTTCAAAACTGACAACAACAGCATCAGTAACGGTCAGGTCCTGACACGTCCATACGCTTATGAGGAGGCAGGGATCATCGTCAGAGAAATGACCAATGACCTGGCGCTCAGCCTTGTCAAAAAGGATCTTGTGTGTGACCAGGTCGTTTTGACGATCAACTACGACATACAAAACCTGAAAAATGGAGCCGGTTCTTCAAATTACAAGGGACCTTTGAAAAAAGATCGCTATGGCAGATCCGCGCCCAAACCGGCACACGGATCAAAAAATATCGGCAGATTTACCTCTTCGGGGCGGATTCTCACCAACGCTATGATGGAACTTTTCAAGGAGATCGTGGACCCTGATTTACTCGTCCGGCATATCTATGTGATATTTTCTCATGTCATATCAGAAGATTCGATCCCTGAAAATTCAAAGGTTGAACAGCGGGATTTCTTCACAGACTATGCCGCGCTGGAAGAACGGGAACAGGAAATTCAGTATAAAATGCAGCAGGAAAATCGACTTCAAAAATCGATCCTTGTGCTTCAGCAGAAATACGGGAAAAATATCGTTCTCAAGGGGATGAGCCTTCAGGACAGCGCTACACAAAAGGAGCGCAACGCCCAAATCGGGGGACACAGGAAATAAAGCAGAAAGGTATCTATTCAGAATGGAGCACACGAAGACTGCTCTGATGCTGCGGCAAAGCCCGCACAGCAGGGCTGTATCTCGTGATGCGTCGCAAGGTTCTGAACAGATACGCAGAAAGTAAGAAAAAAATGCCGGGAATTCATGATTATGATGATATCCTTTCAATGAAACGGCCGGAGCCGAAGTATCACCCCAGAATGCCACTGGCTGACCGTGCCGCGCAATTCGCGCCTTTTGCTGCCCTCACCGGATATTCCGAAGTGATCCGGGAAGTCGGCCGAACGACAGAAGAAAAGAGGTTTCTGGACGAGCGGGAAAAAGAGCGGATCAACAGAAAGCTGATCACGCTTCAATCAAGAATATCCCTGAAGCCGTTTATTGTTGTGACCTATTTCGCTCCTGACGAAAAAAAGGATGGCGGCAGTTATTTAACCGTAAACGGGAACCTGAATAAGATCGATACCTATGAGAATAAACTTATCCTTACAAATGGGGTAAAAATTGATTTTGATGAAATTATTGAACTAAGGTACAGCTAAGGATACCTCTAAATACTCCCGGGCGGGGGTATGGGACGGCATAGAAAAATTGATGTTTTTAGAGGTTCCCCTAATTATTGAAATTATCAAAAAATACTTTATAATTAGAAAAGCGAGGATAAAAGATTATGAACGAAAAAGAACGGGTACCCGGGAACACGACCGTAGCTCCGGAAGTTATTGAAACCATTGTCCAAATGACTGCAGATGACACTGTTGGTGTTGCGCGTCTTTACAGCTCCAACAACGCCCAGAATGGCGTTAAAATGAAGATCGTTGATGGGACTGTGAACGCGGATGTTTATATTGTCTTGGAAGCAGATTGCAGCACTCTGGATGTTTGCAAACGACTTCAGAAAAAAATCGAACGTGCCATCAAAGAAATGGTCGGCATGAATGTCGGTTATGTAAACATCCACATTGAAGATTTCAATTATCCGGAAACAAAATAAACTTATGGCAGAATTAAAGGAACGCACCTTTTTACGCGGCATCGCACTGCAGGCCCTTTATGAATATGATCTTTCCGATCATACCGTCACGGATATTCTGACAAACCGTTTTGATTCAGAAGATGTTCCTGATGATGATGCAAAAAAATTTGTGATCGATCTTGTTGTCGGCGTCATCAACAACAAAAATGAGATCGATGACATGATTCAAAAATATGCCTCAGACTGGCCGATTGAACAGATCGCCACGGTCGACCGCAACATCATCCGCATCGCCGCCTATGAGTTTGCGATTTCAAAAGAGACACCGGACCGCGTAGCGATCAATGAATCGGTCGAACTGGCGAAAACTTTTGGCTCAGAGACCGCGCCGAAATTTGTCAACGGTGTTCTCGGTTCGATAGCCGATAACCTTACGGGGAAAGCCGCATAATCACAAATGAAAGCGCCATAAGCGGAGCAAGTGGTATTTTTGTGTGAGGATCTTTCTTGCAAAGATACCGCAGGATCAAAGCGAAACATCCCCATAAAACCAGAAAAAGCGCATAAAACAGCAGCGCTTTTTTTGTATCATTCAGGTATAAGGCAAGCGGCAGGAGCAGCCAGACGTCATAAATGGCAATGAGTCCTTCCTTTTGTGCGATCCACCACAAAGACCACAGTACAAGGGATGTAAGCACATAAGCCCAATTACCTTGAGTGATGATTCCGGGCAGTATGGACACATATAAGAGCATGAGAAATTCTGTCGGTATCCGAAAAATCAGCAGATCGAAGTCTGCAATGATCATTAATGCAAAGGCAAAAATAAAATCCGGAAGGGCTGGTGATTCTTTAATAATTACACCGCTGATCAGGCAATTGAAAACGCAGCATAAAAATAAATTTACCGTCAGGTTTTCCTTCCTGTCTGTTTTGAACTCCTTAATCCTGCGCGTACGAATATACACCGGAAGATATAACAAGGCTAAGACCAACGCCAACAAACCGCAAAGAAAGCCACTTTTCACAATATACATTTGATTTCTTTCCGTTCCTCACCTCTATTATAACTTTTATGCTATAATTTCTAAGTTATGAATAACGGTTTTGCGTTTTTAGACTCGTTCACTATGAAGAACCTGATGACCTATGGAGTGGCATTTGGGATCGCGTTCATAGCCGCACTGTGGATCGGCTTGATCCTTTGGGTCCTGCGGGATATCCGCTCCCGAACCCGGGATCCGTTCATGATCATCCTCAGCGTATTTTTTGTCATCGTTCTTTTCCTTCCCGGGATTTTTGTTTACCTGTTCATCCGTCCGAGGAAAACCTTTGAACAAAAATATCAGGATGCAATTGAGGAAGAAGCATTGCTTCGGGAAATCGGAATTTCAGAGAAATGTCCCAGCTGCGGACACAGCATCAAAAACGATTGGATCCTGTGTCCTTACTGTCATACAAAAATCAAAAAGAAATGTGTAAACTGTGGAAAATCGCTGGAATTGCCATGGAATCTGTGTCCATATTGCGGTGAACAACAGCAAAAACCATTCATCGATGAAAAATCGTCCTGAAACCGAAAGGATCATTATCATCTTGAAAGTATATACACTAATCAATCAAAAGGGCGGAGTCGGGAAAACCACAACCGCGATAAACCTCGGATCATGCCTGGCAAAGCACGGGAAACGTGTTTTGATCGTTGACATGGACCCTCAGGCAAACGCAACGTCCTCACTCGGCTATGATAAAAACGGAATTAAATACGGCACCTATGGGGTTCTGATCGGTACAGCCTCGATTAAAGATGAGATCATCAGAAATGACAATTTCAACCTGAGCCTGCTGCCGTCTTCCCCTTCACTTGCCGGCGCCGAAATTGAATTGATCGACTTTTCCGACAGAGAAAAACGGCTGATGAACGCGTTGGAGGAAGTGAATGATCAATTCGATTATGTGATGATCGATTGCCCGCCTTCGTTAAATCAACTCACCATCAACGCGCTGATCGCGGCAAAAAACGGTGTTATCATTCCCGTGCAATGTGAATACCTGGCACTGGAAGGGTTGGGACAGCTCACCCAAACGATTTACCGCGTCAAACGCTCTTACCCGCAAGTGAATGTAAGGGGAGTGGTTCTCACCATGTTCGATGGCAGAACGCGCCTGGCAATGGACGTTGTCCGGGAAGTCCGCAGATATTTCCCGGATAAAGTATTTCAGAGCATCATTCCGCGCAGTGTCCGCCTGGCTGAAGCTCCTTCCTACGGGCAGCCGATCAATTTTTACGCAAAAGACAGCAACGCAGCAAAAGCATACGAATCACTTGCAATGGAAATTCTGAACCAGGACAAATAAAATAAACGGGGGAAAACATGGCAGCTCAGAAAAAATCAGGTTTAGGACGGGGTTTGGACGCATTATTTTCCAATTCCCTGATGGACTCAAATGATTCTGTAAAAATGGTTTCGATCTCTTCGATCGTTCCCAATCCACGTCAGCCCCGGACACGTTTTACCGACAATGAGCTCTCCGAACTCGCGGATTCCATTCGTGAACATGGGGTCATCCAGCCGCTGATCGTCAGCGAACAGGATGACGGAACCTACACATTGATCGCGGGTGAAAGGCGGCTGCGGGCATCTCAAATCGCAGGGCTGAATACGGTGCCCGTCATCACCCGACAGGCAGATGACCGTGAGCTGCTGGAGCTGGCGCTTATCGAGAATATTCAGCGGGAAGATCTCTCGCCACTGGAAGCTGCGGAAGCCTACAAAAGCCTTGAGGAAAACTTTAACCTCACGCATGAGGAAATCTCCAAACGTGTCGGGAAAAACCGGGCTTCCGTCACCAACACCATGCGGCTGCTGAAGCTGCCTGGAGAGGTTCAAAAAGCCCTGCTTGAGAAGAAAATAACCGAAGGCCATGCCAGAGTCCTGCTTTCCCTTCCCACGCCCCAGGCTCAGATCAATGCGATGAACCAGATCATCAAAAATGAGATGAACGTGCGCCAGACGGAAGAATATATACGCAGTCTGCTGGGAGAAAGCAATAAAAAATCAAAAACAGTCAAAACTGATCTGACACCGGAACTGAAGGAAATTGAAAACAAACTCCGTCAGTCCATCGGGACGAAGGTTTCACTGCGCCCATCAAAAAACGGCGCGGGATCCATCAACATCCATTATTATTCCGATGAAGAGCTGGAATCTATCATCGACAAGCTGAGCGCCCTTTGAGGTCCGTAACTCCTGCCGAAAGGGAATCTGTTGAGTTTTTATTTCAGAACTCAATTTACCAAAACAACCATCTCGGATGGCTCGATTTATGGGATTTACCTGCTGCGAACGGATCTATATACCTTGATACAGTCCGGCACAGCAATTTTTTGATCGGGCTCCAGCCTTCATCCACTTCCATTTTTTGGCTGCATTCTTTTTATGCTGATAAAATTCCCGGCGAATATCCGCTGCCGAAAAAAATAAAAGAATTGCTCCAAACCGGCAGGCACTCGGTTTACACCATCTCCTCGCACAGCTGGTTTAATAAACTTCTGGAAAAAAACAGCTTTCATAAATGCGATGAAATCGTTGAAATGGAAACTACCGAAATAAACTTTTCCGTTCACGATAATTTTGAAAACAACTATACGCTGTCCGATGCTTTATCAATTTCTGATGTCGAAGCCTGTGAGGCAATTTTTCCGCCACTATGGCGCCTGAACAGGATTGAGACAGATCATGCGTATCAAACATCGTCTTATAAGATTTCTGTATTGTCAAATAAGCAGTTGATTGGCTGCCTTCTTGCCGATTTTACCGAAGACAACTGCCACATCCAGCGGATTTCCGTCTTTCCCGAACATCAGAACCGGGGCGCCGCCTCTTTGATGCTCAGGCAAATGGTCGCAGATGCCAAACAGAGCGGAATCAAAAGTTTCAGCGTGAATACCAACCGGAATAATGCAAACGCGGTCCGTTTTTATGAGCATCTGAACTTCAGTGTCCAGGGAAAACGGTATCCCGTCTATTACCGTTATATATAAGGGTACTTCTAAAAACTATCGAGCGGGGGTATGGGGGCTTCATAGCCCCCGAAGACCATGGCGCGGGAAGGATATTTCCCGAGGTAAAATCATTCTGAATCCCGCGCCAATAAGAATATACTGTGAATGAGGATAAAATATTAAGAGTTTTTAGAGGGTCCCATAATTTACGGGCGGCAGCTGCCGCCCGTTTGATATAGCTTTAATACTGTTCTGATCTTATTCGACCACGGAAGACCGGGATACCATATACCAGTCCCGTATATTCAAAAACCTGTCAGATGGTTTGTAAATCGGACCGATGCTGACACCGGAGACCTTTTGAGAAACCGGATAGTTATAAACCGGGTTATATAATGGCAGAGCCGGCAGTTCTTCCATGAACAAAATCTGGAAATTCTTGTATAGACGGGCTCGTTCGCCCCGGTCAAGCTCCACCCGTGCCGTTTCCAGATATTGGCTGGTGGTGCGGTTGTTCCATTGTGTATAATTTTGTCCGGAAGAGATCTGGGTCTGATCCCAGAACGGGTAAGGATCCGGATCAGGGTAAACGGAGAGATTCAAATCGACCAGAGCAGCTTCATACTCCCGATCCGGCAGAACATGATTCACCAGGTCATCATAACTGACTGCCTCCAGGTTCAGCAGCACGTTGATTTTGCCCCAATCCTGCTGGATGGATTCGGCGACCTTACGGTGAAGGTCATCGTCCGGATAAACCATGGTGAATGATAGCGCTTTCCTCTCTGTGTTTCCGTCAACAGAGGTGATTTCTTTGGTCCGGACCCGTTCCTGTTCACTGGCAATAACAAAGCCCTCTTTGATCAGCATTTCGATTGCTTTGTCCGCATTATATTCAGGGACCGCACCTTCCGCTGTATAGGCCCAATTTCCATAAAGGATCGGACTGTTCGCAATGATAGCCTGGCCGGAAAGGATCTGATTGATGATCCTTTCCCGGTTTAAACCGGTCATAAGAGCATTTCGAACTCCCTTTGACTGCAGAAATTCAACCTGCCGGTTGTCAAGGTTGAAGAATACCATACTCAAAACAGGGCGTCTTGCCGTATACAGGTTCATGTCTTCATCGCCGAGCGCCCGGGTCAGGATATCTCCCGAGACATAGCTGATCCCATCGATCAGTCCCTGCTGGTACGCCTGGTATGCCAGGGCGCTGTCAGAAAAATAGGTGAATTCGATTTCATCCAGATATGGTTTCTTTCCATAATATGCCGAATTGTTTTCTACCGTAACACCCGTGATTTTTCCGTTCTCCTGAACCAGTTCTTTCAGACGGAAAGGACCGGAGCCGATCGGCTGGATATTGATTTTTGAATCGACCATCTCCTCAAATGACATACCGCCGTAAATATGCCGGGGAAGAATCCCCACGTTCAGATAATCCAAAAACGGAGAAAAGGCCTCGTCCAGAACAAACTGCAGAGATTTTGTTTCAACCGGATTGATTTTCACGCTGTTCCAGAAATTGAGGACATCGTCCGGAACATAGCCTTTGCCGGTCTTCAGTAATTCATAGGTGAAAATGACATCATCAGCGGTTACCGGCTGACCGTCATGCCATTGGGCATCCGGATTGATGGCAAAATTATAGGTCATTCCATCAATTGAAATACCCCAATCGATTGCCAGATCACCGACCGGGTTTCCCCGTGTATCATATGTCACCAAACTGCTGAAAATCAAACGGCATATATCGTCGTCCACATCATTGTACCAGCTCAACAGCGGATTCAAACGCTGGATTTCGCCGATAAGACCCTCTCGGTAAATTCCACCGGTTGCCGGATGGGACTCAAAAACCTGTATCGGGCCGGTACTGGAATCAGTCAATAACAGAATACCGACGACCAGTCCGGTCAGAAAAATTGTAATAAGCTGCCAACGTAATCTTTTCATAATATAGCTTATTATAAATGGTAATTTTATTTAAAACAAAAAAGAGCAGCCCTTTTGTTGCCGCTCTTTTTTTATCATATGAATTAATTGAAGAGAAGGATGCTCAGTACAACCAGGATCACCAGCAGAATGCTGAAAACCATTGTCAGGTTGAAAATAACTTTTTCCACACCGCGCCGCTGGGTGAAGATCGTGCTGGGGTCACTGCCACCGGCAATGCTGCCCATTCCAACGCCACGATTCTGCAGAACAACCAGAACAACAACGGCAATCGAAGTTATAATAAGAGCAATATTAAAAAATGTTTTCATTTTGTTTCTCCTTAACCATAATCAACTTTATAATTATAATAATTATGAAGTATTTCGTCAATAAATTCATGACTGAATGTGATAAAAATGGAAGAAATTCTTTGCAGCATCCACAATTATACAAAGTTCTCATCTCAGTTCTCATCTCAGCCGGGTTCCTTTTATGACATTGCTCAGGCGGCGCTGGACTGCGGGTTGGATGCTGTGTTCACCACAGATAAAAATGTTTATGCTGTTGGACATGACCAATATTACTATCGCTCCGAAAAACGTATGCTGATGCTCTGCGGAGAAGAATTGTCCGACCCGCTTTCTGAGCAGGGTTCTTCGTATCTTTCACTGGGAGCCGATAAGGAACAATTCAACCGCAGAATTCCCACACCCCAGAATGAGATCCGCATTCTTCTTACAGACACCTCTGAAAACGGACAATTCAGGCACATCGAATTACTCAACGCACAGAAACTGCTCCACAGAGGACTGACGGCAGCGATGGATGACCTTCAGAAAAACCTCCGGTATTTTGACAACCTGCTCCAAGCGGATAAACAGTTTACAGGCCTGGCCGGGACATGTACCCGCGATATCACCTCAAAATACACCTGGCAGGAATTGTTTTCGACTGTCTGCAACCATATTATTTCCGATGAATCGCTTAACGGGGATCTTACCCATGATAAGCTGCTGCTTCTCAGGAAAATAAAAAGCGGCAATTTGTATTTCGCAATTGACGGACTTCACGATGCCCGCGGGTTCTCCTTCAGCGCGGAAGGCAATAATGCAGACGCAATCGCATATCCAGGGGACAGTATTTATTTGAAAAACAGCATCACGCTGAAAATCACCTGTCCCGAAAGCTGTACCTGCAGACTGATCCGGAACGGGGCCGTGATCAAAGAATGGCAGCAATGCAAACAGGTGCCTTATACGATCTATGAACCCGGGTATTACCGGGTCGAATGCGCATTGACCATACGCAGAACGCTTTATACCTGGATCATTTCCAACCCGATTTATGTAGCGAAAGGCTGACGGTTCCGATGAAAAAGATCTCAAGACCTGCCTGCCTGTTCCTGATTGCCGCAGCTACCCTGTTCGTCTTTTTCTGCGTATATCTGAAAGTCAGCCCGGACAGGTTGACGGGAGCAGCCTTCTGTCACCAGCTCCCGGCTCGCTCCCCGGCTTTCGGATTTCCCTTCTGCTACCGCTGCAGCGGCTTGTTCTTCGGGATTTTTTTCGGATTGCTGACATCCTGCTTCACAGGCAGGAGTGATAAATTGTGTTCGCGCCCCCTGCTTGCGGCTTGTGCAGTTTCAATCATCCTTTTCCTGCTGGACATTTTGAACTCATCCAAATTCCCAATAATTCATGTCTATCCGGAAAAGGTCAGCTATCGTTTTCTCTCGGCTTACCCGCTGGGATATTGTACGGCGCAGCTGATTGCATCCATCTTTAAATATCTCCTGGAAGAAAAAAAATCAGATTCAAAAATACACATAATTCCCGGCATACTCATATTCAGTGTGACCGCCGGCCTGTCTTTTTTGCTGATTTTCTGTGAGAATTATTCCATCTCACTCCTGTCCCGGATCGTTCTCAGCTTTACCGCTTTATCATTCCTTGCTTTACTATACGCAATTTTACAAAAATGTTACTCATTATGGCGCAGCAAAACGATTGCCGATCCTGATCTGTTGTTGTACGGACTATCCTGCTCTTTATTGCAGATTTCCCTGATTGGTTTTCTGCACCTGCGCTTTTTACCCTTTGAGCAATTTATTTGATTTATGATTTTTTGCAAAATTATCGAATATAATGAAATGAGTATGGGCACTTCTAAAAACGCTTAAGCGGGGGTATGGGGGCTGCATAGCCCCCGAAGACCATGGCGCGGGGAAGTTATTTTCCAACGCAAATACAATCTGAATCCCGCGCCATAAAGAAGCAACTGTGAATGAGGACACAATTCTATGACTTTTTAGATGTGCACTTATCTGATGAGCTCCGAAGAACTCACGGCAGACAGGCTTAACGCAAATTTTGATATAGTATGAAGAAACTGCCCGGAATTATACTCCTGATCATTTTTTCTCTGATGATTCTCTGCGCATGTGACGCACGGCGCAATGAGATCCTTTCGCATATGCTGGTTTCGCCCACCATGACAAACACACCGGAGCCTCCCACCGCCACACCCACGCTCATTCCTACCGCAACGCCCACACTCACGCCGACACCCTTTGTCTCCGTTGAAAGCCTTGATATGCTGATGTTCGGCGACTACGACCTTGCGGATTACAACATCAGAAGCCGGATCAACGACGCAAAAAATGATATCGAGCTCATCCGTGCCCAGACCGATATGCTGGAACTCAGTTACCTGCGCGAAGATTATGACAAATGCATGTCCGTCATGGATGAACTGACGAAAACGCTCATCGACTCAAGAGAACGTCCCGCGGCAATTCTGGCAAAAGCAAACTATCTGCATGCGCAATGCGCTTCAGAGGCCGGAGCTATTGACAGGCAGATAGACAGTCTGGATAAATATATCGCCTACAAACCGGACACGCCACTCCTTGCAAAAACCTATCTTCAGATCGCATATGCCTATCAGAAACTGGAAGACTATGATATGTTCCGCAGATATGTGAACAGGGCAGAGGAACATGACCAGTCCATACTGAATGAATATGTCAAACTGGATTATGCAGCATCTTTCGTTGCAGAAGGAAAACCGGATGAAGCGGTCGACCTGCTGACAGACTTATATAACAACTCCGCCGATGAGAACATCAAAGCTGCATCGGACTACTACCTTGGCACTGCCTATGAAGCGATGGACCTGACAGACCAGACTACCGCCCGTTTTCAGGATGGCGTAAACAGTTTCCCCCGCAGTTATTACAGTTACCTGATGCTGCTCTGGCTCATCGATCATTCCCAGAACGTCAATGAATACCAGCGCGGGCTGATCAATTATTACGTAGGACAATATGCGCTCGCAAATGACGCGTTCCGAAGATATGTCAAAAACGAACCGGGAAATGACGGTTCCTCCTGGTATTTCATCGGTTTGTGCCAAATGAACCTGGCAGACTACGAAGGCGCAATCACTTCCTATACGAAACTAATTGAAGATTACCCGGATAACCGTTATTACGTTTCAGCCTGGGACGAAAAAGCCTATGTGCAATGGACTTATCTGGAGCGTTATCGTCCCGCAGCAGCCACACTGACTGAATATGTCAGGAAACACCCGGACCAGGCAGATTCCGCCTCTTTCTTATACGAAGCCGGACGCATTTTGGAACGCGGAAATTATCTGACCGATGCGGCTAAGACCTGGGCAAGGCTCATCGATGAATATCCCTTATATGAAAACAGCAAAAAAGCCCTTTTCAACGCCGCGATCTGCACCTACCGCACCGGTGATTACGAGGCGTCTATGGCCTATCTGAACCGGCTGCTGCTCGTCAGCGGGATACCGGAAGACCAGGCACAGGCAAACTTCTGGATCGCGAAAATTTATCAGAAACGAGGTGATACCTATAACAAGGAAAAATATCTTGACCGTGCCGCAGAACAATCCAAAACCGGTTACTATTCCCTTCGCGCGGCTGAACTGGCAGCGGGGAAGCCTTATCTCTCAAGCTCCGCAAATTATGAACTCAATGTTGACCTTGAATCCGAGCGGCAGGTCGCCGATCAATGGATGATGCTGACCTTCGGGTTGGACCCGGAGGATCTGAGCGACAATTCAGATTATAAAGACGACCCTGATTATCTGGAAGGGCTGGAATATTATGCCATGGGTGATTATTACCAGGCAGCCCTCAGCTTCGAAACACTTCAGGAAAAACTGATGGAACAACCTAAGTCCTCCTATGTTTTTCTCGATGAAATGATAAAGCTGAAAATTTATAATGTATGTGCTTACACCAGCCGCCAGATCCTCACTGCGGCAGGACTTTATGAAGATGACCGGACAATGGAGGTCCCCAACTATTTCAACCATATCCGCTTCGGGACCTGGTATCAAGACTATACAAAGGACGCCTGCGAAATCTATGACATCTCACCTTTTATACTATACGCATTAATGAAGCAGGAGAGCATGTATAACCCATGGGTAACCTCATCGGCAGGCGCCAGAGGATTGATGCAGATCATGCCTGAAACCGGGGCGGAGATTGCCAAAACGCTGCATTGGCCGCCCAATTACACGGAATCAGACCTGAACCGGGTGCCGGTTTCGGTCAATTTCGGCGCTCAATACCTGAAACGGGTCTATACCTACTTCAACTATAACTCGGCAGCGATGCTGGCTTCCTACAATGCCGGTTCCGGAAATACACAAAAATGGCTGAACCTCTCAACTAACGATCCGGACCTCTTCTTTGAGATCATTCGCTTCCAGGAAACAAGGAATTACGTTCAAAACATCTACCGCAACACTAAAATTTACGATCGTCTTTATGCGAAATAATCGATATTACGCCTTCATTCTGCTGTTCCTTTTTCTGAGTGCGTGCAACATGCCGTCTCAGACTGCAGAAAGGGAGCAAACGTCCGGTTCTCCCGTTGGATTTTTATGGGATCTGAACTTATCACCCGCCGCATCAAATGCAGAGACAGTACAAACAAGCATTCAAACAGTAAAACCTACCGCGACACCGCAGCTGATAAAGGCCATCAATTTTGAGGAAGCTTTTTCTTCATCTCCGTCTTCAACCGTTACTTCAGTACAAGGAAACGTACCGGCCCTCAACGGAGGCAATGACCGGGCGGAATGGCTTTATTTCTCTCCTGCTGAATATTCGACAGACGCGCTCGATACGCTTTATGCTGCATTCAAAAACAGCGGTGATTCCGTTTGGACAGGTGATTACTATCTTGAATTCTATGCCGGCGAAAATCCTGCTAAGGACTCAAAAGTCATGCTTTCAAAAACCGTATCTCCGGGGGAACAGGCTTCTTTTGAGATCCCGATCAAAAGCAGCAGCACCTCATGGAAAGCCTGCTGGATGCTGAAAAACACAGCGTCTGAATCAATTTACGATTTCTGCTACAACCATGGTTCCGGCGTCAATAGCGGACAAACCGTCCAGGCTGCCAGCACCGGCAGCGGATCACAGTTCGACGTTTCCCATCCCTTTTACAAGACCGAGGGCTCTGCACCGACACGGTATATAAGCGCTGAACTGTCAGCTGACCTTGTCTCTACTAATCCCGCTTCCGGACACAGCTTCCAGGCATATGACCACTATGAAAGCCTCAGTGCGACTTTCATCAACAATGGTTCGGAATCCTGGGACAGTTCCTATGCTCTGGTTTTTTATTCCGGCTATAACTGGATGCATGCAAATTCCTTTCCGCTCTCCGGCAGCGTTGGTCCGGGTGAGACAACGACCGTAACCATGCCGATGGAGATCTTTGAGGACCATGACCGCTGGGTCACCTGCTGGTACCTTGCAGCGCCGGGCGGGAAGAACCTCGCAGACTTCTGTTTCAACTATTTTACGGGATAAAAAAACAGGATAGCTTCAATTTCGAAACTATCCGGTTATCTAAAGAGTGCACCACCGATACAGCCTTTTTGTGCTGGCTGCGCAGCAGCAAAAATACAGTCTCGTTGTGCTTCAGCTTTTAGTCCAGCATCTTTTTAATGTTGGAGAGCCTGTCCAACGCCGCGATCAGCGTTTCATCCTTCTTGGCATAATGCAGACGGATGATACCTTCCCCGCCTTCCTTGAAGAAGGAGCTGCCCGGAACGGCTGCGACACCGATCTTTTTGGTCATTTCCACACAAAAGTCCACATCATTCTGTCCGGGTTTCATATACGGACGGATGTCAGCCAGCACGAAATAGGTACCCTGCGGTTCCGTGAAGGGGATACCGATGTTCCGCATACCGCCACAGAAGATATCCTTCATATGGGCGTAATGTGCCTGGAATTCCACATAATAGCTGTCAGGGAAGCGCAGACCGACACAGGCGGCTTCCATCAACGGAGAGGCTGCACCGACCGTATTGAAGTCATGATACTGTTTGATCCGTTCCATGATCGGTTCCGGTGCAATCGCATAGCCAAGACGCCATCCGGTGATGGAATAAGTCTTGGAAAGGCTGGAGCACGAGACAGTCCGTTCATACATCCCTGGCAGGCTGGCCATGTAAATATGTTTGTTGTCATCATAAACGATGTGCTCATACGGCTCGTCCATAATGGCATAGACGTCATACTTCTTGCACAGGTCAGCAATGAAGGTCAGTTCTTCCATGGTGAAGACTTTTCCGGACGGGTTCGACGGATTGCAGATCAAAATCGCTTTCGGATCCTGCTTGAACGCATCTTCCAAAACAGCCGGATCGAAATGATAGGTAGGCGGGATCAGCGGCACAAAGATCGGTTCACAGTCGGCAAAGATCGTCTGAGCCTTGTAATTTTCAAAATAAGGGGAGAAGATAATGATCTTGTCTCCGGGATTGGTCAATGCGAAAATGGTATCAACCATGGCTTCCGTGGAACCGATCGTCACCACAACTTCTTTGTCCGGATCGAACTTCATCCCCATAAAATGGCCGCACTTGTCACAAAGCGCCTGACGGAAGTTCGGGGCGCCCATGGTGATCGGGTACTGATGCGGTCCCAAAGCGCTGACTTCGGCAAGCCGGTCGGTCATTTCCTTCGGAGGATCAAAATCCGGGAATCCCTGGGAAAGGTTGATCGCGTTGTTCGCGATGGATATTCTGGTCATACGACGGATAATGGAATCCGTAAACAAGGCATTGCGCCTGCTCATTTCTTTCATTTGGTAGGTACCCCTTTCTATGATACCGGAAACTGGCAACCAGCAGCCGGCAACTATTTAATTCCCAACTCCACACAATCCGCGGTATGGATGCCGTCCTTTTCAAGTGCAGCACGTACAGTATCGATATTATCTACACGCAAAATCATGTAAGCAAGACCGTTAGCCTGACCAAAAACGGAATACATATATTCCACGTCAAATTTCTCTTCCGCCAGCTGCCGCAGCAGATGAGCCAGCCCACCCGGACGGTCCGGTACACTGACGCCCAAAACTGCTGTGCAGTTCACGATAAAGCCGTGTTCCCGCAGAATCTCGACCGCCCTGTTCGAATCGCTGGTGATCACCCGCAGCACACCGTAATCGGAAGATTCTGCAATGTTGATAGCACGGAGATCGATTCCATTTTCCGCAAGCAGGTTGGTCACTTCAGAAAGCTTCCCGGCCTGGTTTTCCAAAAACACAGAAACCTGATAAATTTCCATGGATGTTTTCTCCTGTTAAATCTTACGCTTGTCGATCACCCGGACGGCCTTGCCTTCACTTCGTGTGATCGATTTCGGAGCCACCAGACGGACCTTCGCATAAATACCCAGCATGGCCTTCAGCGAACCGATCAGCTGTTTCTCGACGTCGCTGATCTTACCCAGATTGTCCGAGAACAGTTCCGGTGTCATTTCCACCTGGACTTCCAGTGTATCGGAATTGTTGACGCGGTCAACGATGATCTGATAGTTTGCCGGGAATCCTTCCTCAAGCAAAACCGCCTCGATCTGGGACGGGAAGACGTTCACACCCTTGATGATGAGCATATCATCAGAGCGTCCCATAGGTTTCGCCATCTTGATGAACGTTCGTCCGCAGGAACACTTTTCACGATTCAGAACACAGATATCATGAGTCCGATAGCGGAGCATTGGAAAACCTTTCTTATCCAAAGAAGTGAAAACCAGTTCTCCGACCGTTCCTTCCGGAAGAACTTCTTCCGTATCAGGATCAATGATTTCCGCAATGAAGTGATCTTCATTGATATGCATCCCGTGCTGTGCTTCACATTCGTATGCAACACCGGGACCGGTCAGTTCTGTCAGGCCATAAATATCATAAGCTTTGAGTCCGAGTGATTTTTCGATGTCACGGCGCATTTCTTCACTCCATGCTTCCGCGCCGAAAATACCGGCTTTCAGGTGGATTTTATCACTCAGACCTGCTTCTTTGATCGATTCTCCCAGGTAAGCCGCATAGGAAGGGGTACAGCAAAGGATCGTTGATCCCAGATCCACCATAAACTGAAGCTGCCGTTCCGTATTCCCGGAGGACATCGGCAGGGTCATACACCCAACTTTATTGGACCCATCGTTCAGTCCAAAACCACCGGTAAACAGCCCGTATCCATAGCTGACCTGAACCACATCCGTCTTATCGCCTCCAGCGGCGACGATAGCACGGGCTGTGCAGTCCGACCAGATATCAAGGTCTTCCTGCGTATAATACGCAATTACCCGTTTTCCGGTAGTGCCGGAAGTCGAATGAATGCGAACCACTTCTTCACGGGAACATCCCATCAAACCGTAGGGATAGGATTCCCGTAAATCATCTTTTGAAAGGAAAGGCAGTTTATACAAATCTTCGACCCCATGGATATCATCCGGGGTAACACCTTTGGCCTCCATTTTAGCACGATAGTATGGAACATTATCCCAAACATGCCGAACCTGCTTCACCAGTTTTTCACTCTGGATCTTTTTGATCTCGGCTGGGTCGGCACATTCAATTTCTGGTTGAAAATACTTACCACTCATAAAAAATAAAAATAACTCCTAAGCCATACGCCCCAGATGGAACGCTTTTTTATTCATCTCCAGGAATTTTTCCGGTACGCTCTGTTCAATTGCTGACATCCACTCCTCTTCCGTAAAATCACTGAAATAATTCGACAGTCTGCCCAACAGCACCAAGTTCACCGCTTTCGATGAACCTGCCTCCTGAGCAAGTGACAAAGCATCCAACGCATCGACCTTCAACCCCAATTTTTCAAGTTTTCCCAAAAGGTCTTCCGGGTAAGACGCAGCGCCTGTAATCACCGGCATCGGATTGACCTGCTGTGTGTTGGTAATAATAGTTCCCTCCGGACGCAGCCATTCAGCGGAACGCGCCGCTTCCAGCAGTTCAAAAGAGAGAATAAAGTCTGCCTCCCCTTTATCAATGATGGGGGAATAGACCTTGTCTCCATAACGTACATAAGTCACAACGGAGCCGCCGCGCTGGCTCATCCCGTGAACTTCGCTGACTTTGATGTCATAATTCCGGGTCAGCAGCAGCCGGCCGAGGAGCTTGCTGGCAAGTAAGGTTCCCTGCCCGCCGACACCAACGATCATGATGTTTTTTGTTTCCATCTTTCAATCTCCTCTCAGCCGATTGCGTTTACTTTGCACAGCTGTGTACAGACACGGCAGCCTGTACAGAGCGTATTGTCAATGATTGCCTTGCCGTCTTTCATGCTGATGGCGGGACATCCGACTTTCATACAGGATTTGCAGCCCACGCATTTCTCACGGTTCACGCTGATCGGACCCGGGTGTTTGACATATTTCAGCAGCGCACAGGGACGGCGGGAAATGATCACGGAGGCACAGTCCTTCGCCAGTTCCTCTTTGATAGCATCTTCGCATTGCTTCAAATTATATGGATCGACCACGCGGATGCTCTGAATGCCGATGGACTCGCACAGTTTTTCCAGGTTGATCTTCCCGGCCGGGTCGCCCTTCAGGTTGATACCGGTGGTCGGGTTTTGCTGGTGACCGGTCATGCCGGTGATGGAATTATCCAGGATGATGACCGTGGAATTGGACTCGTTATAAGCAATGTTGATCAAACCGGTCACACCGGAGTGCATAAAGGTGGAATCACCGATCACAGCGACCGTCTTCCCGGCATTTTCTTCGTTTGAAGCCTTGTTATATCCGTGGATACCGGAGACAGACGCGCCCATGCAGATCGTGGTATCAATCGCGGAAAGGGGGGCGGCAGCACCGAGTGTGTAACAGCCGATATCGCCGAGCACGGTCAGATTCATTTTCTTCAGTGTATAAAACAGCCCGCGATGCGGACATCCGGCACACATCACCGGAGGACGGGCCGGAAGCATTTCATCAAGCTTCCGCCCTTCATGCTTGTTCTGTCCCAGTTTTTCCGCCACCAGGTTCTGACTGAACTCGTCGATGAGCGGGAACACTTCCTTGCCGCAGACATCCAGACCGAGTGAACGGCAGTGCGTCTCAATAATTCCGTCAAGTTCCTCCACAACGACCAGTTTATCCACATCCTTTGCAAAATCCAGGATCAGCTTCTCCGGCAGCGGATTGATCATGCCGATCTTCAGAACCGGGTATTTGTCCCCGCAGACTTCCTTGACATATTGATAAGAGGTCGAGGATGTGATGATCCCCATGCTGTGATCGCTGCCCTTTTCCACGCGGTTCACGGGCGAGTTTTCAGCAAATTCAATCAGCTTCCGGGTCCGTTCTTCGACGACAGGATGGCGTTTTTTCGCCATTCCGGGCATCATGACCCACTTCATCACATTTTTTTCGTAAGGCTTGCGCGCAAGTTCGGTCCGTTCGCCCATCTCTACAACACTTTGTGAATGTGCCACCCGGGTGCACATCTTCATCAGCGCCGGGGTATCATATTCTTCCGAGATTTCATAGGCCAGTTTTGTGAATTCCAGCGCTTCGGCAGAATCGGACGGCTCAAACATCGGCAGCTTGGCTGCTATAGCGTAATGACGGGAATCCTGCTCATTTTGAGAGGAATGCATCCCGGCATCATCCGCGACGGCAATGATCATCCCGGCATTCACACCGGTATAGGACAATGTAAACAACGGATCGGCCGCCACGTTCAGCCCTACATGCTTCATCCCGCAGAAGCTGCGGGTCCCGGCAAGACTGGCTCCGAAAGCCGCTTCCATAGCGACCTTTTCGTTGGGAGCCCATTCCGCGTAGATCTCATCATATTTTGCTGCTGCTTCCGTAATTTCGGTGCTCGGGGTACCCGGATAGGAGGACACGAAACCACAGCCGGCCTCATAAAGACCTCTTGCCACAGCTTCGTTACCCAATAGTAATTTTTTCATCTCAACCTCTTTTCAAAGGAACCGTTATTTCTGTCTCAGCTGTTGATCTGGACTTCAACCAAACGACCTTTGCAGTACTTTTCTCTCAGTGCGGGTTTTTCAATTTTCCCGGTTGGGTTCCGGGGAACTTTGTCGAATATAATTTTACGCGGTCTTTTGTAACGGGGGAGATTCAGGCAGAAATTAGTGATTTCTTCCTCGGTACAAGTCATGTCCGGCTTGATTTCGATGATTGCCGCCGCGATCTCGCCCAGGCGCTGGTCAGGCAGCCCGATAACCGCAACGTCCTTGATCTTATCATAAGCACGCAGGTAATCTTCGATCTGAACCGGATAAAGGTTTTCACCGCCGGTGATGATCACGTCTTTTTTGCGGTCTACCAGCCAGATGAAGCCATCCTCATCCACCTTTGCCATATCGCCGGTATAGAGCCACTCGCCTTTCAATATCTCAGCAGTCGCTTCCGGATTTTTATAGTAACACAGCATGACTCCCGGACCTTTCACAGCCAGTTCTCCGACCTCATCGCCCTGCACCGGTTCACCTTTCGTGTCCACAACTTTGGCTTCCCATAAATAACCCGGGACACCGATGGCGCCGACTTTGCGGATATTTTCGACGCCCAGATGGACACAGCCGGGGCCAATGGATTCAGACAGACCATAATTCGTATCATATTCATGATGCGGGAAGACCTTCTTCCAGCGGTTGATCAGGCTCGGAGGGACCGGCTGGGCGCCAATGTGCATCAGGCGCCACTGTTCCAGCATATAATGATTCAAATCCACATCACCGCGGTCGATCGCATCCAGAATATCCTGTGCCCAGGGAACCAGCAGCCAAACGATCGTGCATTTCTCTTCCGTCACTGCCCGCAGGATCCACTTCGGTTTGTTCCCGCGCAGCAGAACAGCCTTGGATCCGGAAATCAGGCTGCCGAACCAGTGCATCTTTGCCCCGGTATGATAAAGCGGTGGGATGCACAGGAACACATCATCTCTCGTTTGTCCATGATGTTTCTGTTCGGTCATACAGGAACAAAGGAGCGCCTTGTGCCGATGCAGGATCGCTTTCGGGAAACCGGTGGTACCGGAGGAAAAGTAAATCGCAGCCAGATCGTCCTCTTCCAGTGCGACCGGAGGCGCCATTGTAGAGCAAAACCCCATCAGAGTAATACAGTCTTCCGAATAATCCGGTCCGTTTTTCCCCACAAAGAACAACGACTTTGTCTTTGGGATATCATTCACGATTTCATTCATCCGGCTGACAAATTCCGGCCCGAAAACCAGGATCTCAACATCGGCAAGGTAAAGGCAGTATTGGATCTCATCGGACGAATAACGGAAGTTCATCGGTACAGCAAGGCATCCGGCTTTCAGGATCCCAAAATAAATCGGCAGGTATTCCAGACAGTTCATCATCAGAATGCCGACTTTTGTTCCCCGTTTTGTTCCTCGGCTCAGCAGTAAATTTGCAAAGCGGTTCGCCCGGCGGTCAAAGTCCAGCCAGCTCATTTCCCGTCGGTAGGGAGCGTCCGGGCTGGCGGCTTCAACCAGATTCGCCTCCCGCCAGGTAGTTGCCCGATCCCTGTCTTCTGACGGGTTGATTTCAACGAGAGCAATTTCACTGCCGTAAAGTCTTGCATTTCGCTCCAGAAAATCCGTAATTACCATGTTTTTACTCCTTTGTATCTATTCAGAACAGAGCACACGGAGACTGATCTGATGCTGCCGCGAAGCCGACACAGCAGGGCTGTACTCGTGATGCGTCATTCCCTTCTGAATAAAAGTTACATATTTATTTAATGAAAACCGTCCCCTGACCGCAGTCAGAGGACAAGATTTTCCTTGTTGCCACATCTATTCACCGGGAGCTGAGTCCCCGGTTTCTTCAGGATAAGGCATTATCCCTTTCGCGATTAAAATCATATTTTATTCTACCGCCCGCGTTTCTGTCAACCAATTCATGTGATATTCCAACAGAGCAGCACATGGGGACAGGTCTGCGTGCCGTCGTGACATTGATTAAAACGAGCCTTGTTCGGCACACAGACCTGTCACCTGTGCGGAAGGAGCGTTCAGCGGGGCAAGAAGACCGGCTGATCAGCAGAATCCAACTGCCTGTTAACACGATCAGGTGTTCCTTTTGTTAACATTGGCCGCCGAGTCCACACAGTGGACAGGTCTCAGTACCGATGAAGAGAATAACAGGTCATCGTTCCGACGGCACAGAGACCCGTCCCCGTGTGTGAGAGAAAAATGACAATTGTCACATAAATATTAGAATTTTATTACTATACCCTTGACAAATAGAAATCTGCTGTTATCATAGAACTATATTTGAGAACAGAAAGGAGGTACGTGCAAAAATGGAAGACCTGACCGCCAACATCATGAACATGATGTTCAATATGCAGGACCTGATGATGGATCAAAAAAAGAATGCCGCAAAAATGCCGGACAAAGACGCATACGGCTATCCCTTTGAACCCTTTGATTGCTTCAGCACGGAACCCGCCTCTTTTCTCGAAAAGGCGATGATGCTTGATTCTGAGGCCTGTGATATTTTTAAACAGCTCCGCAGTCTCAACCGTCATTCCCCTTTGTTCTACCAGATGTCTGCTGATATGGAAAAGATCGTCAGTCAGCTCGGTTCCGTATGCATCACCAAAGCCGTGATCGAACAGCAGGGTGAAAACTCTTCTTCCATGGACCAGCTTCTGAACAGGCTTACGATCGATCACCTGCGGGAATGGACCGCTTTCAACCTGAGGAAATGTTTTGCTTCTTACATGGAATCTTCCTCTGTACTGCGTTATAACAGAATGGCGCTGAACCTCTCCCTTCGCTGGTCCGCGCTGGACAAGCGTCTGCTCGCCACAGCCGAAAAAATCGAAAAAATTAAATCCGGACTCCTCAAAGTGGACCTGACGGACAAGGCTGAAGAGCTGAAAAAAGAAGTTTCATCCACCGAACAGCCAAACGAAAAAGCGGAAAAGAATGCTGCTCCGCTCCGTGACAGCGGGTGTGCTCTGCCGGTCGACAAGGCCGCGGTGCGGGATTCCATTGCCGAAGCCGCACAGGAAGTTGTGCCGGAATCAGTCGAAGAAATTGCTGAAGCCACTGCACAAACTCTGCCTCACGAGGATACACCCGCTCCGGCAGACCCAGAACAAATCCCGGTGAGTGCTGAGACAATCGCTCCGTCAGACGAAGCTGAGCTCTCAGAAAATGATACACCCACAGAATATACAGATGAGGATGAAGATGAGAGCGATGAACAGCCCCTGCCTATAGGCAATCAGTACTGGATGCAGGACATGGCCGTACTCTTCTCCGACCCCAACCTTATGAAATGGGTCGTACCGGAATACGCCTCTCCTCCATAAAGCAAGCACACGGGGACGGTTATTGCGCTGTCGTCCAGCCGACACGCAAGAACTGTCCTCATGTGCGCACAAGAAGCAAGGAACAAGGAGTTAAGAATTAAGAGTTAAGAGTTAATGAAGGTACGGATAAGCCGCATCCTGATAATTAACTTTAACTCTTAATTCTTAACTCTTAATTCTTAATTTCCAACTTTTATAATTTTCGAAAACTAAAAGAAAAACCACCGTTTCCGGTGGTTTTTCTCTTGTTTGTTGAACCCGGACAAATTTTATGCTTCGGGTTCGAAGTTTGATTTATCCACACCGCACAGGGGGCAGACCCAATCTTCCGGCAGATCGGCGAATTTCACGCCTTCTACTTCTTCGTCATAAACATGACCGCAAATCTGGCATACGTATTTCATGATTTCTCCTTTTTTAGATTCCAGGTTCCGGGTTTCGGGTATCAGGTTTCGGAATTACTGATATTCTAACACCTATCACTTGATACCTGACACCTGACACCTGATAGCTGATACTTAGCGCTTCCACAGGCTGTGGAGATTGCAGTAAGCATAGGCAGCTTCCACTTCATCGCCTTCGCAGAGCATGAAGCAGGCCTTCGGTTCATCCCCCGGGTTCAAAGCCTTGCGCTGGTTGCCCTGCTTTGTCTGAATGGCGATCCATTCAATATAATGTTCCGGCAGCATGGGGTGAGCAACGGACCCGACTTTGACAGTGACTTTATTGCCTTCCATCTCAACGACCGGAATGTGTTTTTCCGCAGCTGCTTCCGTAGTGCCGGGGATGATTTCCTTCATCGGTTCACCGCAGCACATAATGGGACAGGCAGCTTTCTTCACCATGGCGACCATCTGACCGCAATGAGCACAGCGATAAAATTTCATTTCCATAACGATACACTCCATTCTCGATTTTTCTTTCTGAATCAGAAAGATTTTTATTCTTATGACGCATCACTGGATACAGCCCTGTTGTGCGAGCTTCGTCGCAGCGCCAGAGCTGTCTCCGTGTGCTTTATTATTAATTTAATTATACTCTATTAAAATTTCTCTATCGGATCGCAGGTTGTTTATCGGCGATCAGCAGGAAAACAAAACCAAGCGCAAAGAAGATCGCCATGGAAGCCACAGCCACGTTGATCGTCCCGCCGGCCAGCTTGACTGCGGCGATCAGCGCAGACCCGAGGAAGGATGCGCCTTTGCTGAAAATGTCATAAATCCCGAAATATTCGGAGGAGTTTTCCGCCGGGATGATCTTGGCAAAATAAGAGCGGCTCAGGGACTGGATTGACCCCTGGAAGCAGCCGACACCGAAAGCCAGGATCCCGAAGTGCAGCAGGGTCTTGAGCGTAAGCGCGTAAAGACAGACGCAGAAGTAGCCGAAAATGCAAACCAGGATCAGCCGAACCGTATCATATTTTTTCGAAAGTTTGGCAAACACCAAAGAGCCGACCCAGGCAACGACCTGTGTAGCCAGCAGGAACACGACCTGTCCGACCGTCGGGAGCCCGAGATCGGTACCGATATTAATGCAGTTATCGATGATAGTGCCGACGCCGTCAATATAAAGGAAGAAGGCGATGAGGAAGAAAAGCACCTTTTTGTCTTTTTTGAAAATGTTTCCGAAGGTACCGAATATCTTTTTGAAAACCGAGGCCACCGTGACAACTTTGGCATCCACAAAATTCTTCTGCTTGTAATTCTTCAGCAAAGGGAGTGTCACGAACGCCCACCAGAGGGCCGTCACACCGAAGCCGATGATCTTGCTCAGGCTTTCGGATATCTTCCCCAGCATATCCGGCCCCATCACATAGGCGATCAGCGCCACGAGGAAGGGAATGCAGGAACCGATATATCCCCACGCATAGCCGTAGGAGGAAACCTGATCAGCCCGTTCTTCCGTCGTCACATCATTCAACATGGAGTCATAGATCATATTGGCTGACGTATAAAAAATTCTTGTCAATACGAAGATGATCAGGAACCAGAGCCAGGCGTTGACAAAACCGTTGACAATGCACAGGATCACACCGCAGGCAACAACCGTGTTGAAAAGCGCTTTTCTTCTGTCCTTATGGTCGGCAAGCGTCCCGATGACAGGACCGAGCAGTGCAACGATAATGGTTGTGATGGAAATTGCCAGTGAATAATATGCCGTTGCATTATCACCGCTGATCTGACCGGGATTTGTCCCGATGGCGATGTTTTTGAACCAGATCGGGATCAGTGAACAGGCCAGCATGGTATAAGCAGAGTTGCCTACGTCATAAAGCACCCAGGAAAATTCCTGCTCATTCAAATCCCGAAATATTTTTGACCGATTCAATTTTTGAAAAAGACCACCCATTGATTCACCTCTTGTCTGTCAGAATAAGTACATCTTAATTGCTTTCAATTATACATTATGATTGCCGTAGCGCGAAGAATTATTTTATCGAAAGAAAAATCATAATTTTTCCAAAATCACTTGACGTTCTTTTTTTCTTCTGTTATCATATTGACCGTTAAGTTTTACGCCTCCATCGTCTAGGGGACCAGGACGCAACCCTTTCAAGGTTAAAACGAGAGTTCGAATCTCTCTGGAGGTGCTGAATCACTGAAAAGTGATGTCAATTATACAAATTGAGCCTCCATCGTCTAGGGGACCAGGACGCAACCCTTTCAAGGTTAAAACGAGAGTTCGAATCTCTCTGGAGGTGCTGAAACCGCTGAAAAGCGGTTTTTTTGTTTCAATTTTCACCATCACTATTTTTTGCATTTTTTCATCATTTGTGCTATCCTATATCATGTTTTTTACGAAAGCGGTTTTTATACCGATTGCGAGTACGGAGATTAATAATGCAAAAAGAGCGGATTTCTGAAAATGTGTATTGGCTGCAAAGTGAGCTTTATGCACAAGTTACCGCAGGAGTTATTGTCGGTCCTCAATGGGCTATTGTTGTGGATACGCTGGCTCTGCCTGAAGAAACCCTCGCGATGCGGGAATTCATAGACAATGAATTGAAGGTTCCCGTTCGCTATTTGATAGATACACATTCCCATGCCGATCACGCATGGGGCAACTGTTTTTTTCCCGAAGCGACCATCATCGCACACACAAAATGCGCGCAATACCTGGCCACATCCGGCAGAGCTGCGCTGGAAGCCACAAAGGCGGAGAACCCTGCATTTGCAGATTCGCACATCGTGCTGCCCCATTTGACCTTTGATGACGGTGAGATCACGCTGAAAGTCGGGAAGAAAAATCTGATCATTATGCTCACCCCCGGACATACTGATGACGGCATATCAGTTTTCGTTGAAGAAGACCGGATCCTGTTTGCCGGAGATTCATTCATGCCGATTCCGGCCCTTTATGAAGGAAATTACGTTCAAACCCTCGAAACCTACAAAAAAATCAATTCACTCGGACTTGAAAACATTGTTCAAGGCCATGGCGACATCATCCTGCGCGGTGAAATTGATGAGGCGATGCACGAAAACATTACCTACCTTACCAAACTGAAAGAGGTTGGAGAAAAAGCACGAATCAAACGAAATCCCGGTGAATACCTTTCAAACATCCATGTGGAAGACTGCGGGAAAAGCCGTGTATATCTCGGTGGTCTGGCTGAAAACCTTCACAAGCGGAATTTGATATGGATCTATAAACAGGTCATTGCCCAATATGGCTTCCCGACTGAAGATGAATATGAACCGGAACCGGAAGATGACGATTTCGACAACCTGGCCTACCTTGATCCCAATGATCTGAACGCACAAAATTTTGAGGATGATATCGACGACAATTATGACGAAGAAGATTGGGACGATGGTTACGGTGATGATGACGATGAGGATTAAACAAAAGAGGCTGCAATCGCAGCCTCTTTTGTTTAATCTTATTTATTCTCTCGGTCTTCTTTCCTCCAGCGAATCCGCAGGGAAGATTTCCGTTCATCGCCTCTCCGCAGGCGCTTGAAATTGGGGCGCAGGGAATCCAAAACCAGAATTTCCGCGCAGACTGCATAAAGAAGGTACCACCAGGAACACTTTCCGAGAAGAGCTCCTACAAAAAACCCGATAAAGCCGAAGATGTTGAAGCAGGCTACTGTCACGGAAGCATAACCGGTAAAGAGGTAGATCAGCAGACAGGGCAGCGGCATGGCGATCCAGAAGCCTTTCCAAAGCGCTACTGCCGCACCGGCTGAAGTCAGACCGCCGGCTCCTCCGCGGAAATAATACCTGCCGTCACGCCTTTTTTCCACCAGGAAGATGGAATAGATATGTCCCAAAACGGCTAAAATCCCTCCGATGGAGGTCATCCAGGGCTGCGGTTCCGGAACAAAAAGGGAAGCCATATGAACAGCTGCCGATCCTTTCAAAACATCCAGCACCGCCGTAACAATCCCCCAAAACGTCCCGGCAACACGCATCACGTTAGACATTCCCATCCGCCCGGAGGCAATATAGCGTATATCTTTATTTTTCAATATTTTTACTATGATCCATCCGAACGGAATTGCTCCGACAAGGTAAGCAGCGATCCAATAAAGAAAATGTGAAATTGTCATATTCGTCAAATCTCCATTTTTACAATCCAACCACGGAATAAACCAGGACGATCAAAGCCAGGAGCCAGGCCGGCAGGAGCCTTCTGCGCAGAAGGCGGAATGATTCATTCCGATCCGAGCTGATGAAGAAGCTCGTAACTGTATAATACCAGAGAAACGTAAGAGTTCCGTAAGAAACAATATTAATTGGCATATAATGTAAACCTGTTTCTGCAAAGACAATAACCATTCCTGTCACAAAGGATAAGAGCGGAACACTGCTGCCAATGATATGAAATGAATAAATTTTCAGGCTCACGATCAGGCAGAGGATGAATGCCGCCGGCAGAGAAAGAACCAGACGGGATATATTTGCCCGCAGTGCGATCATGAACAGCAAAAATACGGCATAGCACAGGCTGTCAAGCACGATGATGGAGAGCGGACGAAATACCGAAGCAGGATCACAGGAAACATATTCAAAATACATCACAAGGTAAAGCAAAACAGCGGTGACAAGCAGCAGCATCCATCCATTGTCACTGCTGCCAAAACTGCGCAGGGTGAAACCTATGGTCAGGGTAACGGCGAAAGGAAGGAAAAGGTGCAGCGCAACCTGGTCAACTTCATCCGGAAGGTAAAGCCTCAGCGCCTGATACATACCGAGATTTGTGAAAACTGCTGCCAGGAATATCAGCAGTTCAGTTGACTCAAGTCCAACACTGAGTGAAAAACCGAACAGATTCAGATCATAATGAAACAACTCTTTGTTCGTAAGAGCTGTCAGGATAAAGAACATCATCACGATCCCTGTCAGCGTTGAAAAATAAAGTTCAGGTCTGCGCTCTTCCATATACGCTATTATATATCCGAAGCGGCTGTTTGACTGAAGTCAGGTTATTTTTGCCGGTTTTCCGGGGAAACTGTGATTTAAGTGCACCTCTAAAAACTCTCGGGCGGGTGTATGGGGGCGGCAGCCCCCGGAAACCTCCCGCGTAGATTCAGAGAATAAATTCTCTGAATCTACGCGGGACAGAGAAAAATTGATGTTTTTAGAGGAGCCTTTAATTAAATTGAATCGACAGAACAGGTTGCATTGACTCATTTACCGTGAAACGATATTAATCAACACTTTCCTAAGACAAAAAAAGAACGAAAAATCTTCACAAATCTTTCTGCCGGACCAGAGAAAAAAGCCGCCTGATGGTATAATTAAATGGTTATGGAAATACGAGAAATACCTGAAACAACTCCTTTACCCAAGGTTATCAAAATTCTTGGCGAAGGCTGCAATTTAGTAGCGAACAAGGTCTATTTGATGGCTGTACCTCTCATTTTGGACCTGTTCCTGCTGTTCGGTCCAAAGCTGCGGATCTCCGATTATTTTACGCCGGCCTTAGATGCGGCGTTCCGTCAGATGTTATCATCATCTTCTTTTGGCAGACAGCAGCTTGAACTGAGCATTGAACTGTTGCGGCACGTGCTCAATTCCATCAATCTTTTTGGGTTCCTTCAGGTTTTTCCGATTGGCGTACGTGTGCTTTTTTCTTCAAGCGGAGCAGAGACGCCACTTGGAAAATCCGCTGAAGTCCAGTTAACATCCCTCCTGCAGATTCTTCCGATTACAGTGATCATCATGATCGCGGGTATCCTGCTCGGAGCTTTTTACTATTCTCTGACAGCTGCCCATACAGCAAAGAAACACGGGCGCTTTTCATGGCAAAGGTTTGGCAGCCAACTGTTGAATGTCATCCTCCTTTATATCGCGCTGATCGTACTGATTACCATTCTTGCTATCCCGGCGCTCTGTCTGATGACATTCAGCTTTATGGTCTCACCGGTACTATATCAGATCCTCGCACTGATCCTGATCGTCGTGTGCTGCTGGCTGATCATCCCGCTGTTTTATGTACCCCAGGCGATTTTTATAAAAGATCTTGACTTTCCGCATGCCGTAAAAGAGAGCTTTCAATTATCATCCTGGGCTGGAACGCTTACGATTCGCTTTATTCTTTTATCCCTTGTCCTCTCTTTCGGCCTGGACATGATTTGGACGATTCCGGATCAGTCCTCATGGCTGATTCTGTTCAGTATTTTCGGTCACGCATTTGTTAACACATCCCTTCTCACCGGTTCTTTTATTCTTTTCCGGGAAATCGAGAAGTGGCAGGCAGAAAACCGCAGTTTTCTTGATTGGAGAAAAGCCAATCTCCGTCTCAGTCAGTTATTTAAAAAGGAACCAGAAACCCATGAGTGAAGATATCAGCACGATCAACACAAATTACGATGCCAGTAAGATCCAGGTTTTGGAAGGTCTTGAGGCAGTTCGCCGCCGCCCCGGCATGTACGTCGGCGGTACGGATGCAAAGGCGCTGCACCACCTGGTATATGAAGTTGTAGACAACGCAATCGACGAAGCCCTTGCCGGTTATTGTACCGACATCGAAGTCACGATCCACGAAGATCAAAGCGTTACCGTTTCCGATAACGGACGCGGTATCCCGGTTGATATTCATCCGACCAAGAAAATTTCCGCCCTGGAGGTCGTCCTCACGACCCTTCATGCCGGCGGTAAATTCGGCGGCGGCGGTTACAAGGTCTCCGGCGGTCTGCACGGTGTCGGCTCCTCCGCTGTCAATGCGCTTTCCGAATGGATGGAAGCCAGGGTCTATCGCGGTGGAAAAATCTATTTCCAACGTTATCATCAGGGTCATCCGGAAGAGCGGGTGAAAATCATCGGCGACTGCCCGGAAAACAAAACCGGCACGGAAATCACCTTCCGTTTTGATCCGACGATATTCAAGGAAGAAACCGATGGGCTGAACTATAACACGCTGGTCAACCGCTTCCGTGAAATGGCATTCGTGACCCGAAAAACCATGATCCATCTTGTGGATGAACGCAGCGGCAAGGAAATCACATTCTATTTTGATGGCGGCATCACTTCCTTCGTCCATTATTTGAACCAGGGACGTAAACCGCTCCACAATGTAGTTTACGGCGAAAAAGAGATCGATAACGTAGGCATCGAAGTTGCGATCCAGTACACCGATGCTTATAACGAGACGGTCTATTCCTTCGCCAACACCATCAACACCATTGACGGCGGTACTCACATGACCGGGCTGCGTACAGCTGTGACCCGTGTGATCAATGATTATGCGCATAAATCAAATCTGCTGAAAGAGAATGACAAGAACTTTTCCGGTGACGACACCCGTGAAGGGATCACCGCGATCGTTTCCATCAAACACCCTGATCCGCAGTTTGAAAGCCAGACCAAAGTCAAACTGATGAACACGGAAGTTGCCACTTATGTCCAACAGGTGGTCGGTGAATGCTTCAAGGAGTTTCTGGAAAACAATCCCGGCGCAGGGAAAGCCATCGTTGCCCGCTGTCAAACCTCTGCCCGGGCCCGTGACGCAGCTCAGCATGCCCGTGATCTTGTCTTCCGTAAATCCGTTCTCGAAAGCATGACCCTGCCGGGGAAACTGGCAGACTGCTCCGGACGTGATCCCAGCAAAGCAGAGCTTTATATCGTCGAAGGTGACTCCGCAGGCGGTTCTGCGAAACAAGGCCGAGACCGTTCATTCCAGGCTATCCTGCCGCTTCGCGGTAAGATTCTTAACACGGAACGTGCCAGCGCCGACAAGATCTTTGCCAACAACGAAGTGAAAGCGATGATTTCTGCCATCGGCACCGGTATCAATGAAAACTTCAACATTAAGAACCTGCGTTATGACCGCATTATCATCATGACCGATGCGGATGTGGACGGATCTCACATTCGGACTTTGCTGCTTACGTTCTTCTTCCGTTACATGCCGGAACTGATCACGGACGGACATGTTTACATCGCCTGCCCACCGCTTTATAAGATCCAATCCGGCAAGAAGGTCAGCTATGCCTATAGTGATGATGAACGCGATGATGTTCTCAAAAAGCTCGGACCGGCTGCTGCGGAAAAGGCCAACATCCAGCGTTATAAAGGTCTGGGTGAAATGAACCCGGAACAGCTTTGGGAAACCACCATGGATCCCTCCCAGCGGACACTGCTGCAGGTGCACCTGGCCGATTCCATGGCAGCCGATAAAACCTTCACCATGCTGATGGGATCGGAAGTTCCACCCCGCAGCCGTTTTATTCAGACCCATGCAGCGGAAGTCCGTAACCTGGACGTCTGATATATCTATTCAGAACGAAGCACACGGAGACTGCTCTGATGGTGCGGCAAAGCCCGCACAGCAGGGCTGTATCTCGTGATGCGTCACAAGAGTCTGAACTTTTTATTAAGAACGGGGCTGCCATATGTCCCGTTTTTTTATATAAACCGGCGATATTGACACTTGCAAATTCATAAATTAATCGGTAAAATAGAAACAGGAATATGGAAGTATGACCATCGGAGGTACATTATGAAAAAAGCTTACATATTGATTTTATCAGTGCTGTGCATCTTCAGCCTGTTTTCCGTGGCTGCCGCGTATGACTCGCCCTTTGCAAGCCAAAAAGATACGGCATCGAACGCACAATCATTCAAATCGATCAAGGACGGACTGATCGTCTCAGGGAAAACCGCCGAACCGGATCAGAAATCGGTTTTTCCATCCGTCAACACCGCTGCGGATTCCAATAAACTTCAGGAGAATGATTCCCGCACAGAGGGATATCTGGTCATCGATTCCATTACCCCCCTGATCGAAGCAGATGAGCAGGCACTTTCCATGTTCAGCGCTTTCAGTGGGCTGCGCCTTGATTACGCCACCCAAACCGGATCCATTCCGATGACATCTTTTGGGCTGAGCCTTTCTGATTATCCTGTTTTCTCCTATGCCCTGCAGCGGACGAACCCATATTTCATCAGCAGCAATTTCCTCGGTGAGAACACATATATGATCAATGAGGATGACAAATTCGAGGAAAAACTGGTCGATGCCGTTTACAGGATGGTTGAAAAATCCAATACAGGCGCGGAAATGCCGGATATCAACGAAGTTTATGACATTATCCAATCCATCCGGGATGGCAGCATGAATGTTTCACCGGTTGCCATGCAGCAATCATTTGAATTCACACAGGAAATTGACCCGAGTGCATTTGAATCGGTGATGATGAACCTGATGATGCGCTTTACCGAAGCCGCACCTGAAGCAGAAAACAATTATTTCTTTACGGACATCCCGCAGGACAGGATTTTATTCTCCTGGCCTGAAGTCGGTACGCTTCCCGTATTCCAGAAAGGGTCGGCTGCCATCAGCGGCACCATCACCCAACAGGATATTCTGGATATCCTCAACGCCCTCACACAATTCCTCGCCGACAATCCGGAATTTGCGGATGCTGTCAACCAGATGGTCCTGACAGCTATGGCTCAAACCAATCCTCAGATGGCTCAGATGGAAGGAGTCAACATCCTCAATGAGATTCTTCCCGGGCTGAAGGAAAGCGCTGAAACAAATCTGAAAGATTTTACGCTCACCTTTAAGATGGACCAGGATATGTACGGCGCTCCGGTCCTTTTCATCGTTGAAGTGGTCAGCCGCTCGGAGACAGAAACCACCGATACCATCATCAGGTTCCACATGGCAAACGATTTGAACGGAGCTGCCTTTGAAGCCGCTGTGGACCGCGTCCAGGGAGCGCAAATGCTGCCGGTTATCCGCGCTTTGGTTTCCACTTCTGCTGACAAAGAGGGAGGAAGCAATGTCAATATAAACTTCCTCATCGATGACGGGGAAAAGACCTCTTTTGAATATTCCCAGCTGACGGAAACTTCTTCCATTGCTGACGCAGCCGAAATCTCCAACACTGAAATCAACTTTGACCTGAACGGGGAACGCGGCTACGGAATGGTCTTCACAACCGGGACTCCCAACATCTTCGGTGGCAAAGACCAGGCTACACAAATCACATATACGCACATTTCTCAGGGAACACCCCTGATCACCGCGTCAATCAGCGGAGAAAGCATAACGACCGAAGCGCTTCCGGGCTTCACAGCTGCCGATGCTGTCGCTGTGTCTCAAATGAATGAAAGCGATTACGACGCCCTTGTCACAAATTTCTTCACGAACATCATGATGCTGGCAATGATATTCGGCTAAATCAAAAGGGGTGAATTCATATGAATAATTTACCAACCAGGGATGAAGCCTGGAAAATCCTGACAAAATACGTGACGACCGATCATCTCCAGCGTCACGTCAAGATGGTAGAGGGAACGATGCGGCACTTTGCCCGTCTGTATAACGAAGATGAAGAAGCCTGGGGGATCCTTGGCATGCTTCACGACATCGATTTTGAGCTTTATCCGGACGAGCATCTTCAGCATGCTCCGCAGATCCTGCGCGATGAAGGCTTCGATGAAGATTTTATCCATTCGGTCGTTTCACACGGCTATGGGATTTGTTCGGATGTTGAGCCTGTTTCAATGGCAGAAAAGGTTCTCTTCGCGGTCGATGAACTGACCGGCCTGATTTATGCCTGTGCGCTGATGCGCCCGTCCAAAAGCGTGATGGATCTTGAGCTGAAGTCCGTCAAAAAGAAGTTCAAATCCCCGGCCTTTGCCGCTAATGTTGACCGAAAGGTCATTGCAGAAGGGGCGGAACGTCTCGGAATGCCGCTGGATGAGGTCATTCAGGAAACGATCCTCGGCATGCGTGAATGCGCAGAATCAATCGGTCTTGATGGTTCTCTCGCACAGGAATAAAAGCCGCTTTGCAACTATTCTGAACAGAGCACACGGAGACAGCTCCTGCGCTGCCGCGCAGCCGGCACGCAAGGGCTGTATTCCGTGATGCGTCACCATGTTCTAAACAGCTGCACCTCTTTTAAATAAAAACAAAACCCGGGATGCACTTTGATCCCGGGGTATTTTTGTTGAATATATCAGATCACACCCTGCCTAATGAGCGGAAGCAGCCTCTGCCCAATCAATGCCGCAATGATACTTTTAATAATATCTCCGGGAAGCGGTTGAATGCAGCAGGCAAGGAGCATTGGCCAAATCGCGATGGTATTGCCGTAGTAAAAACGGTTCATGAGATAAAGATAGGTCGTTCCGAACACGTACAGAACCGCGATTCCGGCAAGACATGCCAACAGCATACGCTTGAAACCCGGGTTTTCACTTTTGTGTGTGATCGTACCGGTGACCCATGAACAAAAAGCAAAACCGATCAGAAAGCCAAAAGAGGGTTTCAAGACGTAAGAAATACCTCCCCCCTGTGTAAAAACAGGCAGGCCGGCGAGGCCCATCAAAACATAAATCAGGGAAGATAATGCGCCCCATTTCGGTCCCAAAAGGATGCCTGCAAGCATAACGAACAAGTCCTGCAGTGTCAGCGGAATGATCGGGATCGGGATCGTGATAAAAGCGCCGATTGCGATCAAAGCCACAAACATTGCACACAAGATCAGATCTTTTGTATGGGTTCTTTGCACTTATAAATTTCCTCAAAAGAAAACTGCTGCAAGCGGGTCCTGCAACAGTTTCAGTTTATTGTAATCGTATTATAACACTTATCCCATCAGAACCCGAACATCCACGACACTTCCCTTCGGCTGAATCGGGATAACGTTTCCGGAAACTTTTTCTCCATTCACCATCATACTGGCGACACCCTTTTCAACGCCGTTCGGATTCCCGACATGGATATGGTACTCCGCACCGCGATAAGTACGGTCAACCGCATATTCTTTCACATAAGATGGAATGCAGGGATCAATCATCAATCCGTCCAGCGTCGGCTGCACCCCGAGAATAGCCTGACTGATGCTCAGGAAAGTCCAGGCGGCGGTACCGGTCAGCCAGCTGTTTTTCGCCTCACCGAATGTTGGAGCGTCGATACCGGCGATCATCTGCGAATAGACATAAGGTTCCGTGCGATGGATCTCGCTTATATCTTCAATATAAGCCGGGGCAGTCCGTTTATAGACTTCAAAGGCCCGGTTACCGTGTCCGAGAACTGCCTCAGCACAAACGATCCACGGATTATTGTGGCAAAAGATCCCGGCATTTTCTTTATACCCCGGCGGATAAGAGGAAATCTCACCCAGGTTCAGATAGTAACGGGTAAAAGCAGGCTGGAGCAGCACGATACCATATTTCGTGTCCAGACGCTCTTTGACCGAAGCCATTGCTTTTTCAGCTTCACCGGTCTCTTTCCCGATCTCTGCCATCACACACATACCCTGCGGCTCGATGAAAATCTGACCCTCTTCGCATTCTTTAGAACCTACCGGATCACCGTTGGCGTCATAAGCCCTGCGGAACCATTCGCCATCCCAGCCGGCGGTCAGCGTAGCTTTTTCCATTTCCGCTATCGCTCTGTCAGCGGCATCAGCTTCTTCTGTTAGCCCCTTCTTGCGAAGGATCGCAGACCAGGCTCTTCCGTATTTCACAAACATTCCGGCGATAAAGACGCTTTCCGCTACCGGGCCTTCACTCGGTCCTGTCGTCTGGAAGCTCTCGCCAGGATGTTCGGAAAAACAATTCAGGTTCAGGCAGTCATTCCAGTCCGCACGTCCGATCAGAGGCAGCCCGTGAGGTCCTCGATGATCGACGATATAATTGAAACTCCTGCGCAGATGCTCCAGCAGCGGCTGTGCCAGTTCCGGATTATTGTCAAAATCGACCGACTCATCCAGAATTGACCAGTCACCGGTCTCCCTTAGGTAAGCATCCGTACCCGCAATCAGCCAGAGCGGATCATCATTGAACCCGGAGCCGACGGCAAGGTTGCCTTTTTTCGTCAGCGGCTGATATTGGTGATAAGCGCTGCCATTCGGGAATTGCGTTGCAGCAATATCGAGGATCCGCTCTCTGGCTCGTTCCGGGATCATATGGACAAATCCCAGCAGATCCTGACAGGAATCGCGGAAGCCCATCCCGCGTCCCATACCGCTTTCATAGTAAGAGGCAGAGCGGCTCATGTTGAAGGTAACCATGCACTGGTACTGGTTCCAGATATTGACCATGCGATTGAGCTCATCGACGTTGGAATGCAGTACGTATCCGGAGAGCAGCTTCTTCCAGAAAGCCGCCAGTTCTTCACGGGCTGCATCAAACTGAGAGGGATTGCTGAACCTGGAGATCAATGCTTCCGCGCGTGTTTTGTTGATCACACCGGGAGCTGCAAATTTTTCAGTCACCGGGTTTTCAATGTAACCGAGCCCAAACAGCAACACACGACTCTGTCCTGCTGCAAGCTTTACCTTGAATTGCATCGCACCGACCGGTGCCCAGCCATGAGCGACGCTGTTGGTACAATCACCTTCAAAAACAGCTTTTGGATGGGCTGGACTTCCGTAAACGCCGATAAAGGCATCCCGGGATGTATCGTAAGCGTCCGGTTTCTGATCCGTCCAGAAAACAGCATAATGGTTGCGGCGTTCCCGATATTCTGTCTTGTGGTAGATTGCGGTATCCGTTACTTCCACTTCACCAATGCTGTAGTTGCGCTGGAAATTTGTTGCATCATCGTTGGCATCCCAAAGGCAGAACTCCATATAAGGGAAAACATCCAAGTCTTTTTCAGAATCCGATTGATTCGTTATTTTCAGACGCATCAGCAGACAATTTTCACCGAGTGGCACAAACATTTCCTGTTCAGCTCTTACTCCGTTTTTATCGGATTCGATGACGGTATACCCCAAACCATGGCGGCAGTTGTATGAATCCAATTCACACTGGACAGGCTGCCATCCGGGATTCCAAACCGTTTGTCCATCCCGAATATAAAAATGATAGCCTTCGCTGTCTAATGGCGAATTATTATAACGGTACCGTGTGATCCTGCGCAATCGGGCATCCTGATAGAAACTGTAGCCTCCTGCAGTATTGGAAAGAAGCGTAAAGAAATCCTTATTTCCAAGGTAATTGATCCACGGCAGCGGTGTCCGCGGAGTTGTGATCACATATTCACATTTTTCATCGTTGAAGTAACCGAATCGCATGTTCCCTCACTGTTTCATTTTTTATTGCCGTTTTGTCGGCATAAATTCAATCAATGTATTATTATAATAGATGATTGCGAAAAATATTATTATCTGAATCCTTTTCCATATAATATCCAATCACATTTTTCTGTACGAATTTCAATCTTTTGATAAAATAGTTTGGTCAGCGTTGTACCCTTCGCTGACAAAATGTGAAATTCATTATTTTTGAAAGGGCTTGACTAAATGAAAATCTTATTGTTGAAAGATGTTTATCATCTTGGACATGCGGGTGACGTCAAAAAAGTTGCTGATGGCTACGGACGCAACTATTTGATCCCGCAGGGATTCGCCGTTCTGGCAACCCCGGGCGCACTGAAACAGGCTGAAAACATTCGCTCGAAGGCTGAAGTTCTTCGCAAACAGCTGAGCAGCGAAATGAGCGTTGTTGCCGAAAGAATCAACGGCGCCTGGATCACTTTTGCAAGCAAAGCCGGAGAAACGGGCAAACTCTACGGCTCCATCACTTCTCAGATGGTTGCAGATAAAATCAGCGAAAAAGCCGGTATTGAAATCGACAAACGCATGATCGATATCCAGCCGATCCGCACTCTTGGTGAACACAAGGCTCACGTTCGTCTGACCATCGATATCGTTCCGGTCATCAATGTTCTGGTCCACCGCGAAGGCGAAACCCCGAACATCGGCGGGAACGCTGAAGAAGCCGTTGAAGTTGTTGAAGAAGTCGTTGAAGCGGCTGCTGAAAACACAGAAGCATAAGAACACAATCTATACCAATCTTTTAGGCAAACATAAGGTCTTCTCACAGGAAGGCCTTTTTTATTTCTGTTTTCTGTTTTATCCCGTTATAATAATAAACATGTCATTAGAAGCCGGCAATATCTTACGCGAATCCAGAGAGCAGATGGGCGTCTCCATTAAAGACGCCTCAGATGCATTGCATATCCGCGTTCCCTACCTTCAGGCCCTTGAAAGCGGCAGAGCTGAGATCATCCCCTCCACCGTGCAAGCCCGCGGCTTTCTGAGAATTTATGCAGAATTCCTCGGTCTCAGTGCCGGAAATATCATTCAGGAATGGGACAATCCGGGCAGTACAAACCTGTCCGCAAAAAAATCTGATGGAATTTTCTCATCAGAAGAAATCGCTCCACTTCCTGTACAAAGCTCCGGCTATCAGACACCGATCCAACAGGCAAATGTGCCTGTAAGTGTCAACTCCAATCCGCCGACAGACAACACTTTTTTCCAGTCTGAAAGCAGAATAAACCAATCTGCTCCGCAGCAAGTAGTGCCAGTATATCAACCGCCAATTTCAGGTCCTTACCAGCAGTCTGCCCAGTACACCGTGTCGAATGGAGACAAGACTTTTTCAGAAAATGCTGCAGAAGACGATAAAAAAAACGATAAAAGACATAAGACGGGAAATAATAAGAAGAAGAAAAAGCAGGAGAAACCTCTCAATTTTTCTCTCTTTAGAAAAAAAACCCAGGAACCTTCGTCAAAACCAGATCTTGAAGAATCCGCACAGGATCTGTTCGATGACATCGGTTCACAACTGAATGACCGCAGAACGATGTTAGCGCTTTCACTGGAAGACTGTGAATCACAGACGCTGATTCGTTCGATTTACCTCAGTTCCATGGAAAACGGAAAATTCGAGGAGCTTCCTTCCCTCATCCAGGCAAGAGGAATGCTGAATAACTATGCATCCTTTCTGGACCTGGATGTGGATGCGATCATGCTTAAATTTGCAACCGCTCTGCAACTGCTCTCACAGAAAAAAAACCATCGAGGAGAAGATTCCAAACATAAACCCACAAAAAGAGCCGGCAGGTTGAAGAAATTCTTTACACCGGATCTGTTTATCGGTATTTTTGTAATCGTCGGGATCGCAGGGATAATCATTTACAGTGCCATAACGATCACGGCATATCGACGTTCCGTAGCTGAAAACACAACGGACTTCGGGATCAGCCTGTTGGATCAGTACATGGACACCACCAGAACGCCGGAATTTCTCCCGACTGTCTCAATCACGCCCAACCAATTGGATGACATCATCGTCAATCCCTATGCAATCATTGTTACACCGGATAGTGATACAGAAGAGGAACCCGAACTATCCACTTCATCCCAGCCGGTCCAGCTTTTCGTAAGCGCCAACCAGCGAGCGTTGATGACCGTACTATCTGACGGGAAAGAAGTCTTTTCCGGCCGTACATTGCCAAACAATACTTACCCCTTTGATGCTGAAAACCTGATAGAGCTGACTATCAGCAACGCAGATGCGATCAGCATCGTTTACAACCAGCAGAATCTTGGGCGCCCGGGAAAACTTGGAGAAGTGATGACCATTGATTTTTCACCGTTCATGGCTGCCACCCCAACACCACAATTCAGTCCGACACCGACAAACACCTATGAACCCACTTATACACCGCAGCCGGAAACACCGCTGCCGACCAATACATCCACGCCTTATATTCCATAAATTAGGAGATTCCCATGAAACCAAATACCTTTCACCTTGTATCATTAGGCTGTGCAAAAAATACTGTCGATTCTACCACAATGGGGAACCTTCTCACAAAACAGGGATATATTTTTGAAAATGATCCGTCCAAAGCAGAAGTGATCATCGTCAACACCTGCGGTTTCATTCGACCCGCCCGGGAAGAAGCGATAGAAACGATCAACGAACTATCCAAGAAAAAATCGAAAAAACAAATTCTGGTGGCTGCCGGCTGCATGGCAGAAAGATTTTCAGATGAACTCAAAATGCACTGCAAAAAAATCGATGCATTTGTCGGCACACGGAAAATAAACCAAATCACACAGATACTGAACAATTTGCGTTCAGGTACCTCTCTCCGTTCCGTCACGCCACAGTTTGACATGGACAAGTTGAGTCAGTACGCACTACAGGGAAACAGCGCCTATCTAAAAATCGCGGATGGCTGCAGCCGACGCTGTGCTTTCTGTGGTATACCCAACATCAAAGGAGATTGGCACAGCCGTCCCGTTGAGGAGATCCTTCAGGATGCAGCCGTTCTGGATGCGCAGGGTGTCAGAGAATTGATCCTTATCGCTCAGGACACCACCGCTTACGGCATAGACCGCGGTGAAAAGGATGCATTACCAAAACTGCTGGAACAGATTGAAAAAGCAGCCCCCAACATTCCCTGGATTCGCATTTTATACGCATTTCCCGGATTTGTCTCGGATCATCTGATTGATTTGATGGCTCAGGATAACCATATTCTGCCATATCTGGACATTCCTCTGCAGCATGCCCATCCTGAGACATTAAAGCGTATGCTGCGGCCAAGTGATATGGACTCGGTCAGTAAAACGCTGGAATATATGAGAAAGCGGATGCCTCATATCGCGATCCGATCTACCTTCATCACCGGTTTTCCCGGAGAAACAGAGGAAGAGTTCACTGCGCTTTATCAATTCATCGAATCGATGGAATTTGACCGTGTCGGCGTATTCCCTTACTATTCCGAAAAGGACACCCCCAGCGCCAAATTTGCGGACGATGTACCGGAAGAAGTCAAGCTGGAACGGCAGGAGCATCTCTATCTGCTCCAGCAAGAGATCTCTCACGATATAAACCTGCGCTTTATCGGCAAAACCCTGGATGTGCTGATTGAAGGAATTCAAGAAGACGGAATGCTGGTTGGCAGATCCTACCGAGATGCGCCGGAAATTGACGGTCTTGTGTTCGTCAGCGGCGATGCACCCCTCGGTGAAATCGTTCCGGTTCAAATCACAGGCACCGTAGGAGATTATGATTTGATAGGAAGCGCTAAGACTTTAGACATTAGGCATTAGACTTTAGGCTAAAGAGGTTGCTCTGATTATTCGCCAGGCCTCGCAAAGTGTTTCATAAGTCCAATTCCGACAATTTGCCGGGCTTGTAGAAGGCAGTGGATACCAGGGAATAGAATGATGTTCAGGAAAAAACTTTCTGTATGCAGCAGAAGCCTTTCCACCGTTCGTAAAAACAGCCCGGATCTTACATCCATCAAAAATAAGATCAAGATCATTCGGAACCGCATTCCGGATTGAAGAATCATCCGCGCCACGAATTTCACAGGACGCAAAAACATCCCAAAGGGCAATGTGATGTTTATGCAGAAAATCGCACTTCTCCGAAACCGTCAGCAGCGGTTTTTCACCAAAGATATCTGTCATTATTCGCCAGAACCGGTTCTGCGGATGACCATAATAAAATTTTTGTTCTCTGGACTTTGGTGAAGGAATCGTTCCGAGGATCAGGATTCTTGAATCACGGTCGTATATGGGATCAAACGGGTGAATAACCGTTTCTTTCATATCAAAAATCCGGATAATCCGGTATGTTCGTATCCCGTTTGATTATGTAACCGAGGATACGGACATACTCACTGACCGTTTTACTCCAGCCATCCGGTGACAGCCACCAAAGGTATTTGTTGTAACCGGAATCAGGCACCGGGTGAATGAGAACTCTGAACCCCGTATTGCGGAAAGATTCTGAAAAAATCATTTTTACCCGCCGCGTATGCCATGCATCAGTAACGACCATTACACTGTTATATCCCAAATCATACATCCGTTTTTTGACCCCGGATGCCTCCTGTCCCGTGTTTTTTGCAGTAACCTCGGCGATATAAACCGCTCCACCAGGAATATTCAGTTTTTGCAGCATCTCTTCCTGAAGCATCGTATAGGGAAGTTCATATTCACCGAAGGTCTGGCTTGTTCTCGACAGAATAATATTATATGAGATCCCTTGATGGTAAAGTTCCGCTGCCTCACGGACCCGGCTCTCATCATTGCCACTCAATACCGCGATAACATCTACTGACTCCATCGGATCGGAATAAACAAGATATTTTCCGGCAGTAATGAACAGACCAATCATAATAATCACAGCTGCCGGAAGCCAGAGAAACTTCTTCTTCAGGATAAAGCCTTCTTCATTCGTTCCAACGCTTCTGCCAGTGTGGCGCGATTCGTACCGATATTCAGACGTACAAATTTCTCGTAACCTTTTCCGAATGCAGCGCCGTCATTAAGCTGGACATGTGCGTTTTTCGCAAAGAATTTCGCCGGACTTCCCTCAATGGGCAGATCTGAACAGTCGAGCCACATCAGGAAAGTAGCCTCATTTTTATTCATTTTGATCTGAGGAATATTCTCAGACAAATATTTCCGCACGAACTTATCGTTATTTTCCAGATATTCCATCAATTCTTCCAGCCAGTCATCGCAGTCCCTGTAAGCGGCAAGACCTGCTTCCTGAGAAAGAACGCTGATAAAACTGCCCAGACCTCGATAGGCCTCTTTGAATTGATTCCGAAGTTCCGAATTCTGAATAATCGCCACCGAACAGGCAAGGCCCGGAATATTGAAAGTTTTACTCGGAGCCATAAATGTGATCGTATTGGCGGCAAACTGCTCATTCAAAGAAGCAATTGGGGTATGTTTCGAATCTTTATATAATATTTCACAATGGATCTCATCAGAGCAGATCTTCACGCCATGTTTCAGACAAATCTCGCCCAAACGAGTCAGTTCTTCAGAGGTGAAGGTTCTCCCGACAGGATTGTGCGGATTGCAGAGAATGAACAACGAAGTGTTATCCCTGATCTGGGATCCAAATTTTTCAAAATCAATTTTCCAAAGCTGCTCTTCATTGCGGTAATAAAGATCATTATTGATTCCTTCTATACAGAAATTTTTCGGACCTTCGATAAAAGGCGGATAGGCAGGCGTTTGATAGATGACTGAATTCCCGTTTCCGCAAAACGCACGTATAGCAAAGTTGAAGCCGGAAACGATTCCGGGAACAAGCAATATATCCTCCGGTGAGACCTTCCAGTGATAACGTTTTTCCATCCGTTCACAGAAGACCTGCTTGAATTCAGCGCTTTCCATCGTATAACCGAAAACAGGATGCTCCAACCGCTTTTGAATAGCGCTGATGATCTTCGGACAGACCGCAAAATCCATGTCAGCGACCCATAACGCCAAGTCACCTTCCGGAAAGATGTCCCATTTTATACAATCTGTATTTCTTCTATTGGGTATTTCATCAAATTGATATTTCATTATTTCCTCTGAGTTTATTTCACTGCATATGCATAATACGTCGGAACATGATAAATATAATCAACCTTTTCATCTATTTTGAAAGATTGTATTCCACAGTCTTCAATCATCTGAGAGATTTCCTGAGCAAGAAAATCCCGATTCACAAGACCACGCTGATAGCATCCAGCCTGACAGTTTTGAAATCCGACGCTCCGAAATAGTTCTCCGAGACAGTGTCCATTGTTCAGTTTTGCACCCTGACGTTCAAGCGCCATCACCTGTTCTTGAGCCAGTCTCGTCAATGATTCGGGCTTAGCTTCTAACTCGCCATAATCCGGTTCTGCCATCACTGCACACAGTCCACCGGTTTTTGTCACCCGTTTCATTTCCGTTATAACACGTTCCGGCGAATATGTCCAGAGAAGCAGATAATGGCAAAAGACGAATTCAAAACTCTCGTTTGAAAAGGGCAGCTTCATCCCATCAGCCTGAACAGCTATAAAACATGTTTTATCCTTCGCATAATCCAATACACATCGATCAAGATCCACTCCGGCAATTAAATTGATCTTCCCCCGAAATTCATCTTTTACGCAGTCAACCAGAACACCTGTGCCGCATCCGACTTCTAACATGGAAACAGGTTTGTCCTTCGGAAGCCTCTTATAAAGGAATTTCCGAAAGGGTTTTGTCCATGCTGACTGCGCCAAATAGCGCAGATGTTTTTTTTCGATGACAGGGTTCATCAAAAACATTCCGGAATGCCATAACGAGGCTGAACCTTCAGACTGTTTTTTCCAACTTCCAGCGGACAGCCACAGGTACAGATATCAAGGCTTTCACAATTTCTGCACGGAGAAGGCATATATTCTTTATCACGCAGCCGCAGGCAAAGCGGATGATTCCAGATTTTTACCCATTCATCCGTCAATATGTTACCAACCGGCTCATACCAGGACTGGCAGGGCAAAACGGTACCGTCAGGTTCGATACACATGCTGTATTTGGCAGCCGAACAGGACTTGAACCCAACTTCAGCTTTCACCGGATCGAAGACACAATATTGTGTCGGTGTGTACCATAGCAAATGTTGTCCGTTCCGTTCTGCAGCATTTTTGGCAGCCTTGAGCAGGGGTGGAAGCTGATCAGCACCAATTGAACTGTCAACATCTTTTCCTTTTCCGGAACAAATCAATGCATTTAAGCCGAAGGTTCTCACACCAAGGTCGGCCAGAAAATCGGAAAGTGCGTTGACAGCTTCTACGGATGCATTGTGAGTCAGCAGCGTCGTATTCGTGTTGATATGGATATGATGTTTTACTGCCATGCGGATTCCGTCAACTGTCTCTTCCCAGGCTCCTTTTGATCCTACCATGGCATCATGGATATCCGGATCAATGGACTCCAATGTCACCTGCACATGATCCAGAGAAGCAGCTGCCAATTTGGCTGTAAGCTCTTCATTCCGCAGCAGCCGGCCATTGGTGTTCATCCCGCTGACGATGCCAAGTTTATCAGCATACGCCACAAGCTCCGGCAAAAACGGGATCAATGTCGGTTCACCACCGGTAAAGACCACGTGTGGAATACCGATCTGATCCAGCCGGTCGAGGACCTGCTTCCATTGTTCAAGTCCCAATAAAATCTTCCCCCGCCCCGGTTCATTGTAACAGTGGGCACAATGGTTATTACAGCCATAGGTCAGTGCAATATCCATTCGATAGGGCGCGTCCGGTATCTTCGAAAATGGAGTGACCAGGTCAATACCGCTGTCACAGAGCTCATAAGCGCCGGCTTTTCCCCCCAGCACATCTTGCATCAAAGGCTTGAACTTCAGAAAATCCGTATAGGCCTGATCATTGCGAAAATGCATGCGAAGGATGCGTTTCGCTTCATCGTCATTTTTTTCATGCATCAGCAACCAGGTAAAAACCGAGGCACTTTCATTCAGATAGAACGATTCATTCCCGTTCAGCCACAAAATGGCATTCAGGTCTTTTTCAACTCGCAGATGGATGCGCCTATATCCGCCATCAGGAAATTCAACCTGATGTTTATAGATACCGGGCTTGATTGGATCCGCGGTACGAAAAAAATTATGCAGACGCATCAGCGGCCGCCCCCTGCACAGGCGCAGGCGCAGCTGTCACAAGCACAGGCACAGGCACAACTGCTGCCTGAGCTGCTCCCGCCTCCATGACGGTGAGAACTGGAAGAAGAATGAACAGGTTCCGGGTTTGTTTTACCCTTTACTGCTGATTTAAAGGCATTCATGTTCCCGGTAAGGGATTTTCCCAGGTTCTGTGCGTTTTGTGTGATAGAGCGGGCAAACATAGCCCCGGGCAGCACCGGCATCATGTTTGGTTTTGAAGATGATGTTGATATGGAAGAAGAACGCTTCTCATCAGAGGAACCTGAAGATTTATATGAACCGGAAGGCGATGAATGATAAACCGGCCGATGATAACCGGGGTCGACCCGCCACCACCAGTACGGAGGATAAAAATCATAGCCGCTGAAAGTGTTCTCCACCCTCTTTTCAGGTTCATCCTGCAGCATCGCCCAGCCGAAGTTGTCACCAAGCATCTTGCTCTTCAATTCCGGCGTGTCAGCAGCTTCAACCTGAGTCCAGGCTTTATCGCAGATACCCTTGTAATAATCACGGGTTTCCTGCAGATTAAAACCCTCCACCTTTTTGGATGTAGACATAATCAACCCATTCATCGCTTCACGCATTTTTGTTTTGCGCCTTCCCACATTGGTTTCCCGTAAAGCCGCAATAAAAGCTGTTTCATAATCATGCAGATCATCCGGCAGCGGATCAGAAATTTCAACATCCAGCGGCTCCATAGAATTGACTTTGACAACTTCTTTTTTCGCCAGTCCATAAAGGATCATACTGATTACCCGTTCCAGATCCGTTTCCAGCAGAATTGCCGCCTCCACAGCTGTCAGCCCGCGCTTTATTCCTTCGCCGTCCGTCTTGATCTGCGGAGGAAAGTATTTTCCGGCTCTGACCTTGTCCTGCTTTGCTCTCCTTACTATAGATCGGATCGTAATGAATATAAATAGAATCGGACCTCCGACACATCCGGCAGCTCCGAGCGCTTTATAGAGGAAATCTTCCCAATCAAAACCGCCGTATGAAGAACCTTCATCGCCTCCATTTGATGCAACAATGTTATTTGTACTGATCAAAGCACTTTTGGGGAACTTGCCACCAAAGGTATAGGCTGTGTGAATGTTAGCGTTTTCGTCATACCATTCATAGACCACCCGATCTTCTTCATCGATCCAGGCTTCCGGCTTTTCATTTCCGGGCCATTTTTCCGGTGCATAGTAATAAACATCACCATCCCACGCACCTGCGGGAAACACTTCAATAAAGGAATAAGCGGTCGTTCCTTTTGCGAATTTAGAACTGAAATAATTCGGGGAAAATTGGAAACCGGCATATTCCACGGTTTGATCGTCTACCGTTTCAGACGTTGCCTCAAACAAATTTTTACGCAGGTTCGGAATGAGTACATTAATGACGCCTGAACCTCCGGTCGGAATTGAATCAGCCCCCATTTCAAGCGAAATGCCATATTTCAACCCTGTCTGCTCATAATCAGCTTTTGTCACCTTTATTCTGCTATTCAGTTCACCGTTCAGCCGAACCTCAATCTCACTGAGTTTGTAATTATTATTCGGCAAACCGATGTCGACATAGTCGATTTTCTGTCCGAGGTTTTTAAATTCATATTCAACAAAAACATTCAGCGTTCCGTCGGTATTCACCTCAACAACGGTTTCTGCACGAGGTATCTGAAATGAATAATCAGCATTCGCGGCACAAAAGGTCATGCATACTATGATCAAAAGAACCGAAAGAATTTGAAAAATCTTTCTCTTCATAATACTCCTGCTCCTGGTTTCTGATTTCGATTCTGTAAATCGCTGATGTCTTGCAGCTTCTTCTCTGAACTCACCACTTCGGTTCTTCGGTAATCTGGTAAGTAACGCCGCAATATGGACAAGTCACAGTCGGAACACCCGCAACCAGTGTGATATCATTTTTTCCTAAAGGTGCGCCGCATTTTTCACATACCAGTTTGTTGGCTTTCGTTTCTCCTCCCAGATCAATGTTATAGGTAACATTCTTTTCTGCTTTGTCGGCTTTGCTTTTGCGGGTCACGATGATCATGATCACAGACCCTACACCAAGCATAATGAAACCAATGATCAGTGAGCCGCTGTCAAATGGTGTTCCAAAGGCTCCCCAGATAAAAAGCACACCGAATATGTAACAAACTGCCGATAAGATGATTCCAACGATTTTCATTTTATTTGCCTTTCCTCACTGCATCAAAAATGATGTATGTGCATTATTTTTGTTCCATGTTCACGATCCGTCCGCGGTTGTTCACCTCAATCAGATATTCCGTACCGACCGCATACTGACGATACTCATAGAGATTAGAAGGGTTGAGCGTGTAAACTTTCCCGTTTTCATCTTTTAATTCAACGCTGTATGAAACGGACTGGTTCCCGGTAGAATATTTTGAATCTACGTATGGGGCTTCCGGATTCGGACCACTGCCGTTTGCATGAGCTGTTTCGATCACACCAGCCTTATAAACCGTATAATCGCAATAAGAGTCGTATACATCATACACGCAATCCTGCACAAATTGTTCATATCCGTTGCCCAGGTCGATAGCATAAGGGGTACCGCAGACCTCTACGGAATTAGGCTTCTCCTCGTCATATGTATAGCGTTTCCGGTTACTGCATTTGACATTTTCTGCGTTTTCCGGGACATCTTCCTTCCAACTTGATTGCTTCGAAGGAACAGGACCGATCACCTGTACGGAAGTCTGCCACTTCTGTGCGGAGACCACCGCATTCAAAACAGTATTCGGGACCGGTGTATTTTGTGTAACGTTGAAGAAATTCGTGCCGCCTCCACCGGAGCCGCATCCGTTGAGTAATAATGAACCAAACACACCGAAGATCACCAGAATCAGGATAATCATCAGGCAGCCACGGCCAAGTCCGCCTTTCTTTGCTGTATTTACCTCCGGCTGTGCAGGTATCTCATCTTTTTGTGTCGAGACATTCAGCGGAGCACCGCAGTTTTTACACTTCAGCGCGGAAGAAGAGTTTTCGCTCCCGCAGGCCAGACACTTTACGATTCGTTCTTTTTCATTGGAACGTTCGTCCAGATGAGCGCTGTGCTGAGTACCATGCTCCCGTTCCTTTCCTTCTGAGAGGTCCGCACCGCAGCGGCTGCAGGTCTTAGCTCCCGCTGGATTCCGATTACCGCAATAAGCACAATAAATGTCAGGACCATGGGCGGCTTTTTCAATAATTTTTTCGTCTTTGATCATTCCCGCATTGGTCTGCTGTTCGAATTTAACGTCCTCACCCATCGCAGCACCGCAGCTTCTGCACACTCTGACGGAGCCAGGGTTCTTTGCACCACAATTGGGACAGGTCCAGATCATTTCTCGATATCCAACCACTTTTTGCGCCATAACACATCCTCTTTTCTCACACCAAACATGCTGTACACGATTTTAAAGGCAGAATTGCCCGTTTTTTCATATCTCATCTCTCATCGATCACTTATAATTATATAATAAAATATAAAAGAATGTCAAATAAAACCAGAGGTGGAGGAGATTATCATGGAAATAAATCATGAAAACTATGAACAACTGAAACGCGAAATCAATTTTCACAATTACCAGTACCATGTCAATGATGCTCCGCTGATCAGTGATTCCGAATTTGACCACCTGCTGATCGAACTGAGAGAGATGGAAGGAGTTCACCCCGAATGGGTCACCGCAGATTCTCCAACCATGCGCGCCGGTTCTGTATCATCCGACAAATTTGCGAAAGTCCCACATCCCTCGCCCGTACTCAGCCTTGCCAACGCCTTCAACAAAGACGATGTCCAGGCCTGGTTCGAACGACAGGTGAAAACCGACCAAAGGCTGGAGAACACTTCATTTGTCCTTGAGCCAAAAATTGACGGATTAACGATCGTCCTGCGGTACGAAAAGGGTATTCTGAAACAGGGTGTGACCCGCGGTGACGGCATTATCGGTGAGGATGTTACGGCAAATGTCCGCACCATCCGCACGATCCCGCTTGCTATCCCTGTCAAGCCGACGAACCTCAGCATTCCCGATGTACTGGTGGTTCGGGGCGAAGTTTTCATGTTCAATTCCGATTTCGAAAAGCTCAACGAACAACTGATTGCCAAAGGGGAAAAGACCTGGCTGAACCCGCGGAACACAGCCGCGGGAAGCCTGCGACAGCAAAATTCGGACGTCACCGCAAAACGGCCTCTGTCAATCTATACCTATCAGATTTTATACAGCGAGGGCGGTGAGATTCCCCAGACACAATGGGAACGGCTTGAATACCTGCGCGAGCTTGGTTTTCCTGTTAGCAGTGAGAGCCGATATTATGAGAATTTTGAAGCTATGCTCAATGGACTTGACCGCTGGACCGAGGTTCGCGAATCCATTGATTTCGATATTGATGGCGTTGTGATCAAGATCAATGATCTGCCGCTCTCGGAAGGACTTGGCTTTGTCGGGAAAGACCCCCGCGGACAGATCGCATTGAAATTCCCCGCCCGGGAAGTAACGACGATTCTTGAAAATATCGGTGTCAACGTCGGACGGACCGGCGTACTCACGCCCTATGCATTGTTCGAACCTGTGGTCTGCGGCGGGGTGACGGTCAGCAAAGCCACACTGCATAATTTCGACTTCATCCGGGACCGTGACATCCGCATCGGTGACCGGGTTCTGATCAAACGAGCCGGAGACGTAATTCCTTATGTAATCGGGCCCATTACGGAAGCGAGAAATGGCAATGAAAAAGCCTTCAGTATACCGGAAACCTGTCCTGTCTGCGGGCATAAAACCGAACGGCTCGAAGGTGAGGTCGCGGTTTACTGCGTCAACGCGTCCTGTCCCGCACAGCTGATCCGCAATGTAGAGCACTATGCATCCCGGGAAGCCATGGACATCAGCGGATTGGGCATCAAGGTCGTCGAACAAATCATCAACGCAGATCTGGTCCATGATGTTTCCGACCTGTATATCCTCTCAAAAGAAGCGCTGCTGGGGCTGGAAGGATTTGCCGACAAAAAAGCAGAAAACCTGCTCGCTGCCATCGAAGCCTCCAAACAGCAGCCGCTGAACCGACTTGTCAATGCGCTGGGAATCCGAGGTGTAGGAGAGGCAATGGCAGAACTGCTCGCGAATAATTTCGGCTCGATAGACGGCATCGCTGACGCAGACAAAGAAACGCTGGAATCTATTGAGGGCATCGGGCCGAATATCGCGCAGGCAATCATAGACTGGTTTGACCAGGATTCCAACAAGCTCATCGTCGAACGCCTGAAACGCTTCGGTCTGGACCCGCGCATCGAGATCAAAACAAAAGACGCCAAAGCGGATCTGCCGCTTTACGGATTGAACATCGTTGTCACCGGCACAATGCAGAATTACTCACGGGAGGGTATCAAGGCTTTGATCAAAGAATACGGCGGAAAGAGTGCGGACAGCGTCTCAAAGAAAACTGATTATGTTGTCGTCGGGGACAATCCCGGCTCAAAGGCCGAAAAAGCGGCAAAGCTTGGTGTGCCGATCCTTTCGGAACAGCAGTTGATTGAAATGACCAGGCAATAACAAAAATCAGGTTAGTCGCCGTTCAGCGACTAACCTGATTTTTGTTATAACTTTTCTTATTTTCCCAGCTCGCATCGGACCTCGCGAACACCTTCGTTAGACTCCAAAAAAGAGGAAAGCGTTGTCAAGGTAATCGTGTTGACCATGCGGAGCGTCAGGTCATAGGTGAAGCTGCCGTCATCGTTGATGGAGATCCGGCTCATGATGACCTGGATCTTATTTTTTTCAATAAAATCATTCAAATTATCCCGGAAATTTTCCGTATGTTCCACAGTACAATGAACCTGACCGAGGATCATCGAGTCTGCCGTCAAGGTGTACTTGTGCATGATAATCTGAATTGATGCGATGATAATCGTTGCAGCAAGACCAAGCGGATACATTCCGGCACCGATAGACAGCCCTATACCGGCCGTAGCCCAAATGCCGGCAGCTGTTGTCAAGCCTCGGATCGACGTACCGTTACGGAAAATGATTCCCGCACCCAGGAAGGACACGCCGGAAACGACCTGAGCTGCGACACGTGCCGGATCCGCTCCTCTTACACCGGAGAAAGCATTCCCCGCAGCATCGGTCAAATCAGCGAAGCCATATTTTGAAACGATCATCATCAATGAAGCCGCACAGCAAACGATAATATGCGTACGGATGCCAGCTTCTTTAAACCGTAAAGTTCGTTCAAAACCGATGGCTGCACCGCACAGGCAGGCAAAAAGAAGTCGAATAAAGAAATCCCCATATTGAGCCAGTGAAAAATGCTCCATCATGTAATGTGCAAGTGTCATGAGCGTTACACCTTTCGTTAATGATTTACATAATAATCTATTATAACGATGCTTACCGAAAAGTAATATTATAATTTTGTTTCCGATAATAAATAATTTTTATGAGAAACAAAACAGAGATCAGCCAATTTCTGCTGATATAAACTTCAGGGTATATCCTTTACACTCTGTTTGCGATCCATCGCGAAAAACACAACCGAGGCAATTCCTGCAAACATTGAACCGCCGATCCACATCATGCGAGGTGACAGCATATCATTGATAAACCCCAAAAAAGCCGGACCGATTCCCTGTCCAAAAGGGCGGGCAAGGCTCAGAACACTCATGTAGCGACCCCTTGCGTTATCCGGTGCCATCTTCGCCGCAAGATCGGACATAGTCGGTGCCATGATCAATTCACCCAATGTCATCACAGCCATACAGATACAGTACCACCAGACCTGATCAATAAGGGCAATGGAAAAAACTCCGGCCATATATAAAATACCGGAAAGGCACATCAGCTTCATAGGTCTTTTTCCGCGGATCAACCGGATCACCGTCAGCTGCAGTGTGACACACATCACCGCATTCACGGTGAATACAACGGAAATCGCACTTTCAGGGATACCAAAATTCTGCACGGCATAAACAGAAAGCAAATTGAACACACCGGCAGAGGTGATATAGATCATTCCGTTCAGAAAAACTGAAAGGATATAGACCCTGTCCTTCAAAACGACCGAAATGCTATAATTCTCTTTCCGACCGGCTGCCTCGCTTCTGATTTCATCCGTGAGCGTTTCCCTGGTGAAAAACAACATAAACAGAAAGGAAAACGCATAACCGGCGGCTGCCACCAGAAAGATCGTGTCATAAGACTTTGACGCCATGATGCCGCCAAGGATCGGCCCAATTCCGTACCCGGTGTTGTAGACAACCCTCAGGATAGAGTATGCTTCCAGGCGGTTTTCTGAAGGAATGATATCAGCGATCATGGCATTGATACCAACCGGATAAAAGATATCCAACATTCCCCAGAACGCCATCAACAGCGCAAATTCCCACAACACATCAGCAAATTTTAAGCCCAGATAATAAACAAACCCGCCGCAAAGCGAAACAAGGATCAGCAGCCTTCTGCCAAACCTGTCCGCAAAAGACCCGGCAAAAAAGAAAGATGCCAATACACCACTGAATGCCCGCAGGGAGATCAAAAGGGTTGAATAGCGCAGCGGAATATCCAGTTTCTGCTGAATGTATATACTCAGAAAAGGCCATACCAGGGAAGACCCCATCGTGAAAATTATGGAACCGAACATCAGGAACCAGAATTCCCGTGGATATCGTGAAAAATTGATCCTGCGCATCGTCATAGCAGAAATTATTTTGTCTGTCTATTGATCCGGACGGATGGAGACCTTGTTCTGGTTATACAGATTCACAAAATCCCGAATCAGATCCAGTCTTGCAAAATCTTTGTTATAGACAATGTTCGTTTCTCGAGCCATGCTGAGGTTTTCGATGGGGAGAGCGGTAATTTTACCTTTTCGTAATTCATCCATGCAGGCGCTTTGCGGAAGCACGGAAACGCCGAGATCCTTCCGGATCAGGTCCTTGATCGTCGCGATGTTATCCACCTCGATGGAAACATCGAAATTATCGATGGAGTCATTCATGCTGATCAAAGTCGCTTCAAAAAGCTTCCTTGTTTCTGATTCCGGCAGCCGCAAAATCAGTTGTTCTTTTTTCAGGTCATCAAGGGAAATCATCGATTTTTTCGACAGTGGGTTATTATTGGAAAGGATGCAAACCAGATAATCCATGTCCAGCATCAGGTAATTCATTTCGCTGACTTGCCGTCTTCCTTCTATGATCGCGAAATCAAGTTCATAATTCTCAAGCATATCATAAAGGTTTTTTATGGTATCTGTAATGATAGTAATATTGACATTCCCGTGAGAAAGACCATATTTTGCCAGAACTTCGGTAATTTCGTTACTCTCAGCTGTATGTGTTATGCCCACGCGTAATTTCGTGATCTTCCGATCAATTTCGGAGATTTTGTCAAACATTCTTTGATAAAGGTTTTTTATCCGTTTCGCATATTTAACAACGACTTCCCCTTCGGGAGTGATTTTTACATCTCCTTTTGTCCGCAAAAAAATCTTGACCCCGATTTCTTTTTCCAGAAGCGAAATATGGTTGCTCACAGCAGGCTGTGTAAGGGAGAGGATCGAGGCGGCTTTTGTGAAGCTTCTTTCCTCAGCGACGATAAGCAATGTTTCTAATTTTGCATCTAACATATTCCACCAATAACATATAATAAATCTTTATCAAAAAGAATATTTTTATAATATTGTATTATTTTAGCATATGGATGCTGAAATCAAATGAAGATTCATCAAAAGATAATACATTATTTTATGGAATTAATAAAAAAAAGAGCGGACAACGAGAATCGAACTCGTATTAGATGCTTGGGAAGCACCTGTTCTGCCATTGAACCATGCCCGCACTTTGTGCACAAACTATTATACACGTTTTTTGTGATTCACCAACATTTTTTTGTGAATTCAGTGAATTTTGGTTTTTGCTTTTTCCAATCTCTTTAAAAACAATACAGAGACCGCCAGGATAATGACCGCAAACAATGCAGTCAGACCTGCTGCCAGGGAAAATCCGTCGACCCAAAGCTTTTCCGGAAAAAGCCGAATCAGGGAATCATCCGCGTAAAACAACCAGGAATCTCCGGTAAAAAACAGATGATGAAAAGCCTCAAAAAAGGCATCAAAACCGGTCAAAATGCCAACCCCGACCAAAATTATCAGGAACAGTGTCAGCGAGCTTCCCCAAATCAGCGCTTTCAGGAAACCCGGGAGCGTACCGGGCTTCCGGCTGACCAGCAGCGCTGTAATGATAATGAAAACGATCATGGCAGACATTATAGCCCTGCAATTTCTGAAGACGATCCTCACATCCAGCATATGCGAAGTCTCCCGTTCATTGTAAAGCAGCGTTCCGTCTTTCTTTTTCAGTCCGGCCAGATAATCATCCTGATATTTGTGCATGAAATCGATGATATAGTTCACCGATTCAGTCCCATACGCGATCCGTTCCTCCAGCGTGAATCCATAAGGATCCGGCGGGAACGATGAGGAACGGTATTCATGTACCAGATAGGATGGCGTAAAAACCAATGTCACGGCATTCATCAACAGAACAAATGGAAGGATCAGTGCCGTAATTGTAAAAAATATATGACGTCCTTTCATCTTTTCCTCTCTTCCGCCATTTAACAATTTTACGACAATTCCTGTCCCATTCTTTTTCTTATGGTAAAATAATGTCGTTGTTGAGATAAATTTGCTCGATCAATTTCAAACGCCCCTGTAGCTCAATGGACAGAGCGTCGGTCTTCTAAACCGCAGGTTGCTGGTTCGAGTCCAGTCAGGGGCGCTGTACAATAAGAGTAAAAATCGAGAATTTTCTCGATTTTTGCTTTTAAAAGCCTATTTATTAGGCAACTGTCAATAAATAATGTGGTGGTTATTTATATCAGTTGCCATAACCCTTCTTTCGATAAAAATCGAGTAGGGGAGCTTTAAGAGGCTCCCCTCTCACACCACCAGTACGTGCCGTTCGGCATACGGCGGTTCAATCTACTTTCAAAGCATGTCTCTCCATGTAGTAATCAAAAACACTTACCAAGCCTCTTTTGCAGAG
>JAFRIR010000010.1 GCA_017432685.1 Flexilinea sp. | reverse complement strand
ACAGTTCCGATGGGCAGGGCGATGGCGCAGACAGTTCCGACGGCCAGAGCGGCAACATCGACAGTTCCGATGACCAGGGCGATGGCGCAGACAGTTCCGACGGCCAGAGCGGCAACATCGACAGTTCCGATGACCAGGGCGATGGCACCGACAGTTCCGATGACCAGGGCGATGGCACCGACAGTTCCGATACCCAGGGCGATGACACAGACAATAACGAAAGCCAGAGCACTGACACCGGCAATTCCGATGACCAGAGCGGCAACACCGACAGTTCCGATGACCAGGGCGATGGCACCGACAGTTCCGATACCCAGGGCGATAGCATCGACAGTTCCTATGACCAGGGCGATGGCGCAGACAGTTCCGACGGCCGGAGCGGCAACACCGACAGTTCCGATGACCAGGGCGATGGCGCAGACAGTTCCGACGGCCGGAGCACTGACTCCAACAGTGGCAAGGGTTCTGAGAACAACGTCCCTGCCCAATCACCAAACCCGGAACAGACGAATCCTGCCCCCACACAGGAATAAAACTCCTGATCCCTGCCAAATTTCCAACCACAAACGCCCGCGAAACGCGGGCGTTTGTTCATTTGTATCCGTTCAGTACAAAGCACACGGAGACTGCTCTGATGCTGCGGCGAAGCCCGCACAGCAGGGCTGTATCTCGTGATGCGTCGCCAGGTTCTGAACAGTTACGTTCATTTTTGCCGGGAAAGTAAAATTTGGTACAAATATTGCACCATAGAGTATGTAAGTAACAGAGAGAGGGAGTTACACATGGCACATTTGGAGAGAGATCGTGTCGTGCGCCGGCAGTACATATTTGTTGCCTGCCTGGCGCTGTATTTGATCACAGGAATTTTTTCCCATTCTATTCATTTTGCATATGCACAGGACCCGGCCGAAACGATCAGCGTTTCCGGCGTCAAGTTCTGGGTCGATCAGAACGGCAATCTTCTGCCGGAAGGCGCTCATCCGGACAGTGCGAAGCTTTCCCTGTATGCAAACAATGAAAAGATTGACGAAAAAACCGTCAGCGCTGCGGATAGCTGGAACTGGGAATTCAAAGATCTCCCGAAATTTGATGAGAACGGGAACGAAATCAGTTATGTCGTGCGGGAGGATTCCCTCGGTGATTACAAATCCGACATGAAGATCGCGCTCGTCAACACATATACCCCCTCTAAAGAAATCAAAGTCGAAAAAAAGTGGTCCGATGCCGACGCTCCGGCCGGTGCAAGACCTGAGTCCGTTACGGTCCATTTGTATGCAGATGGCGTCCTTGTGAAATCGATGGTTCTGGATAATGGAAATGATTGGACAGGTACATTTACCGAGCTGCCGGTGATGGACGCTGCTTCCGAAGAAAAGGTCGAATATACGGTCAAAGAAGAGCCCGTAACGGATTATATCGCTGTGGTTGATGTCAATCCGGAACAGGGATATATTATTACGAACAACTATAAACCTATCACGCCGACCCTGATGGGAGTCAGAAGGTTCACATCTGCGCGCCCGACCACGAACCTGGGAACGGAGGAATTTCCTGCCGGAGAAGAAAACTCCGAATCATCGGAAGGACCGGGAACAGGGGAAAGTCTGTCCCCTGAAGAGAACACTCCCTTCGGCGGAAATGAAAATGACACACCGCAGACAGGTCGGGAACGTGAAAATTCGGGCGAGGATACAAATCAGCGTTCTGAAAATGATACGCCTCAATCAGGCCGGGAAAATGAAAATTCGGGCGAGCAGACAAATCAGCGTTCTGAAAATGATACGCCTCAATCAGGCCGGGAAAATGGAAATTCCGGTGGGGAGACAAACCGGATTCCTTCCCGGGAAAGAGAGAATGCTCCGACAGAAAATATCAATTTCGTGCGGATCCCCGAATCTTTCAAAGAGATAGCCGAACTGCCGGGAACCGGCTTAACCGGGAGCCTTCCTTTCCATGCAAAGCTGAATTATGAACCTCTCATGATGGAACTGGAGATCCCATCCCTGAATGTTCACAGCGAAATCGTTAAGGTTCCTTCTGTGGGCGGAAACTTCCCGGTCGAAGGGCTTGGCATGGATGCCGGACTGCTGGAAGGCACCGCGCTCCCCGGAGAAGGAGTGTCGATCCTTGCCGCGCACAATACCCTGAGCCGGGAGGAATACGGTCCTTTTGCACTGATCGCGGCGCTGGAAGAAGGAGAACGAATCTTTGTCCGGGACACAGACGGCAGCATGATGATCTTTGAGGTTTGTTCCAATGAGAAGATCGACGCTTCGGATGTCAGCGGCCTGTTCGCAGCGGCTTCGGAATATGAGCCGTCTGTCACACTGCTGACCTGTGAAGATGAGCTGCTCACCGGCGGTTACGCCTCCCGCCGCGTCGTTTCCGCCCGGAAAATCAATTGAGCACACAAAGACAGCTCTTTTGATGCGGCGCAGCCCGCACAAAAGGACTGTATTCCGTGCTGCGCCACAGAAATCTGAACAGTTTTGTTAAATTTTAAGGAAATTTATCTTAAAATTTCTTAAAATTTGAAATATTGGGTATACTTCTATACTAAGGAGAGAGAGAAATATGAACAAGAAGTGCCTTGCTGTTTTGTTTGCTCTGGTGATGATCCTGAGCGTGTCAGCGGGTGTCTTCGCTCAGGATCCCTTTGCGGTGACCTGGGACGAAGACACCGTCCTGACTTTTTTCAATGACGTCAATCTGGTGTTCCCGGATATGTTTGCCCCGGAAGATTCCGATTACCTGTGGACGGAAAACGACACCGAAACGATTCCCAATTTTGGAACTCAGGCAAAAGACGTTTCCGCGGAAGATATCGAATTGGAAGCGAAAGCTCCGATTCAAAATACACTGAAAGTCACAGCGACGGCAGATCCCTGCGGTGATGGCCTGATCAAGGTCGAAGTTGAATTCAACAGAGACGACACCGGATCCGGCATGGCCGGCTACGGTCCGAAGAACACAACCTATCTTCGCAACATCACCGTTTCATGGGGCGGAAAAAACCTCGCCATCGCCAAATGCGAATCGACCGGCGCCGACAGCTGCCGCTCCGTGAAATTCAACAGCAAGGGCGTGGCGAAGATGACGATTTACGTTTACAGTGATGAAGTCATCAACAACTCAACGACAGGCAGCGTTACGGTCACGTTGGCCTATTCAAACTATATGACAGCGCTGTTCCCTGTCACTTACGATTATGCGTCCGGCAGCGGAACGTTGAAACTCGATGAAAAGAAAAATTACTGCCAGTCACAGCTGACCGAATATGATCCGCGCACGTCCCAGAAACAAACCATGAGCTCCGTCCGGGCAAAATATGACCAGAACACCGGTGAAGCCCGCTTCCAGGCGACAATTGCCAACATTTCCGGCGGGAAGAACGAGGTCTTCAAATCCTATTTCGCCATCCCGGCAGAGGTCATGGTCGACTATAACGGCAAGACAGCTCATTACAAAGACTATACCTGCAAATATACCATCTACAACAATTTCAACGGCGCCATGCTGACCGACTATTGCAAATACGGCGAAGGGATCCAGTTATATGAAAACGCGCTGGTACGCTTTGATATCACCATTGAAAACCTGGGCACCGATGTGCTGCTGGCCTATGATGAAAAGGACATTCCTTTCCGCTTCCGTGTCGGCGGCATGACGAACCTGGTTCGGGGCGAAAATACAGGCGCTTTCAAGACCGTTGACTTCCCCTGCCCGAAGGAAACCCGCATCGTGGCCATGGACCCGCTCAAGCCCTTCATGACCTTCTACGGTATTGATCAGATGCTTTATGACAATGCCCTCAAGCCCTCCGGTCCCTACAGCGTCTATGAAGGCGGCGTCTGGGGTCTTTACCAGAAATGCGGTACGTATGCTTACCTGGCTGTCCGGCTGAAGAACGACGGACTCCAGGATGAGGAAATTGACCTGAACCATGCAGCGGTCGCCATCAACGGTGGTACGCCCATCAACTGGCAATGGGTCCTCAGCACTGTCGACACGGACGACAACAAGATCTATCTCGAACCTGCAGATGAGGTGATTCTCTTCGCACGCGTGAAGGTCACCAACATCCCGTCCCAGCTGAATGCTGACGTGCCGATGACCGGTGCAGTCAACTTCATGGATTACGGACTCTATATTACCGGCAAGGTCTACTCTGATCACAACAACACCAATTGTGTGGCTGCCCCGCAATAAAAAAGAACGTGAGTAAAAGAAGGACCGCTTTTAGAGCGGTCCTTTTTTTACTCGTTGTCTTCGCAGGGGAAGAGCGCCTTGACCAATGTTCTCACCTTTCCGCTGTTGGCTGACTGTCCGTTTTGAAGGATCTGACCGGTCTGCCCGCAGCTCATCAGTTCCGAGGTGTTCACATAGGCATCCGACCCCGTGTCAGAGGAAAAGCTGCCCATATAGGCGATTTCAGCACTGCCGGTGGGGAGGATCTCCAGCCGGGAGGCATGTTCCAGCCTGGTTTCACCGCCCCCGAAGGCAAAATCACCGGAAAAGGCCCAGTTGGCTTTTCCGCTCACCACAGCTTTGGCGTTCCCCACTGTTGAAAGACTGGTTTTTCCGGAAGCGCTGCCGCCGCTGAAAAGAGCCACCGAGATGCCTGATTCTTCGGATGTAGTGACGTTGGTCTGTGTACATTCGGACAAACCGCCTGCTTCTGCAAACCCTCCGCCCAGGACATAATCCGCGGTGCCCTCGATTTGTACAGCTGTGTTCTCCGAGAAGACACGGCTGCCCCTGCCGAATGCATGACCACCGCCGAAAATTTCATAATAAGCTGTACCGGTTTTTGTTAAGGTAACGGAGGTCTCTGTGACTTCAGACCTTCCGCCGTTCTCTGCAAAACCGCCGCCGAACACAAACCCAACGGTTCCGGAAATCGTTAAGGAAGAGGATTTAAGGCTGGCAGTTTTTCCGGAAACGCAGGCACCTCCGTATATGCTGGCATACTCAAGGACAATGCCTTCTCCGATGGTGAGCGGGACTCCGTTGGCGCAGATCCGTTCGATCTCCGGCAAAGAAACATCCGCGCTGTCATCAGATTTTATCAAGATAAATTCTTTAATGTTACGGTCAGACGGCAGGTGTATTTTGTTATCGATTTCTTTAATATTATCCATGGATATTTTTAAGGTAACAGCACCCGGATTCTGCGGAACGGAATCCAAAGCCTCTGTCAGGGAATCATAGGCTGAGCCGTCAATGAAATAATCCCCTGCAGCGGCAGAAAACATTACAAACATTAACAAAACAGATAGCAATAAACAAGATGATTTATTCATAAGCTTAAAGAAATTATTACGAAATATCATTATTCTACACGCTAACTCTTAACTCTTCATTCTTAAGTGAACCTCTAAAAAGTCATGAAATTATATCCTCATTCACGGTTGATTCTTTATGGCGCGGGATTCAGCGTTTGTTACCTCGGGAAATAACTTCCCCGCGCCATGGTTTCCGGGGGCTATGCAGCCCCCATACCCCCGCCCATTAGTTTTTTGAGGTGCCCTTAATTCGTAATTGTTCAGAATCTGATCACGCATCACGAGATACAGCCCTGCTGTGCGGGCTTCGCCGCAGCATCAGAGCCGTCTCCGTGTGCTCCGTTCTCTGAATAGATACTTCTTAACTCTTCATTCTTAATTCTTAATTTTTCTCCATCATCAGTTCCAAAATGACCTGGTCGGTTTCCACCATGCCCTCCGCGGCCATGCGGCCGACGGAGCGGATCGTGGCCTCGACGCCGTCTTTCACCAGTCCGTCACCGGAATGGAACAGCTTGCCTGCCATCGCCATCTCATGGGCAAGGATCGCGGTATCGACTGCGGAGGCGATCTTTGCGGCACAGGAAGGTTTTGCCCCGTCACAGACCATGCCGGAAATCGTGCCGAGCGTGTTGGTGATGGTGGCACAGATCTGTTCATAATTTCCGCCTGCCAGCCAGGTGATGGCAGCTCCGCTGCCGGTGGCAGCGCTGACCACACCGCAGAAGGCGGAAAGCCGTCCATAGGAGGCTTTGATGTGGATGGCGACCAGGTTGCCGAGCATCAAAGCCCGGATCAGTTCATCTTCGCTTTTACCCAGTTCCTTCGCGTATTCAACGACCGGCATGGTGACGGTGATACCCTGATTCCCGGAACCGGAGTTGATGACCACCGGCAGTTCGCAGCCGCTCATACGGGCATCTGAACCGGCAGCCGCAGCCGCAGTGGCACGGAGCGGAACGCTGTTCCCGCGGTGCAGGATGATCTTCCCGACAGAGGCGCCCCAGTTATTTTTGAGCCCTTCATTGGAAATGGCAGTGTTGCACAGGATCTGATGTCGGATGGTCTCCCGGATGTCTTCCCGATCAAGGTCGGCATTTTCCGTATAATCGATGATCGAGCGGATGCTGAGCCCGGCGTAAAGCTCCCGGGTCTCCTGATCTTTCCCGGAAACCGCGATCCCCTCACAGAGGTTGTTGAAAGGGAGAGGGCTGCCGTCCCGTTCCACACGGCAGATGTTGGTGTGGGTATATTTGAGTTCAGCTTCGGCTGTATGTCCGCCGGCTTCTCCGCGGATGATGACCTGAAGCTTGTCATCCTCATGCTCCAGCAGGATCTCCTCGCAGATCCCCTTTTCGAGCAATTCTTTGGCATGTTCGATCTGTTCGGCTGTCACTTCGGTGAGCAGCTCCAGTTGTTTGGCAGGGTCACCGCCGACCGCTCCGAGGATGGCGGAGGCAGCGATCCCTTTCAGTCCGCCGCTGTTCGGGACGGTCGCGCCTTTGGCGTTTTTGATCAGGTTCCCGGAGCAGAAGGCCTGCATCTTTTCCGGTTCCGCGCCCAGTGCCTGCCGCATCACGGCCGCACAGTAGGCAATGCAGATCGGCTCCGTGCAGCCAAGTGCCGTGAGCAGCTCACCTTTCAGGATCTTTGTGTAATCCGCAAAATACGGTTGTTTCTCTTCCATACCGGCCTCCATTTACTGTTAGCTGCGATGCTGCAATACTGAAATAAGCGAATGATCGTGACTGAGTAAATAGAGAAGATTTCTGGCAGTTGGTGATGGATTGGAGCGGCCGCTTTCCCAGGCTTCAACCGTTCTTGGTGATACACCGAGAATCGAGGCAAATGCCTTTTGCGTTAAATTCAAAGATTTTCGTTCCATTGCAACATCAATTTCCGGAAGGTTTCTTTTTCGTATCAGTGTGTCTTGTTGAGAACTCCCTTTCTCATAAGAGAGCACTTCATCAAGACCGGTCATAAGTTCAGAAAAAATATCAACATTTTTGAAGTTGTTATTTATTTCACTCTCGGTAAGATTTGTTTTGAATGTGAGTTCTTCCATCTTTTATTCCCTTTTGATTTCACTAATTATGTTTCGGATCATTTTCTTTTGCTCATTGGTAAGATTCGCCTGCTTATTTTTTGGATAAGCTAACAAAAAATAGATTCTCTCCTTTTCGACAAAATCGATATAAATGACTCTTCCACCACCACTTTTCCCACGCCCGGAGTTCAGTTGAATTCTTATTTTTCTGGCACCGCCCGTTCCTTCTATCACATTTCCCAGTTTTGGGTTTTTTAGTAACGCATTTTCAAGAATGGGCAATTCGTTATCAGATAACCCCATCGCTTCCCAGGTTTTTCGGAATGATGACGTATATACAAATATTCTGACCATAACACTTCCTTCATAAATCAAGTATATACGATAATATCGTACTTGTCAATAAAGTTTCTGGTCCGTTTTTTCTCATCTTTAGGGAACCTCAAAGATGAGTATGTGTTTTATATGTCTAAATATATGATATAATTTAGCCACAAAAAGAAAGAGGTGCAAGATGCAAATTATTCCGATGCGTGATTTGAAAAATACTGTTGAAATTGAACGCCGCTGCAAAGAATCTCACGAACCGGTTTTTGTGACGAAAAACGGTTATGGGAGCCTGGTCGTGATGGACATTGATTATTACGATGAGACAATGTGGAAGATGGAAGAGGCCCGGATGCTGAATGAAGCGATAAGGGATTATGAAAATGGCCAAATGGTTGATGGTCCAACTGCCATGAGAAAGATAAGGGAAAAATTCAGTTCAATCCCGCCTCTGACATAAGTCATGATTTTATGTGACATACAGCAGTAATTCTAATTCGTGTCGTAATATCGGCAAAAATACGCCAAAAAGTATCACGAAAAAATCCTCTTGTTTGAGGACAAATTTTCAAAATATTGGTAAAATATAATTCGTTTATAATCCCTTCGTGCAAATGAAGGGCAAAGATTTATTTTCAGGAGATAGAAAATGAAAAAATCAATGCTGTTTGTTTTGGCTTTGGTCTTCGTGCTCGCCTGCGCTCTGCCGGCCGCCGCAAAAGACTACAAAGTCGGTGTCGCTATTTATCAGTTCGATGATAACTTCATGACCCTGTACCGCAATGAATTGCAGGACTATATGAAGTCCCTCGAAACCGATGATGAGAAATATGACATCACCATCGTTGACGGCAAGAACGACATGGCTGAACAGTCCAACCAGATCGACAACTTCATCACCCAGGGTATGGATGTCATCATTCTGAACCTGGTCCAGACCTCCTCTGCCGATGCCATCATCGACAAGATCGTTGCCAACGAAATTCCGTTGATCCTGATCAACCGCGAACCGCTGGGCGATGACGGTGATGAATCCTACGCCGGCATTCTCGACAATGCCAATGTCTGCTACGTCGGCGCCGATGCCCGCCAGTCCGGTACCTACCAGGGTGAGATCGTTGCCGAACTCGAAAACCATGGTGACATCAACGGCGACGGCAAGATCAGCTACATCATGATCGAAGGCGATCCGGAAAACATCGACGCTCAGTACCGCACTGAATTCTCCGTCAAGGCTCTTGTTGATGCCGGCTTCGAAGTTGAAGAACTGGATGACCAGGTTGGTAACTGGGCACAGGCCAAGGGTCAGGAAATCGCTGCCAATGACCTGTCCAAGTTCGGCGATGCCATTGAAGTTATCTTCTGCAACAACGACGCCATGGCCCTCGGCGCTGCCGCTGCCATCCAGGCTGCCGGCCGCAAAGTCGGTGAAGACATCTACCTGCTGGGTGTCGACGCCCTTGCCGAATGTGTTGAAATGGTTGAAAACGGCGAAATGACCGGTACCGTTCTGAATGACCACATCGGCCAGTCCCACCAGGCTGTTGACGCCGCCATCGCTGCCCTGCACGGCGAAGAACTCCAGAACTACTACTGGGTCGACTATGTGAAGGTGACCAAATAATTTTATTTGGCTGGATTTATACGGGCGGGTCTCCGGACCTGCCCGTATGTTTTAGGATTTAGTGGTCAGTGATCAGTGGTCAGTCACCTGGGATCTGGTATTAGGTTTTAGTTGTTAGGTTTGAGGAAATAGTTTCTAAAGTCTAAAGTCTAAAGTCTAAGGTCTAAGGTCTAACACCTGACCACCGGCCACCGACCACCGGCCACCGACAAAATTCAATATTTTCTGGCATGTTTCATGTCCCTATGAAGTATGGCACAAGATATTGAAATTGTTAGTCAAAGAAAGGAGACAACGATATGTCTGAATATCTCCTTGAGATGCGTGATGTATCCAAGTCTTTCCCGGGTGTCAAAGCGCTGGATCATGTCCAGCTGAAGCTCCGTCCGGGAAAAGTTCACGCGCTGATGGGTGAAAACGGTGCGGGCAAGTCCACATTGATGAAATGCATGTTCGGCATTTACAAGATGGATGAAGGTCAGATTTATATCGATGGTCAACCGGCAACGATCAAAGACCCGATGGATGCGCTGAAACAGGGAATTGCGATGGTTCACCAGGAACTGCAGCCGATTCCCGCCCGAACGATCGGAGAGAACATTTTCCTCGGACGGTATCCCATAAAGAAAGTCATGGGCTTCATCCCTGCTGTGGATCATAAAAAAATGTACGAGGATACCGAAGCGCTGCTGAAAAAGGTCCGCATGAATTTCGACCCAAAGGAAAAGGTGGGAAATTTGAGCGTTTCCCAGATGCAGTCGGTTGAAATTGCCAAAGCCGTTTCTGCAAACTGCCGGGTACTGATTTTGGACGAACCGACATCCTCTTTGACGGAAAATGAAGTGGAAGCGCTGTTCCGGATCGTGGAAGATTTGAAAGCGGACGGTGTTGCCGTTGTTTACATTTCCCATAAGATGGATGAGATCCTGCGCATTGCTGACGAAGTCACCATCATGCGCGACGGTCAGTATATCGGGACCTGGCCGGCGGATGAACTGACCACGGATTCCATCATTACAAAGATGGTCGGCCGCGAACTGACCAACCTGTATCCGGAAAAACACAATGTACCGGGCGAAGTCGTCTTCAAAGTGGAAGATTTCACCTCCATCAATCCGCGTTCATTCCGCCATGTCTCCTTTGACGTACGGAAAGGTGAAATTCTGGGTGTCGCCGGTCTGGTCGGTGCGCAGCGGACAGAACTGATGGAAGGCCTGTTCGGTACCCGTTCCCATACTTCGGGCAAGATCACCTATAAAGGCAAAGAACTGGTGATCAACCGACCGAAAGACGCCATTGACCAGGGTGTTGCCATGCTGACGGAAGACCGGCGCGGTTCCGGGATCATGGGTGTTTTGAGCGTGGCAGACAATGTGGCGATTGCTTCTTTGAATCATTACCTGTCATTTGGTGATGCCATTGACGGCAAGAAAGTGAAAGAAGTCGTCAATAAGATGGTGAATGATATGGAGATCAAGACGCCAAGCCAAAAGACGCTGATCCAATCCCTTTCCGGCGGTAACCAGCAGAAAGTGCTGGTAGGCAGATGGCTTGCGAACAACCCGGATGTACTGATTCTGGATGAACCGACCCGCGGTATCGATGTCGGTGCAAAATATGAAATTTACTGCATTATCGAACAGCTTGCCCGGGAAGGAAAGAGCGTGATCATGATCTCTTCTGAAATGGGTGAATTGATCGGTATGTCTGACCGAATCATGGTCATGTGCGATGGGCGTGTGACCGGTTTCGTTGAAGGCTCTGAAGCCACACAGGAAAATATTATGGCGCTTGCCACGCAGTTTGAATAGGAAGGTCCTGAGATTATGGAAAAGAAAAATACAAATCCCGTAATGAAAGTCGTTGGATATCTGACGTCCAACCCGATCGTGCTGCTGCTCCTGATCGCAACAGTCATCATGTGTTTCACTGTCAACAACTTTTTCTCCTGGGGCAACTTCAGTAATCTGGCTTCCAACACAGCTGTCCGTTTCCTGATCGCTTTGGGCGTTTCCGGCTGTCTGATCACGAAAGGTACCGACCTTTCTGCAGGACGTCAGGTCGGTTTTGCCGCGTGTCTCGCAGGGATCCTCTGTCAGCGCGGTGATTATGCCAACCGCGTCTTCAAGGCTATCCCGGAAATGAACATCGGCATCGTTCTGGTGATCGTTATCATTGCCGGCGCTTTGTGGGGAATCATCAACGGGCTCATCATCACCCGTCTGCATGTTCCTCCGTTCATTGCAACCCTGGGTACCCAGACCATTATTTACGGTCTCTGTCTGGTTCTGACCGACGCCCAGCCGATCGGCGGCTTCCAGAAGATCTATACCAGCCTGATTACAGGACGTATCGGGTCGGTGAAGAGCTTCAACATTCCGTACCTCCTGATCGTTGCTGTCATCTTCGGTCTGCTGTTCTGGTTCATGTATAACCACACCACTCATGGGAAATATATGTACGCTATCGGCGGCAACGAAGTGGCTGCGGAAGTTTCCGGTGTCAATACCACCCACTCTCTGACCAGCATTTATACCATCGCCGGCATCATGTATGCCCTGGCAGGTTACCTGCTGGCTGCGAAATCCGGCGGCGCCAGCGCCTCTATGGGTATGGGCTACGAACTGGAAGCCATCGCCGGCTGTACCATCGGCGGTGTCTCCACCACCGGCGGTATCGGTACCGTCTCCGGCATCCTCGTTGGTGTTCTGGTGTTCGAACTGCTGAAGATCATCCTTCAGTTCCTGGGTGTCAACCCCTACTACAACTATGTGGTACAGGGTGTTGTCATCGTCGTCGCAGTCGCCCTCGACATCCGCAAGTACATCAAGAAGAAGTAATCCTTTATCAGGATTCAGGATTCAGGTTTCAGGGATCAGGCGTAAGCCAAGGTTCCGCCCTGTTGAGAAAACCTGACGAATTTACAAAGAACGCCGGCAGATTCAATTTTCTGCCGGCTGTTTTAATTCCTTCTATCGGGAATTGTAAGATTGCTGAAGTCCTGCTTTGGGATGATAAAACCCTCGTCCTCAGTGTGAAAAAATCCCGGATAGTAGATCGGATAGGTTTTAAATCCTTCGCCAAACCCAATGTTTGTGTCCGAAATCTTAACAGCCGGATGTTTCCCGTATTTTTCCGGATGATTGATGACATATTTCATGCTGGTCGCACGGTTATTCGTCGATTTACACTCAACGATGGACGGCTCTCCATCTATGCTGACGACAAAATCAAGTTCAGGTGATCCGCTTCTTCCCCGATAATAATACAAGTCTTTGTCTCCTGTATGGAAGCCGATCGCACACATATTTTCCGCAATGGCGCCTTTATAAGCGCCAAGCTCTCCGTTTATGATTTTCAGCGCTGCATCTCTTTCCAATTGTGAAACCAGCAGACCGATATCAGAATAAAACACTTTATATTCTTTGCTGATTTTTGCTGCTTCCAGCGGAACAGATATCTCTTTCAGGTTGTATGATTTCAAAACCAGTCCAAGGTCAGCCAGATATTGGAGTGCATCAGCTTTGTCTTCGCTGCGGGCATTGCTGTTGACCAGACTGTATTGAAATTTTTTGTATTCCTTTGAAAGCTGTGCCGGTAAAGAATCCAAACAGGCTTCAGCCCGAAGTTTTAGAACCTCGTTGATTTTGGTTTCTCCTTTTGAATCAATATAACGTCCAAAATCATCCCTGACAGAGCGCAGAATTTGTCTCTGAATTCGCTGTACCGCATTAACATCATGATTTTCCAGAAACACGCTGACTGCCTCAGGCATTCCGCCGACAATCAGATACTCCAGGTATAGCCGGCGAAAACTGTTGTGGATTGCAGGATCAATCACAATTGACCGATCAATACATCCCTGAACATATTCTAAAATATCAGGCGCCATTCCATAATTATCCAGAAATTCCCTGAAAGAAAGCGAATGCATGTCCAGCTGTTCTTCATATCCAACCGGGATACCGCGTTCATAAGGCTGCCGAAACCCTTTGACACCTAAAAAACTTCCGGTAGCGATCACATCATACCTTCCGTCCGTATCCCAGTATTTAAGTGAACTTCTGGCATTCGGGCAGTCCTGTATTTCGTCAAGAATCAGTAAAGTTTGATCAGGAATGAACCTGATGCCCGGCTGAGATGCTGTGATAACACTGACCATTCGGTTAACTTCTAAATTGCCGGTAAATGCGGTGTGAACATTTTTATCTGCGCGCAGATCAAGATAAACAACATTTTGGTATTGCTCATTGCCGAATTTCCGAACAGAAAAAGTTTTGCCGATTTGTCTCATCCCGGCAATAATAAGCGGATGATGCGGCCTGTTTTTCCAATCAAGAAGTTGTTTTTCAATCGTTCGTTTCAGCATAATTCCTCTGATACAGAAATTATAAACCTGATTTTCTTAATTTTCAAAGGATTTTGACCACTGTTTTTCTTATTTTTCAAGAGATTCTGATCGTTGTTTTTCTTGTTTTT
>JAFRIR010000070.1 GCA_017432685.1 Flexilinea sp. | reverse complement strand
ATACTCACAATGTGTTTTTTCCAAGCTTATCCATTCTCGAGAATACCGTGGATACAGCGTTTTCTGAATGGGCTAAACCGAATGAACAGCTAAAGAGGCTGTGTTCGTTTAAGTAAAAATTATTTTGTCGTTTACTATAATTCAATGGAGGTGAGTATGAAGACACTCAAACAGCTGGAAATCGGAAAAACCGCATCTGTCACCCGGGTCGGCGGTGAAGGAGCCCTTCGCCAGCACTTTTTGGATATGGGATTGATCCCGGGAACAGAAGTGAAAGTTATGAAATATGCCCCGCTGGGCGATCCGATGGAGGTCCGTCTCCACGGGTACGAGCTGACCCTGCGCCTGGCAGAGGCAGACCGGATTGAAATCGAACCACTAAAAGGCGAAAGCAGCGAACAAACAGAAGAAAAACGGACAAAGCAAAACATTCATCCGGGCTTTGGGGAAGAGGGAAAATTCCATCCGAAGGGCAGTGGTGATCCCCTGCCGGACGGTACTACACTGACCTTTGCTCTGGTCGGAAATCAGAACAGTGGGAAAACCACACTCTTCAACCAGCTCACCGGCTCCCGGCAGCACGTCGGCAACTTTCCCGGTGTCACCGTGGACCGCAAAGATGGTGTGATCCGCGGCTACAGCAACACCCTGATCACTGATCTGCCTGGAATCTATTCCATGTCTCCTTATTCCAGTGAGGAACTGGTCTCCCGTGACTTTGTCCTCAACGAAAAACCGAAAGCCATCATTAACATCGTCGACGCCACCAATATTGAACGGAACCTCTACCTCACCATGCAGCTGCTGGAGATGGATGTCCCTGTAGTCGTGGCGCTCAACATGATGGATGAGGTCACCGACAACGGCGGTTCCGTCGATGTTAATCGCATGGAGGCTCTGCTGGGCACACCGGTGGTCCCGATTTCTGCAGCCAAAAACCAGGGAATCGATGAATTGGTGGATCATGCCATCCATGTTGCCAAATATCAGGAAAAACCTACTCGTCAGGACTTTTGTGATCAGAGCGACCATGGGGGAGCGGTCCACCGATGTCTGCATGCGGTAAAGCACCTGATCGAGGACCATGCGGAAGAAGCCGGTATCCCGGTACGTTTTGCCGCTTCCAAGATCGTCGAAGGTGATGAGCTGATCCTGAACCAACTCAAACTGGAACAGAACGAAAAAGAAATGCTGGAGCACATCATCCTGCAGATGGAAAATGAACGGGACATGGACCACAGCGCCGCGATGGCTGACATGCGTTTTTCTTTTATCACGAAAGTCTGCAGCGAATGTGTAAGTAAACCTCATGAGACCAAAGAACACCTGCGCAGTCAAAAGATTGATAAGCTGCTGACCGGAAAATGGACCGCCATACCGATCTTCATCGCGGTCATGGCAATGGTCTTTTTCCTGACGTTTATTGTTATTGGTCCCTGGCTGCAGGGACTGCTGGAGACAGGGATCGATGCTATCACAGATCTGGTGGATAATGCCATGACAAGCGCCGGGGTAAATAAAGTGATTCACGACATGGTTATCAATGGCATTTTTGAAGGAGTTGGCTCCGTACTCAGCTTCCTGCCCATCATCGTGGTCATGTTCTTTTTTCTGTCGCTGCTTGAGGACAGCGGTTATATAGCCCGGGTCGCCTTTGTGATGGACAAGATCCTGCGTTCCCTGGGACTTTCCGGCCGCTCTATCGTCCCGATGCTTATCGGCTTTGGCTGTACAGTGCCCGCAGTGATGTCCACAAGGACCCTGCCTAGCGAACGGGACCGTCGGATGACCATCCTGCTCACTCCGTTTTTCAGCTGTACCGCCAAGCTGCCGATTTACGGGTTTTTCATTTCAGTGTTTTTCCCGAAATACAATTGGCTGATTATCACGGGACTTTATGTTCTTGGTATTCTCGTCGGTGTGCTGGTCGCGCTGGTATTCAAGCGTACGCTCTTCAAGGGTGAGCCCGTTCCCTTTGTGATGGAGCTGCCAAATTACCGCATTCCCAGTCCACGCACGACGCTGCAGCTGCTCTGGGAAAAATCAAGAGATTTCCTGCAGCGGGCTTTTTCCGTCATCCTGATTGCCACGATCGTTGTCTGGTTTCTGAGTAATTTCGACTTCCGTTTCAACCTGGTGACTGATTCCCACGACTCGATTCTCGCGGCAGTTTCCGGTTTGCTGGTTCCGATTTTCAAACCGCTGGGATTGGGTGACTGGCGTGTGATCACCTCTCTCATCAGCGGGTTTATGGCGAAAGAGAGTGTGGTTTCTGTGATGGAGGTGATCTTCCCTACGGAAGAGGCGATGATGCAGATCGTTACACCGCTGGCTGCCGCTTCCATGCTGGTCTTCAGCCTGCTTTATACGCCCTGTGTGGCAGCGGTTGCTGCAATTAAGCGGGAACTGGGCAGCAGCTGGGCAGCGTCAGTCGTCGTGTGGCAGTGTTTTGTTGCCTGGATCATGGCGTTCATCGTCCGTCTCATCGGCACGATTTTCTAATAAAGAAGAGGACAATTTCTTTCGGCTCAGGTCTGAGCTTTTGGAAATTGTCCTCTTGATTACGGACCATTTTGAGGAAATCTCTATGAATATTTTTGACATTCTTATTCTCGTCGCAGTAGCTGCTGCGGTTTTCTTCGCGGTGAAGCGGCTGCGGAAAAACAAAGGCACCTGCGGCTGCGGCTGCGCTGACTGCCCGCATAAAAAAAACTGTGTAAAATAAACCAGGAGAAGCGCACAAAACTACTGCCGGAGACTCAGGTGTAAGTCGGAATGGACTGTTCCAGGTCTCCGGTTTTTCTTATTTCCCCGAAATTGTCACACCGTCAAAGGCGATGTAAGGGATGCTGTTGGAGCCGTCCTTCAGAACGTCGCTGCTGATGGCACGGATGTTATTGAGCATATCCGGGACGCATCCGCTGATCATGGTCTCCGTAAGCGCATGGGTGACAGCGCCATTTTCGATCAGGAAGCTGTTCTTCGCTACGCCGGAATATTCTCCGCTGGGAGCAGGCTCTCCGCCGGAGAAACGCATCACCAGCACACCCTTTTCGATCCCTTTGATGATTTCGTCCATGGACTGTTCACCGGCAGGAATGAAGACATTCCCGGCGCTGCAGCCGGCGCGTTTCTGGCCGGTCTTGTTGGCGCCGTACTGGCTCAGGTCAAAGCTGACCAGTTTCCCGTCACGGATCAGGTCAAAGCTTTCCGCAGGGTATCCCTCCCCGGTGACTTTCTGCCCGATCACCACGTCCTCACCTTCGGCTTTGAGCGTGACCGTCAGCCGTTCATCTGCCACCTGTTCGCCCAGTTTATCCTTCCATATGGAGGTCCCTTCGATCAGGCTGCTGTCGGAGACAAAGTTCCCGAATACGGTTCCCAGCACGATTTCGGAAAGCGCTGCCGGGGCAAGCAGCACGGTTCCAGTGAATTTCCCTTCCAGCGGAACAGGATCCAGCTGCTTTTCGATTTCCGAAAGTTCCCGTTCGATCAAAGCACATTCGATCACCGGTTTGTCCAGTTTCGCAACAGTTACATCGGATCCGAAGAAAGAGGTGCTTTTTTCACCGTCATGACCGGAATACATCAGTGAAAAGCTGTAGGCGCCTGCGGTCGGATGATACATGATGCCGTTGGAATTCAGGTAAACACTGCGGTAGGTGTCATGGGAGGTGATCATCTGTTCGACCAAAATCTTTGGGTGGCGTTCCCTGATATCTTCCAGTAACTCTTTGGTCCGGAAGAAAAGCTTTTCCGTATCACATACCGGTGTGCCCTGAACATATGTCAGCTCTGCCGGTTCATCACAGAACTGCCAGGCGGGATCCGGTTCTCCGCTTTCAGAAGCTGCAATACATTCCGCAATTGCATCGTAGATCGCTCCCTCATCAAAGCGATTGACATGGACAGAACCTTTTCGTTGGTCTTTGAGAACTGTGATTGCGACATCCCGGTCAAATAAAGTCCGCATCAGGGAAAAACGGCCTCCATCCACGTTGAATTCACGCTTTTCACTTTCACGAACCACACAATGGACATAATCAGCGCCCTGAGCTTTTGCTTCAACGATGATATACTCAGCAAGATTTTCCAGATTATTCATTTTATCGTCCTCCGATCATCACTTTGCAGCGCAGCGCCGGTCCACCCATGCCGACGGGCATCGGCTGTTTTTTCCCGCAGAAGCCGGAACTGGACCAAACCACGGTATCGCTGACCATGTCGACGGTCTTGAGCATGTCAAATGCCACACCGGAAATGGTCGTATCCAGCAGGGCACGTCCGAGTTTGCCGCCTTTGATCTCATAACCCATGGTGACACCGAACATGAATTCGCCGGTGGTGTCAGCCTGGCCGTTGCCGGAGTCGATCAGGTAGTAACCGTCATCAATGGAGGCGATCATGTCTTCCAGTTTGTCGTTTCCCGGGTGGACAGAGGTGTTGCGCATGCGGATCAGTGGCTCGTCAGAGAACATCCAGGCACGGGCGTTGCCGCGGGGTTCCATGCCGAAATGCAGTGCGCTTTCCCGGTTGTTCATGTACCCGGTCAGAATACCGTCTTTGATGAGCGTCACGTCCTGTGCCATTGTCCCTTCATCGTCCACAAAAACCGGCAGCGGGCATCGCTTCCCGAAAGCGGTGTTGGCAAAGTCGGTGAGGGTCACCTTTTCGCTGGCGACCTGCTTGTTCAGGCAGTGCCCTGCGACGCTTCCACCCAGCACCAGATCCGCTTCCACCGTGTGGCCGACAGCCTCGTGAGAGAGCATCCCGGTCATCATGCCGCCGAGAATGACGGTCTTCAGTCCCGCATCAGCGTAAACCCCTTCACGTTTTTTCATCAGATGTTCATAGAGCCTGTCGATTTCCGGATACCAGACCGAGGGATCGGTGAAATTGAGGTCGAAAGTGCCTTCACCTCCAAAGGCTTTGAACAGTTCCACCGGCTGACCGTCGGGCGTCTGGGCTGTCAGAAACACGTAGCAGTAGGAGCGCGGCAGGATCGTGTGCGCGTCCATCCCGTCGGAGGTGACCAGCAGCTTTTCCATGGAATCTTCCGTGGCGATCACAACACGGCTGATGAGCTCCGGGCAGTGGGTTTCCACATAGGCATCCAGTTCTTTGGAAAAATCGATATAAACTTTCTGGGCCGGGTCATTGTTCCCGTTTTGGAGTTTCAAGCTTTTCTTCGGAAGGGAAGGAAGCGCCGGTTTGCCTGCGGGGACATGACGATCCATGAACGCGGCATTTTCTGAGGCGGCATGAAGCACCTTAGCCGCGGCCTCCGGGGTATATTCAGCCATGGAGGAAAATCCATAGACCCCGTTTTTGTAGACTCTGGCAGAAATTCCCGAAATGTCAGAACGGGCATTGCCAACCACAGCCCCGGAGAGCAATGTCACCCGGCGGCTGCGGTTCAGCTGTCCGCGCAGTTCGGTGTGGGTTCCGGAATCAAATTCACCCTTCCGGACAGATATAATGTCATTCAGCATATTTTCTTCCTTTATTATTTACGTAAACCTCTAAAAACATCTATTTTTCTCTGTTCCGAGGATATTCAGAGAATTTGTTCTCTGAATATCCTCGGAAGGTCTCCGGGGGCTGCCGCCCCCATACCCCCGCCGGTAGTTTTTTGAGGTGTCCTTACGAATCACTCTTCATTGCTCACGACAATGTCAGCAACCAGAGATTCCCCGAAGAAGCGGTTGTCAGCCCCGAAAAGCTTCCACTCGGAACGGTATTCACCGGGTTCCATAGGCGCGGTCAGTTCCACGGAGATCTTTCCTTTGGAACCGACGGGAATGTGCGGGATGCTCACGAAATCGGGTGCCCCCATCTGATTTCCGGAGATGAAGAAAAGATGATAGCGCTCGTCCCAGCTGCAGTTGCTGTAATTGATGACCTCCCATTCCTTGGTGAATTTTTCACCGGGAGCAAGAATCGCCCCATCGCTGTAGTTCACATCCCCGAGGTAGCTCATCACGTTGGAACAGGTCGCAGCCTTGGTTGGGACCGGTACAGTTGCTACGGAGCGAGTCGGCTGGTAGATCTCTTCTGTCGGCTCCACAGTCGGTTCGGGCTGCTTCCCGCACCCGGAAAGCAGCGTTGATATCATGATGATTGCAGAAAGAACGATGAAAATTTTTCTCATCCCTATTTCTCATTCCTGGTTGTAACTGTTCAGGTTGCTATGACTCACGCACTGAACCGGTACTTCTGTTTTATTTTTTGATTGCTGCCATGTGGCCGCTCATCAACAAATACAATTATAACCCTAATTGAGGCAGGCATTCAATATGACTGGACCATACGTAGATGCACACGAAGACTGTGCACAGGGGACGGTTCTCTGTGCTGAACAAAGCCTGGATTTATCAGAGATCATAACAGCACAGAGAACCGTCCCCATGTGCCGGAAGGGGCTCGTCCCCCTGAGTTTATTTATTGAAATTGCGGATGCGGTCGGCGCTGACTCTTCCGCAGCCCAGAAATATGCCGTTTTCATCCAGGACCATAACGATAGAGCCCTTCGGAAAACCGGTCAGGTCGGGACGGATGTCCGCGCCGTTCAGCCATTCCCGTTTCATGTCGGGCTCAACGCTGATGCGATTTCCAGCGGTACGGCCGAAGAACCTGCAGACCCAATCGGTATCGGGGATCAACCCGCCGGAGCTTTGCCCCGCGATGCGCATCCCGATCGATTTGCAGGGCAGGGTCGCGAAGGTCTCCAGAAAACGTTCCGGCAGCATCCAGAACTCTTCACCGCGTTTCATAACAGTCGTGCCTGTTTCACGGCACAGATCATCCATCGTCAGTCCAAAGCTGTCCTTCAACCAAATTGCCAGATCGCTGATCTCGGAGGCTTTTGCGATAGAAAAACTGCTTTTCTCCCAGGGACGGTAAGGTCTGGTTTCACTGTGTTCCCTTCCGTTTTCAAAGTAGTCAATCTTTTGCAGCAGGCAGGCAAAAAATCCCGCAGTCTCATAGCGATGCGGCCAGAGCCGGACAGCGCCTTTGACAGCCGGATCAAACTGCTGCCCGTAAGCCGAAGTGATCCCCGGCGCCGGCCAGGGTATGCGTTCTGCTGCATCGCAAACGTGGACTTTGCCCGGGTAAGTCTTCAAGATAGCATCGACGACAGCCTCATCTTCATCCGGAGAAAGTGTACAGGTGGAGTAAACGATCTGTCCGCCGGGACGCAGGGCTTTGAGGGCGGATTGCAGCAGGGTGGTTTGCCGCTGGGCAAGGGCCTTTTCTTCCCGTTCCGTGATGGGACGCATGGGGTGGGAGTCCAGTGAGACCAGGCTTTGCATGGAGCAGGGAGCGTCCAACAGGATCAGGTCAAAGGTGTTCGGGAACCAGTCCCCATAGCTTTCTCCGGGAAACTGGGTGATGGCATGATTGACGCTGCCCCAGTTTTTCAGCACCGTCTTCAACGCGGGAATGCGGGAGGCGCTGGAATCGTTGGCAAGGATCAGGCCCCGGTCCAGACTGCGGCCGATCAGGTGTGTGGTTTTTCCGCCGGGTGAGGCCGCCAGGTCCAGGACCAGCGGAGCGTCCTTCAGTCGGTCCGTGTCATAAAGCATCACCGGCATCATGGAGGCGCTGTCCTGAATGTAGTAATGCCCCATACGGTGTTCCACGGTCATGCTGGGCGGTGTTCCGGCTGAACGGACGCGGAACCCCTCCGGACAGAAGGCGATCGGTTCCAGATCCCAGCTATAACGCTGCGCCATTTCTTCCAGGGCATTTCGGTCTGTCTTCAGTGGATTGAGACGGAATGCCTGCAGCAGGGGTTTGTGAAGGCTTTCTTCCAGCGCATCCAGTTCATCCACCGGCACCAGTGGACGATATTTCTCCCATGCGGCATCAAAGGCATCCTGTCGGGGAGTTTCGCTATTGTTTTTCTGTGAGTTTTTTTTGCTCATATGAGTCTATACATGAAGGTACACCCACCGTCATAATCCGGTTCCAGAGGAACAATAATATCGTCTGAAATCAATGGAATACATACAAAATCATCTGTCATTTACAATTACACCCTGTTTACGAAGATTTTCTTTTGCTTTTTCAGATGCGGCCTTTGCATCGTATTTTGTTCTTGGCGATTTAATAATTTGTATATATGCCCGCAAACCCTTTTCGCCTTGTAAATTCAGCATTAGAGGCTTACTGTAATCCCTGATTTTATGAATACTATTGTCTTTTTCCATTCTTACCTCTCAAAAACTATTCATAATTTGCAATAAGACTATATTGATAGAATACCATATTTCTGAAGAAATAACAAGATACAGATTTTCCGCTTTCTCATTTTCTTACGATGAATATCATCTCGCCGCCGACTTCGGTTTCTTCGACGCTCCAGTTCAGCCCTTCGATGTTCTTTTCGACCAGGCTGCGCTGACGGTTCCGCATCTGGTGCTGACCGGTCAGGTTTTCGGCAGGCAGGGTGACAACGATGGTTTTCACCGGCAGGCTGATCCAGAAAATCCGGTTGCAGCCCTTTTTCCGGGATTCAAAACGGTGCGCTTCCTTAAAGAAAAATGCTGTATCAGCCTGAACGGTTGGCGGATCGAGAAGAATGTCTTTTGTCTCTGCAAGTGGCTCCATCTCATAAACCTTAAAAAAACTATTGATAAGGTCTACCCTGGGCGAGTGTAGGTCGTAGGCGTGATATGCCGTACTTTTCGGCAGCTCCATCCATGGGAAGGCAAAGGGATTGAACGCGCAGGCTACGTCAAGAATGCTGCGCGGTTTCCCGATGCGTTCGAAGATCGTCTGATAAAACGCTTCTATATAGGGGATGCGCTCTTTGGATGAGGTATGTACGGAAAGCATGTGCAGGCACCAGTTCTTTATGGCTTCATCACCTGCTGCAGCAGCCTTCTGCAGGTTTTCTTCTTCCCGGGGATAGTCCGGATCACCGAGATAAGGCGCGATGATCTGGTGGAGTTTTTCCCGCATGGATTTTTCGACTTCCTTCGGGTTTTTCCCGACAGCGATCTCCTGACGGATCAGGTCTTCCACAGTTGCCGCTGGAAGGTCCATCCCCGCGTACTTGCGGGAGCCCCGCACACGTTCGATCATTTGAGCAATATCACTGTCCGTAAGCATTTTCATCATTTCAAACTTTAGACGTTAGACCTTAGACTTTAGACTTGAGACATTAGACATCAGACATCAGACATTGGACTTTAGACGTTAGTCGTAGTCATTATTCCCAATTCCCAATTTCCAATTTTCTATTTTCTATTTTCTATTGGAACCTATAAAAAGTCAAAATTTTCTCTGTCCCGAGGAGATTCAGAGAATTTATTCTCTGAATCTCCTCGGGAGGTTTCCGGGGGCTGCCGCCCCCATACCCCCGCCCATTAATTTTTAGAGGTTCCCTTATTTCTTATTTCTTATTTCTTATTCCCTAACACCTAATGTCTAACGTCTAATGTCTAATGTCTAATGTCTAATGTCTAATGTCTATATCCTCTTTGACTTCAAAATAAAGACCAGTTCTGTCGGGAATTTCACCTTGCGGATCTCCCAGGCGTCCTGGTCGACGATGTTCATGAAATGAACCTCATAGTTGCGGGGCATGCCCTTCTCTTTCCCGCTCAGGGAGGCCCCGGGAAAGCTGACTGCCGCATAGCGGGTAGCGTAGGCCATCTGATTGAGCAGATGTCGTCCGCCGAATTTGTCGATCTGTTCCAGGCAGGGGATCACTTTGAAGAGAAATGTCAGGTCATAGGGACCACCGGGCATACCGTAAAGCAGGTTTGCCTGAGAGGCCTGCCCGTCAATACCGCGTTTTTCAAAAAAACAGTTGAGCAGGTCGGACATATCGCTGAAGAGGTCAAAGGCTTCATAGCGGAAGCCCGGTTCCAGCCCCATCCAGGGGATGGAAAAGGGGTTCAGTCCGCAGGCCAGGTCGCAGATGGTCCGGGGCTGCGGAATGTCACGAAAAATCTCCCCGTAAAGCTCATCCAGGATGCCGGCCCGTTCCCGGGTGGAGGCATGGGTGTGCATGATCTCCTGACAGATGGGCTTCAGCTCTTCCGCGGGCATTTCCGGTGTCACGTCTGCCAGCTTTTCTTTCAGGCTGCTGTAGTCCAGGTTATCGTTGCGATAGGCGCCGGAAACCTGATAGAGCTTGGATTTAACGTTTTTTACGATCTCTTTGCGGTTTTTAGAATTGCGCAGTTCCCGGCTCAGCACCTGCTGGATCAGGCTCGGATCCATGTGTTTGGCCTTTTTCGTCTCCGCGATCTCTTCTGCTAATTTTTTGGGGTCAATTTCTTCTGCCATATTTCTTATTTCTCAAGATCTCACAAAGGCGTGTTAGAACCCGGACGTTGTGGATCGTCGCCAGACGCGGGAAGAGACTGTCCCCCATCTTGAAAAGATGCCGCAGGTAGCCGATGGAATAACGCCGGCAGACCGGACAGTCACAGTCTGCCATCACCGGGCGGTCAGAGCGGATATGCTTTTCGTCATTGATGTAAATATATTTCAGCCATTTGCCGCTGAAATCCGCGCTCTTCGGATCGAAGGAATAAAACCGTCCGTGACGGGCGTCGCGGGTCGGCATGGCACAGTCGAAGATCTCATAGCCCAGGTCAAAACAGCGGGCGACATTTTCCGGATGACCGATACCCAGGGCATGGATCGGGAACTCCCGCGGGATCTGTTCCCGTGTATATTCCAGAATGTCATAAAGCAGGTTCCCGTCCGCGTCCAGCGGCCATCCGCCGAATCCGTAGCCGTCGAAACCGATCGCCAGCAGTTCTTCTGCGCAGCGTTTGCGCAGTTCGAAGGATCCCCCTCCCTGAATGACCGCGAAAAGCTTCGGACCGACGCCGGAATATTTTTTCTGACGGACGATGCGGTCAAATTCCTTCCGGCAGCGCTTTGCCCAGCTGATGGTCCGTTCGACAGACTTTTTCTGTTCTTCCGGGCTGTCATCCACATGGGTGCACTGGTCCAGACAGATCACTACATCCGTGCCGAAGGAAAGCTGCAGCTGGACGGTCTTCTCCGGGGTGAACTGGACTTTGCGTTTACTGCCTTCCGGGTAAAAGATAAAACCGTCCTCATTCATTTTCCCGAAGGATTCGTTTTCCCGGATCAGGGAAAAGGCCTGAAAGCCGCCGGAATCCGTGATGATGGGATGCTCCCACCCGCTCATGCGGTGCATGCCGCCGAGGGATTGGACTACCAGGCTGCCCGGTTTCTGCATCAGGTGGAAGGTGTTCATCACCAGCCCTTTCACCCCGGCGCTTTCAAGATCCAACGCATCCACAGCGCGGACCATACCGTAAGTCGCATCCGGCAGGTAGACCGGATAGAGCAGCTTACCGTGGGCGGTTTCCAGCCCGGGGATCAGATCTGTTTCACTCATGGGATCGAAATCGTCAGGCCGACCGGCAGGCTTTCACCAAGGACCAGCTGATTTTTTACCGCGATATCTTCAGGACGCACGTCACCGTAGGAACAGGCTATGCTGAACAGGGTGTCACCGCTTTGGATGGTGTAGGAAGCCGGATGCAGAACCAGGATCCGGCGGCCGTAACCGTCGATCATGCTCCAGGGTTCGGGACTGCGGGGTAATAACACGGTATCGCCCACGCCCATCTCTTCCGGCGTTTCGATCCCGTTCTGAGACAGCAGTTGAGGTACGCTGATGTTAAAACGGCGGCCCAGACAAACCAGGTCATCACCTTGCTGAAGTGTGTATGTGGTCTGGCCGTTCGTCGTCCCGTACATGGTGATGTTCGGGTCATAGGGCTTAGTAGCCGTCGGGAGCGGTGTCTCGGTGGGAGGAACCGGTGTGGCTGTAGGCGGTTCCGGCTCGAAGGGTATTGCTTCGGTCGGTACGGAGCTGACAGGTTCTACTTCGGCAAAGAAGCTGTCTTCGTCAAAGCTCGGAACCTGAACAGGCGCTTCCGGTTGGAGGACAAGCATTTCAGCTGTCGGTTCCGGTACAATATTCCCATTCAAAGCTGCCTGGATCTGGCTTTCCCGCTCCGGGGAAACTGTCTGCTTCGAAAGCGGTGTGAACGGTTCGTATTTATCTTTTCCGCTGCAGGCGCACAGCGCCAACAGCAGAATTATACTGATCATTCCTATTTTTTTACGTATCATAACTCTCTCCTGACTGTACAAACACTTGGGCAGGCTGCTTCAGCCGCACATGACTTTCTTTATTTCAAGCGCAAATTGATCCAGTCTGTCATCGATTCCCGGAAGCGTGAGCGCTTCACCGGGGTCATTGGCTGTTTCGAGCATGGCAAAATGAGGGGGCAGGTAAAAGGATTTGTTCATGTTGAGCGCGGAAATCACCTGCCGCGCAACGATGTCTCCACCGGAATAGCCCGAAACAATGATTGAAAATAGTGCCTTTTCATAAAAGCGGTGCTGCCGGAAGAGCCCGGTCAGCCGGTTGATGAATGCACTGAGATTGGCAGAAAGGGCGTCGTTATAATTCGGACAGAGCATCATCAGTCCGTCACATTCCATCACTGCCGGCCAAACCTCTTCCTGCATTACCCCGCCGTAAAAACAGCGTCCCTTTTCGCCAAAATGCAGGCACATGGTGTATGGACAGCCGGCACAGTCCGAAATCGTGCCGTTTCTCAGGCAGAGCTCTTTGATCTCTACTGCGTCGGAAAGCTTTTCAGAAAGCTTATCCCAAAGCTGCAGTGTGTTGGATGTGCGGTGATTCGAGGCATGCAGTACCAGCAGCTTCGGATGTTCTTTCCGGACCGGTTTCAACCTGATCAGGCGTACCACCAGATCCCGGACTGCGGCTATATAAGCTCCTTTAAGATCGACACCCATCACTTTGGCCTGAATGCGGTAATTGACAAGTGAACCGGTTCCTTCCACAAGCGGACGGCCGATCAGTGCGCTGCCCGCATTGTTTACAGCGAAGGCCAGTTCTGTGGCGATGGATTTCGTGAAAAATTCACTTTCCCCGTCGATGATGATGGCAGAGGTGCAGCCCTCGAATAAATCAGGATGAGAACGCAGTGTGAGAAGAAGACGGGAATACTCGGAATTGATCCCGTATCTCCCCAACGGTACAGCGAACAGCAGCTGCTGTCCTCTCAGCCCGTCCAGCGCGGACATATCATGGATCGTTTGGTACTCCACGTCGAACAGCTGTCCATAAAGGACTTTATCCAGCCGCTTCATGTCTGCGGGGTCATCCGGGCGGGGATAAATAACAGTTACTGACATTTTCACCTCAGAACGAAATAAAATCTTTCATAATTCATTATATTTATTAAATTATATCCCGAAGTGTGTCCGCTGCGGCTTGTATATGAGAAAACAGCTTATCCGGAATGTGTCTCAGCAGCTCTGTTTCGATACCGGCCGGGGTATAACGATTCTTACAGCCCATGTAGACCCCGTCCAGGAACACGGATCCGCAGTGCCACTCTCCGCGCAGGGTCTGCAGCAGTGACAGGGCGCCTGAGGAGAGTGCCGGGGCCGCATAGGGTTTGAAACCCAGCTCCCGCATTTTGAGATTGGCGGTTTTTGTCAGTTCGGTCAGTTCCCGGGAAAGTTCTTCGTCATAATCCGAAATGGAATTGGCGGCCCAAAGTCCCTCACCATGAGGGCCGAAGGTCCGGCCGTCTTGCAAAAAAGAGGCGAAGCGGCTGTCCCGTTTGGCAAAATAGGCTGCCCGGGCATTCATCACGCCTAAACCGTATCCCTGGACCTGTTCGGGAAGCAGACCAAGTCCATCCCATTCACCGTTTTCGTTAAGGTTACTCTCCAGGTATGCGGTCTTTGCCAGCGGATCGACCGGGTCCGAGACTGCAGCCCACAAACCGTTGAAACCCTGACGTCTGGCTTCCCGGGCATACTGTCGGACCAGCGCGGCATTGGTCTCAAACTGAGCCATGCGGACATCTTTCACCTGTGAACCGACCGGTGGGATGCCCCTGGAAGCGGCAAAGACAAACACATCACAGTCAAAAAGACTTTCCATCGGGACAACAGAAACCTCGGAAAATGCGTCATAGTCCCAGGGCAGGGAAACCTGTCCCATCTCAAACTCCCAGCGGGCAGTGAGCTTTTCCGAAATGTCGCAGATGCCGATTTGAGAAATTACATCCCCGCCCAGAAGCTTCAGCCCCATCAGCAGGGTCGATCCCACATCTCCGATAGCGAGAATATTGACATGTTTTTTCCCGTTTTGTGGTGTGTGCAGCATCCGCTCCCAGCCGATTCTTCCGCTGTTCACAACGGTCAGCCGCCCTCCATTCAATGCGGAGGACAAACACGCATCCAATTGTATTTCAATTAACCGGGAGGCATCCAGTACATTCAGATTGTGAGGATCCAAAAGCTGCCCCGGGTGATTGGCGCAAAAGCTTCCCCGTCCGAGAATCGGATCTCCATCCACCAGGAAAAAAATCTGCTCTCCCTGTTTCGGCTCGGCTGCAGTCAGTCCGGGACGGGCTGACTTACTCGCTGCAAGCTTTCCGTTGATCTCATAATAAAACATACCGCCTCCGAATTCTGTTTGTCATTCAGAATTGTGTTTCTTAATTCTCTTGTTCCCTATTGTAATTATAAGGAGTATAAAGAGGTTTCTCCGGCTTTATCGTTTCAAATGGTGAGGGATGTTTTGTAATGCTGATTCAGAAAGTACGGCTTTATAAAATAATAGGGCACCTCTAAATATTAAAAGGCGCAGAGAATATTTTGACTTTTTTGAGGTTCCCAATGAAATAAGATATAATCTCATTTATAAAATGATATGACGACAGGAGTGGCAAATGCGATGTTATTGACAGTTATTTATCTGATTTTTATCAGTCTCGGACTTCCGGATTCCCTGCTGGGCTCCGGATGGCCTATGATGCAGAAGGAATTCAATGTCCCTTCATCTTATGCCGGATACGTCTCCATGACCATCTCTTTCATGACCATCATTTCCGCATTGCTGAGCCCGCGGCTGATCAAAAAATACCACACAAAATATATCGTCGTATTCTCGATTTTTCTGACCGTTCTCGGGCTTTTTGGTTTTTCCACAGCGGACAGCTATCCCATGCTCTTCATTTTTGCCGTTCCATACGGGCTTGGGGCAGGTGCGATCGATGCTTCTGTGAACCATTATGTAGCCAGCAATTACCCATCCTCTGTGATGAATTTTCTGCATTGTTTTTATGGTATCGGTGCGGTTATCAGTCCCATGATCATGAGCCTTGCACTGAAGTATGCCCGCTGGAATGAGGGATACAGATGGACTGCCTTTATTCAGATCGGGATCCTGCTGGTCTGTCTCCTTACTCTGTCTTTATGGAACCAGCATAAAGTCTCTGACGATGAAAATGAATCCTCTTCCGCCGGAATCAAGGAAACGTTGAAAGTTCCGGGGGTCATTCTTACACTGGTAGCATTTTTCGCCTATTGTTCTGCTGAAGCGACCTGTTTTCTGTGGACTCCCAGCTATTTCGCGGAAATGAAGCCCGATCTTTCCAAAGAAACGATTGCTTCTTTTGGCTCTCTGATTTTCGGAGGATTGATGCTCGGCAGACTGATTTCGGGATTTGTCTCAGACAGGCTTGGTGATAAAAAGCTGATCCGGGCCGGTGTTCTGCTTGAAATTGCCGGTATTGTAATGGTCATTCTGCCGTTTTCCGGATATGTTCCGGCTGCTGTGGGTTTCATAATTATCGGAACCGGTATGGGCCCGGTCTACCCTGCGATCCAGCACATGGCTCCGGAAAAATTCGGCAGGAAATACAGCGCTGCGGTGATCGGATTGCAGATGGCCGCGGCTTATACCGGCAGTACGCTTATGCCTATGGTGTTTGGGCATCTTCAGCAGCATGTCGGTATCGGGATCATGCCATATTACCTGCTGGTATTTGCGGTCCTGAATATCAGCCTGCTGGAATTATCCGATGTTGTGAGAAGATAGAAAACTTATCTCACGCTCCTCATCAGCTGTTCCAGGTCATTTTCCAGGTAGACTGAAGCCGCCAGGTTCGGGTCGTAGTAGAGGCAGGAACCTTTGTCAGGGCAAAGCGGCAGGATGACCGCCTCACTCAGACGGCTGAGCGTCAGATTGCGGGCAAAATGTTCCCGATAGACCTGTTCCAGCATCAACATCACTTCGTGGGCAGATTCCAGACAGGCACGGGAAAAATCAAAGACAGCCTCCCGCGGACAGTCCGGACCGAATTCCGGTTCGGCATAGGGAAGGATCAGGTTGATACCCGGCAGCAGTCCGGGAACCGGTTCGTGATCGCGCAGGACGGTATCCCCTCCGATGAAGGGATATAGGGTGGACTCGATCAAATACTGCCGCAAAGTCGGCAGGTAATATGCTCCGTCCACCGGCAGGTTGCGCTCTTTCATCAAGTCTTTCCCGTGACCGGAAAGGACGCCAACCAGAACCAGCCGGACATCGATTTTTTCCTGCTTGAAAAGCGGGTCAAGCGTCCGGATGCGGTGGCCTGGGTGCATGATGTCATCGACCAGGATCACCGGGCGGTCAAAGGATTTGATGGTGCGGATCTGGTGCGGGATCGGCGGATAGTAGGGGAAGGCCTCAATGGTCCGCGTCCGCAGATCCGGGGTGTAGACTTTGTCGGTGTGAATGGTTTTGGTCACGGTGTTGGGCAGAATTTTACCGCGCAGCATTTTTCCAAAGGGGACGCACATACATTCGCCCAGTACACGGGGCGTGAGCGGTACACTTGGAACGTGATTGAATGCGGTGATGCGTTCCAGCAGCCGCTGATGGATCACATCCGAGGAGAGCGTGAGGACCAGTGATCCCGGATAAAGGCCGGTCAGGGCGTGCTGCAGCCGGGCATGTCCGCGGGCTATCACCTCTTTGATACGGGTGTCACCGGCAAGCGGTTCCTGGATGGTGGTTTCCATGTTCCGGACCAGTACCAGCGGTGTGTGCATATCCACCTCCAGAAAGGGGGCGGAACCTTCGTAACGTCGGAAGCCCTGGCGCAGCAGGATGTCTTCCAGTTCGCTGCTGATGCCGCTGCGGGGGTGGCATACGGCGTAAACACATTCGTCTGCCAGGGATTTTGCGATCACCTCACTGAGCAGCAGCTGGGCATCATCACCGTGTGCGGAAATATCGGTCAGGAAAAGAATCCGCCCGGAAGCGCGCAGACGGATGCGGTCCGCAAAAGCTGCATCCCGGACAGCGCCGTAAAGCTCCGATGTGCCGAGATAGCGCCAGGACAATGCGCCGACACAGGCCGCATTGCGCCGCATCAGCAGCATGCTGTCACCGGCCTGTTTCGCGTTAGCCATCAGGGCGCCGATCTCCCCGGGAAGACCGGCTGTCGGGCTGTAGGGCGGCGTGATCCAGTCAAAAGAGATCTCCGAGACGGTCAGCAGCGGTTTATCCTGACGATCCCGCAGGTAAAGCCCGTTCTGGTAGATGAAGTCCTGAATGGCCGGATCGATGTAATGGGAAATGTCCCGATTCTGGTCCACGTTTTCCCGGATGCGGCTGGAACTGATGTCTTCCAGTTCGGGCGGAAGACGCAGCTCGATCAGGTCGCCGGACATCAATCGGGTCGCCTTTTCCGGCAGGGCAGGCTGGTCCGGTCGCAGGAAGATGATGTGATTCATTGAATGGATAGACCAGGGAACAGGATCTTTTTTATATGCCGAAGCATTGGCGAGCACATCCGCGCCGGCGACAATATAGAGCTCCATCCCTTCAAACAACCCGCTCAAGCGTTTGAGATCATGTGGGTTGGCAATGTTGACAGGGATCTCGTCCGGAAACAGGTGCACATGAAAATAGCCGGCGACAGACATGTTGATGATCTGGCGTCTGATCAGGTGAGGCTGCGGTTTCTTTGACCAGGAAAATTCGTCGACGGCCAGATAGACTTCAAAGCCCATTTTGCGGATCGCCCGCACGATTCCCCTGTGGGAAAGTGTAAAGGGATCAAAAGTCCCCGGGAAAAAGGCAACTTTTTTGGGACGTTCAAAGGTGAACGAACCCATATCGATGCGGTACTGAGCCAGAAACCGTTCAATGTGTGTCAGCGCGGAGGCCCGGTAGAAGAAGGTCAGGCTGTCCTGATCCGGTGATTTTTCCAGCAGGAACAGCAGCTTGCGGCAGCAGATTGTGAAAAGCTCGGCCCGTTCGCTGAGCGTCAGCACATTTCCGTCAAATAGCTGGCCGATAACGAGCAGCGCTTCCTGGCGGACCGCTTCGCGGTAATGGGCCAGTCCCTGAAAAAGCAGTCCGAGCAGCTTGTGACGACGTTTCGTATATTGTTCTTCAGGTTCCGGAAAACGTCCGCGGTAAGTTCCATAATATTGCAGCAGCACGCCAATCGTACGCAGTGCACCGTGAATGGAGCTGTCATCGGACGAACCGAACAGTGTACTCAGCCAGAGCACCTGCTCGTTCAGTTCACTCGGATGGAGCATCAGCGTGGCCCGTCCCAGATAGTCGGGAATATATTTGGAAATGCCGGCCTGCCCCAGCTCAATGCCTTTGCCAAGTTCGACCACTACCTCGTTGCGCTGTTCACGGCGCAGCAGCGGCAGGACGGAAAGCAGCGCTTCACCCGCGGCATGGCGGACGACCACCCGTTCGGAGACCTTGATGAGGTTGGAAAAATGTGTGCAGATGTGCAGCATGTTTTCCAGATGTCCGCGCCTGGTCTGGTCTCTGAGCATCTCGATTCCGACGATCTTGCTCACCCAATGAGTGGCGGTTTTTAGATTGTCCAGAAAGATATCGTCAGCTACTTCCTGTCGATAAAAAGAATCAATATCTTCTGCGCTGCGGTCACCGGCCTTTTGCAGAATACTGGCCCGAAGGTAACGCAGTGTCAGACTTCCGTCTTTGACAGAATTCGCCGCTTCCGCAATGCGTCCCATCTGGACAGAAGACTGTGGAAGCGGTTTCTGGGCTTCCCGCAGGAACAGAAGAGCCGCGGTCTGCAGCCGTGTGTCCCCACGCTCCGCGAACCAGGCGGCGAAATCAATGAGCCTGCCCCGCATCTCTTCGTCGTAATATTGCGGGGAAAGACTGCGGATGGCGTCCAGAAGCGTGAAAGCCGTGTCGTCATCCATCGTTTCCGGGTCGACATAATAGGAAAGCAGCGCTTCTGTAAAACGGGGCTGAGATTCAGCCCGGCAATTTTTCAGAACGGCGTCGATCACAATGTGCAGCGTGAAACCGATCTGTGACCGCTGCTGAGCGGTTGTTTTGTGGTCCGGGCGGATGATCTTTTCCAGATATTCCGCCCAAAGCGTGTAAGGAACCTCTTCAGCCGGGTCTGTCGGGACGTCTTCCGGCAAACTCTTACGGTAAACCAGGTGGAATCGCGCGATGATCTTCCCGATGAGCTGGGCAGACTGACGGCGGATGTCACCTTCGCGGTGGCTCAGTAATTCGTATAGGAAAGAAAGCGCCTGGTTCTTTTGCCGGACAGAAAGATAGGTGCAGTATTCGTCGATGATGTTCAGGTAAACCCGCAGCTGGCTCCAGTCCCGGGAGGCTCGGGCGGCTTCGATGATGTTGCCGAATTTCCGTTCACTGGAAAGTTGATACATCAGCTGCAGGTGATGCTCCATGGAAAGGTTTGTCAGCCGTTCGACCGCTTCATCCGGATGCAGCAGAACCGAATCGGGCTGTTCAGCCGGGACCTGTGCTTTTCCGCTCAGGTTGACGTCTGCTCCGAGGGAGAGCAGATAACTTTCAAAGTCCTGCAGTCGGCGGTAAACCAGTTCATAGCGATGACGTTTGACACTGTCCACATTTTCCAATTTTTGCAGAATAACGTCAAAGGCATCATGCAGGGAAAAGATCACAGTCTGTTCCTGTCCGTTTACAAAGCGGGATTTGCAGCGCATATCCGCATAGATCAGGCAGAGTGATTCGGCGCTCAGCGCATCCAGCTCCAGGTCCCAGGTGGAGTGATTGGCTGCGATGTGGCTGATCTCCGCCAGATCACGGTTCTCAAGCCAGTAACCGGTATAGTAGTAGTGCAGGTGCGGGACGTTTTCTCCCGGACGGCAGCCGTATTTCCCGATGTCATGGGTGACAGCAGCAGCCGAAACGAGTGAAAGGTCGATTTTTTCACCGCGGGCGTCGATCGCTTCAGCAACGGTCAGTGCAATGTGATGAACGCCTGCTATGTGGCTGAGTGTACAGAAGGGGGTGACTTCATTCCCGAGACGCATCAGCTCATAAATGAATTCATCCCGAAAGGCTTTCAAAAACCGTTTGTATTCATCCGCGAGGTCACAGGCAGCATATTCCTCCGGGGGCAGGAAGCGGAAATCATAAGCCGGGTCGAAAGTGAGGACACTGCGTTCGTGATCCAGAAACGTCTGCAGGATCGTAAGGAAAATGAGAACATTTCTTTCCCTTTCCTGAGAGGCCGCGGGAGCTTCGATCTGCGGAAAATTGCGGGAACGGAGAAAGTCATAGGCAAAACTGCACCAGCCATTTTCCGGAACCTCACCCAGCAAAGGGGCGAGGGCATCAGCCAGATCCGAACACGAGATCCGGGATTTGAAGACAAGCATAGGAGTGACCCGCTGCAGGACTTCGGCAGCCAGATCCGATGCCTCTTTTCTGTCGCTTATCAGATGCCGTTCTTCCCAGGCGTTGGTTAATTCTTTTGTAAGCTCCCGAATGATTTTTCGATTCATCTGTGTTTCCTTTGATCCCGCGAAAAGAATTTATTTTAGGGAACCTCTAAAAACTCTAAAAAATATATCCTCATTCACAGTTCATTCGTTATGGCGCGGGATTCTAATTGATTTTTACTCGGGAAATAACCTTCCCGCGCCATGGTTTGAGTGGGGCGAAGCTCCTGCTCCGCATATAAACCGGGCGACAGCCCGTACCTTACGGAGCAGGCTATACTATGCAGCCCCCATACCCCCGCCCATGAGTTTTTGAGTGTTCCCATTATTATTCTATCACAGAACCGCTCCCATGTGCTCTGTACTCAACAGATACCACTTTTTTATAAAATGGCTTTATACTTTAAGGACAGAACACAAAACGGAGAAAAGCCCATGAAAAAAACACACCTTGCCTTGATTTTTCTGATGATATTATCCTTCTTTATGACGCAGACTGTGTCGGCAAAAGATATCCTGGTTGCCGATACCGGCTTCCGTGTCGGGAAAGACGGTTTTGGGTTTGAAAATTACGGTTCACAGGTCTGCTCGAGCGGATACAGCATGTTTGGCGGATCTGATTGTTACCGGGTCCAGAACCTGACCAGTGCGGAAATGGTGCGCCTTTTTGGTGACCAGGTCTGCAAATCTGTTACCCAGGACGGCAAATGTACACTGACCAAGGTTGCTGAACAATGGATGAATGAGATCAACAGTGTCGTCGCGAACGGGCACTGTGAAGGCATGGCAGTGCTCAGCTCTCTGTTTTATTCGGGTTTGGAGAAACCTTCGGATTATGGTTCCTCCAGTGTCAACAAACTCCAGCTGAAAAACAACATCCCCCTGCAGCGGGAGATCGCTTACTGGTTCACTACCCAGTGGTTCATGGATGACCACCTGATCGAAAAAGATCCGACATCTCAGGTGAAATACCTGATCAACCATTTCAACAGCGAACCGAACACACCGATCCCTCTCGGAATTTACCAGCGCAACCTCAGCGGAGGACATGCGATCACGGCCTACGCGGTGGTGGACCACGGTAATGGCATTTATTACATCATGGTATACGATAATAACTATCCAAATCAGGAACGCTATATCACCGTTGATACCAACAAAAACTCCTGGTCCTACCAGACATCCACCAATCCATGGATGCAGACCGGAAATTACTCCGGGCAGGGGAAGACGAACCCGATTCAGATCGGACCGATCGAGCCCCGTCTTGGGACATTTCGCTGTGATTTCTGTACAAAGCAGCCTGCCAGCAACCCGTGGCAGCCATATCAGCCGTCTCAGCCTTCCGACAGCAGTGATTACTCCATCTGGGATATCCTCTCTCCCTGGATGGTGCCTTCGGACAGCAGCAGCCCTTCAACCCGTCCGACTGCCACACCTGTGCCCTACCAGCCTTCGGACAGCGGCTATTCCATCTGGGATATCCTGAGCCCGTGGATCGATGGCGGAGACTATGTGGAGCCGACTGCCGTACCGGACAGCGGCAGCGGTTATTCCATCTGGGACATCTTTTCACCCTGGCTTGCCCCGGATGGTTCCGGAAGCTCCTCAAGCTCTTCTTCCGGTGGCTGGTCCTTCCCGACCCAGACACCGCAGAGCGGACGCAGTGTTCCGACAGCCGTACCGACCGCGAAACCGACTGCTGTACCGACTGCCAAACCACTGGTCCGTCCGACAGCGATCCCGACGCCCATCCCTGTGGTTGAAGATGACGGGGTGGAGAAGAACAAGATCTCGGTCGCTTCAGATATCAACATTTATATCGAGACCGACGATGACCTGCGTGCCGGATATGACTGGGAAACCGATGAGACATTTTATGAGATCCCCGGTGTGGAGGTCTCCCGCTCCATGGGACGCTCTTCCGCACTGCTGCCGAACAACCTCAAATATTATCTGTGGATGAATTACCCGGAATCTGAAGTGCAGAAGACCTTTGACGCGGTCATCACCTCTCCGGGACGCTACCTGAAGCTGACGAACATCCAGGAAGCCTATGGATCTCCGAATTTCATCTATACTCCCCCGACCTATCACCCGGATATGGATATGGAATTCGAAGCCTTTGAAGTCATCGCCAACGGTGACGAGCTCCCGGGTGTGGATTTCACCATCACGGATGAATATGGCGAATATAATTTCAAGTTTGAAACCAATATGCGCAACGGCAGACGCAAGACCCCGGATGCCCCGGTGGATTTCCTGATCTTTCATAATTATGAACAGGGTGAGATCGGCATCTGGATCTCTGCGCTTTATGATGAGGACGTGCTGCTGTTCGGCAATGCGACATTCGATGTTGCTGCGGAGTTCACACTCTGGGACAAAGACGGGGAGCTTCATGTCACCACGCCGAAGTCGAAGCCCATCAGTCTGAGCGATAACGGGATGTTCTTCTTCAATTATGTGGACTGGCAGAACGGTGAAGGTTTGAACATCAAAGCCGATCTTGACGGTGATGACAGCTATGAGACGAACCGAACGCTGAAATAAGGGACTAACCGATTGATTACACAGGGACGGTCCCGGTGAAGACGCGTCAAACGGCTCACTGGAACTGTCCCTGTGATGATTCATTGCAGGGACCCTAACAAATTTCGCATAAATAACCGTCGGATTTCCAATTTTGAGTATAATATTGTGATATGCCTACGTATACTTATCGATGTGAAACCTGCGGTCACCAGTTTGATATTTTCCAGCATTTTACTGATGATGCGCTTACTGAATGTCCTGAATGCGGAAAGCAGTCACTCCACAAGGTTT
>JAFRIR010000009.1 GCA_017432685.1 Flexilinea sp. | reverse complement strand
CTGGTTCGCAGAGTACTACATCAGGCTCTGGAACCAGGGCGAAGAGGACAGGATCACCCGAATCTTCGAACCCTGGCCTTATGAGCAGGATGTCCCGGAATATGATCAGGTAAAGCGAATAACATAAGCAAAATAACGAAAAAATAGAAGAAAAAGCCGAGATCCCGGAGGATTTCGGCTGTCTTCAGTTAGGGAGACGCACACGGGGACGGTTTTTGCGTTGCCGCGCAGCCGGCACGCAAGAACCGTCCTCATGTGCGGCAAATTGCAGGAGGAACTTTCCGAGGTGAGCGCACAAGGTGACAGTTCCGCAACCTGATCCGTAAGGTGCGAGCTTCGCTCGTTCTGATTCGGATCAGGAGCTTCGCCCTGTGCCGGCTGCGCGGCAGCAGGATAACCGTCCCCATTGTGCCTCTGCTGTGCGGGCTTCGCCGCAGCAGCAGAAACGTCTCGTCGTGCTGCGCTCAAGCGGGATCAGATTCCTCCAACGCTTCGCTCATGCTTCGCATATCGCGTGATTCTGCGGAATCTAACCCTCTGAAAGTGCTTTTTCAAGGAAAGACTCAATTTAGAGTATAATTTTTTTATGGATAAAATATCTTTTGTTATATTGACCTGGAATTCGGAAAAAGTGATCGTTCCTTGTCTGAAATCCATATTAACGCTAACAGATCAGGAGTTTGAAATCATTCTGGTGGATAACGGATCCAAAGATAAAACACTTGAAAACATCAAAACTTTTCTCTCCGAAAACCCCGGCATTAAACTGAAAACAATACAGCTGGAGAAGAATTTCGGTACAACGGTCAGCAGAAATCTCGGAATTCAAAAAATATCAGAAGATACAAATTTTGTATGTATCCTTGACTCCGACACCGTCATCAATCAGGAAGCCATGACGGAGTTGATTTCCGTATTGAAGGAAAATGAAAAAAATGCAATTGCCGGTCCTCACATGGTGAACCTTGCCGGAGAGGAGCAGGTTACTGCCAAAAAGATACCGACTGCCATGCTGAAGATAAAAAAAGCAATTCCGGTCCGTTCTATCCAAAAAATGGGAGAGAAACAGGAAAGGTACGACTTTACTGACGGAAAAAGGAGTTATCCCGCAGGATATCTGATTTCTGCCTGCTGGATGATTCAGCGGGAATTATTGGAGAAAATCGGCACACTGGATGAAAACATCTTCTATTCTCCGGAAGATGTGGAATACTGTGTACGCGCCTGGGAAAATGGATACCGGGTTTTATACTGTCCGAATGCGCATATCATTCACGCGACACAGCGCATCTCGAAAAAGAAATTATTCAGTAAACATAACTGGGAACACACAAAGGGCCTCATTTATTTTTTTCGAAAATATAATTTATTCGGAAATTCGGACAAAATTATATGCAAATAAATTCTTTCAAAAAGAATTGGGGTAAAATTTCACTATAACAACAAAAACAGGGGAGAGAGATCATGAGTGAGTATGAGCCCGGCAGCATGGAAGTGATTTGCGGATCAATGTTCTGTGGGAAAACAGAGGAACTGATCCGGCGGCTGCGGCGTGCGATCATTGCACGGAAAAAAGTGCAGGTTTTTAAACCAGCTATCGACAACCGGTACGTCGTTGAAAAAGTACATTCTCACGCGGGAATTGAAATTGATGCTATTCCCATCGACGATATCAATGACGTTTATAAGTACCTGAATGACGATACCAACGTGATCGGGATCGATGAAGCCCAGTTTTTCTCCGAAGATATCATCAAAATCGGGGAAGATCTTGTAAGCCGTGGGATCCGGGTGATCTTTGCCGGGCTGGATACCGATTTTCGCGGTGAGCCTTTCGGATCCATGCCGATTCTGATGGCTCGTGCAGAACGGGTCGACAAGCTTCACGCCATCTGCATGGTCTGCGGCGGTTCAGCTTCCCGGACTCAACGCCTTGTGAACGGTGAACCGGCTCATTATGACGACCCGCTGGTTATCGTCGGAACATCCGAAATGTATGAAGCAAGATGCCGGAAACATCACATGGTTCCCGGAAAACCACAGTAAAAAGGGCGAAAATATGTATTCTTATAAAGATGTACTTGCCGAAGTTCTGATCGATGAAGATACGCTCCAAAACCGCATTCAGGTACTGGCTGAAGAAATCAGCCGGGACTATGAAGGAAAAGATCTGGTTCTGGTTTGCTTCCTGCGCGGCGGTGTTGTTTTTCTGGTGGACCTGATGCGCAAGATCACGATCCCGCACAGCATTGAATTCATGGCTATTTCTTCTTATGGCGTGGGGAAACGTGAATCCTCGGGACATGTCCGGGTCGACTTTGACCTGAAAACCGACGTCCGGGGAAAAGATGTCCTGATTGTTGAAGACATCATCGACAGCGGGAACACACTGCATGAAGCAATTCCGCTGATCGAGGCGAAGGGGCCTAACAGTGTTCAGATCTGCACCCTTTTGAATAAAGCCAGCCGAAGGGAGGTCGATGTTCCGATCCGGTACTGCGGCTTTGACATCGAAGATAAATTTGTTTATGGTTATGGGTTGGATCTGGACGATTATTTCAGGAACCTTCCGTTTATCGGTGTCGTTGATATTGAAAAACTGAAAAAATATCAGAAAGAATAGAACCATGAAGGTGCCTGATTTTGAGTCCGATTACAGCGCACTGTTCGGCGCCATCCGAAAGGTGGTGCCTGCCAGCATGAAAATTTATCTTGTTGGCGGAGCAGTCCGGGACTTTCTGCTTGGCAGAAAGATCCGCGATTTTGATTTTACCGTTGAAGGTCTGGTGCGTCCAATAGGCAAGAGTATTGCCAATGAGTTAGGCGGCGCTTATTATGTATTGGATGATGAACGGGAAATGGTCCGCGTGATCATCGAAGATGAACAATTAGGAAAATTTGATGTAGACATTGCCCAGTTGACCGGCGAAACGATCGAAGAGGATCTGCAGGAAAGGGACTTCACGATCAACGCGATGGCTATAGCTGTCGGTGATGAAAAGCAGCTTGTCGATCCGCTGAACGGGCATTCGGATATGGAGAACAAGATACTCCGTATGTGTGCTCCGGACAGCCTGCAAAATGACCCGCTGCGTTCATTGCGTGCTGTCCGCATGAGCCTGGAATTTGGACTGAAGATGGATGAAAACCTTCAGAATGCTATGTATGAAGCGCGGTCCAGTCTTTATGCTTCTTCCATGGAAAGATATCGTGATGAGATGTTTAAAATCATCCGGCTGCATAAAAATGCCGAAGCTGTCAACATGTGCAGACAATTCGGATTGATAGATCATCTGTTCCCGGAATGGAATTCCGATACTCCCTTTGATTCAGAATGGATCGCAAACACAGATCATTTTTCTTTGCTGCTGACGGTAGACGGGAAATTTTCTGAACCTTTGTCAGATTTTGACAACTATGCATCTTCGAGGCTGGGAAACTACAAAGAAACCCTCAAAGCTTTCTTTGATAAATCGCTTGCGCTTTATCATAACCGCAGGATGCTGAACCTCTTTGCTGTTATTGCCGGATCATTCAGTGAGGGGACGGAAACTGTTTCCGGATGGTGCGGACGGCTGGCATTCAGCAGCTCCGAAACAACATTTGTAATGAATTCCCTGCGCTCATTTGACCATCTTCGCTCTACAAAATATCCCGAAAACTATAGCGATGTGGATATTTACCGGTATTTCCGTCAATATAAAGAAGGCGGGATCGGTGGATTGATATTATACCTTGCGGATGGATATCGTTATCAGAACATACCGGGCGCATACAAAACCTGGTGTGATAAGGTCGTGTTTGTCCAAAACATGGTTTCTGCGTATTTCACCCGCTATATGGAAGTGATCTCGCCCCGGCCGCTGATGAGCGGACACGATATTCAGGAACTGCTTGCCATTCCTGCCGGGCCGGTGATCGGTCAAATCAAAAATGCGCTGATAGAAGCGCAGATACGAGGGTCTGTAAAAAATTTATCTGAAGCGGAATCCTTTGTCCGTCTTGAGGCAAAACATTTTCTTTGATAAAATGTATCTGTTCAGTATGGAGCACACGGAGACTGCTCTGCTGATGACGCAAAGCCGGCACAGCAGGGCTGTATCCCGTGATGCGTTACCCGGTTCTGAATAAATTACAAAAAATGCGAGAGGAGAGAGTCACTGATGAACAAGAAACACCTGATTTTGTTATTTATATTTGCTTGTCTGTTGGCAGCATCAGGTTGTACCACAAGAACCAGTGACAGTGGGTACAGTTTGAAAACAGTCGGGAACAGAATCGATTCCAATATATACGTTTTGAATGTCACAATGCTAGGTGAGCCTAAAAGCAATAAAAACCTCGGAGGAGAAGGTGTCCAGCGCCAGTACAGCGATATTTACGGTTTTGGTAACAGCCGACTCTGGCAGGACGGGAAAGGATTGGTATCAGTCCATGTCAATTCTGTTTCACCTTCACTTAATTATTTAAAACCGGGTTCGGATATTGTTTTGAAAACCACCGATTTGAAAATAATGGCTATCGAACCGGGGTACACTTTTGAGGTGCGCTGCCGCAATGATTATGAGCCGGTGGCCTCTCTGCAAAACAATGAGATCACAAATGATCGTTACGACACCTATGAGTTGGATTACTGCAGAATGACGAATCCGCTGATTGAATTTACCGGCGAGGAATGATTTGGACAAAATCATCATCCGTGATTTGCTTACACGCGGCCCGATCGGAATCAGTGACGAGGAAAGAGCAAAACCTCAGGATATTCTCGTCAATGTTGTTCTGTATACCGATACCCATAAAGCCGCTGAGACGGATTCCATTGAGGAATGTGTGAATTACAGCACAATTGCGGGGCAAATTATGTCTGCTGCGGGAGAGAACAAACGGAAAACTGTTGAGGCCTTTGCAGGCGATATTGCAGATTTATGTTTGAAACACCCATTGGTAAGGAAAGTATCTGTTCGTGTAGAAAAAACATCAGCAGTGCGCTTCACCAAGGCAGTGGGAGTTGAAATCGAACGGGAAAAATGAAAAAATATCTGCTGCTTCTGATCATTCTTTTGGGTTTCCTCTGTTCATGTTCGGTTTTATCCGACAGCGGAATCGCAATTGTGCCGACCGTTGACATTGAAAAAACTGTTCACTGGATGGTGGATGATGCAGTCATGGCAGCGTCCACCCAATTGGTCTATGAAATGCGGAAGGAAATCAGCACGCTGATTCCGCCGACGTACACACCAACCAGTACTTATGTCGTTCCCGCAGAGATGACAGCAACGATGACGTCTATCTGGACCGGGCAGCGTCAAAATGTCATGACCGAAGTCACTGTGACACCGGAGAATTGTATCAACAGGGTGAAGTTCGTAGAAGATATCACGATCCCGGATGAGACCGTTGTCGCAGCGGGGAAACCATTTACAAAAACCTGGAAACTGAAGAATGTCGGCAGCTGTGTCTGGACCGAAGATTACAGTTTTGAATTTGTAGATGGAGATCGGATGGACGCTAACGAAAGGATCGCCTTTCCCCGGGATTCCATGGTGCTTCCGAACCAGACGATCGATATTTCTGTTTACATGACAGCGCCTGAAAAAAGCGGAAAATATCAGGGAAATTGGAAAATCAGAACGCCATGGGGATCTCAATTCGGAACCGGCGATAACGGAGAAAATTCAGTCTGGGTAAAAATTAACGTGAGGTGATAAATGAGAAAACTTTTGGTTATCATCATCGCTGTTTTCATATTAACAGGATGTGTAACGACACCGGATTCTGCAAGCATTCAGGCTACTGTTCAATCAGCTGTTAACACTGCCATCGCTCCATATGAATCACGATACAATGAATTTATTACAGCCGATGATCTGGCTGAATCACAAAATGAACAAAACAAGCAGATCCAGCAGGTGATTTCTGAACAGATCGAATACAGAATGGCTGATATTTCTGAAAACATTATACGAACAACGTCTGTCCCTACCGTCGAACCGGGAACCGTTGTCGAATATGTCGGCAGTCAGGCTGTTCCGACTTCTCAGGTTTATTCTTATGATAACAAAAGCTCAAATTGTGTAGACAGGTTCACCTATGTCAGCGATATGACAATCCCGGATGGGATGACGATCACTCCTTATACAAATTTTACGAAAACCTGGTATATAACAAATTCCGGTGATTGTGTTTGGAACAGCAACTATAAAATTGTTTATCAATCAGGAAATGAAGTCGGTAAATCAAAATCCTTTCAGCTTCTGAAACCCGGAAATTATATTCAGCCCGGCGAATCAGTTACTGTTTCCGCAGACCTTGTCGCTCCTGATGCTGTCGGCAGAACTTTCACAACTTATTGGGCTGTTGAGAATGACAGGGGCGAAAGATTTGGGGCCGGGAATGCAAATAATGTGTATCTATCTTCAAGCTTTCGTGTAGATAATTCCTTCGATCTGATACAAAATTTTGGCAGCATCACCTGTGCGGATCAGTATGGATACTTTACCTGTGGTAATTCCAGTCTGTCAAGCGGACGGGGTGTTGTATACTATGACGAATCTCCGACCTTTGAAAGCAGACGGAATCAGGGGAAGGCAGCTATTGTAGCCGGGCCTCCTTCAGGGGAGAAAGATGGCCTGGTCCGCTTCGAGTTCGGCCCGCTGCGTTTCCCCAGAGGCTCTTATTTTTACACAAATTTCTGCTGCAGGCCGGATACTCCTCATTGTGATACTCAGATTCGTTTATACATCAGAGAACCGGGCTATGGTGAGACGCTGGTCCAGGAAGTTCGGGAGTGGAATGATGGATTGATGGGTGAATGGAAATTAAAACTTGATGATGTAGGTATTTTTGATCAGGAATTTTACTATATTTTGGAAGTTCAATCCAACGGCGGTGCTGACGCTGAGGATCTGATCACTTTTGCTAATACCAGGATTTATTAATTTCCATGCCTGCTGCCTGCGGAAAGCTGAAAAAAGGAGTCATGAACGGGAAAAAAATGGCATGCTATCAGTGTTGTGCCATTTTTTTGTTATTCATAATGTTCTTTTGTTTATTAACGATCCCAAGCAATGCGCAAAGTGTCAGTGCATACGACCTGATAAATTTGATCAACGGCATGCGCAGTGCTAACGGTTTGGGTGCACTTTCCGTTGATTCAGCACTGATGGCTTGCGCTCAATCTACCGCAGAGACTATGGCAGCATCCAACATGACATGGCATATCGGCAATGTTTCCGGTCGTGCTTCATCTTTTGGTTATAACAATTACAACGCCTGTTTTGCTACTGAAAATTTCACAATGGGAAGTGCGGGGATGTCAATAGCTCAGGTCGCTGCTTCCTGGGCGGATGCGACACACATGATTCCTGCAACAAGCTCAAGTTACTGCCACATCGGTGCAGGCGTAGCAACGGCTGCAAATGGAATGGTATATTATGTCGTACAGGCAGCCTATCCTGCGGGAGTTGCCGGATGTGGTTACGCCAAATCAACCGGTAATGCAGGGACCGGTTCGTCAGCCGGAGGATCTTCTTCGGTTGCCTCCTATATTTTACCGGTTATGACATCTACACCTTCGGAAAATGGGGCCGTTATCCATACTGTACAGGAAGGGCAAACTTTATGGGCTATTTCTCAGGCATATGGTGTTTCGATTGAAGATATTCAGACCTGGAATAATCTTTATAATTCCACTGCACTGAGCTTGGGACAAAATTTATACATCCCCGCTAAAGACCAGGAGGGAAGAACGCCGACTCCTCAAATCGCGCTGACCGTTTTCCCAACAGCCAATGCAAACGGACGTTATTTTCATGTTGTCGAAGAAGGTGACACTTTGTGGTCCATTTCCGAACTTTGGAAAGTTCCTCTGAATGAAATTTACCGGGTCAATGGAATGACTGCCGATGATTCGATAGGTCTTGGTTGGGAAATCGCTATTCCGGTGACAGCTACCGCTACGTTGCCCCCTACCGAAACACCAACAGCAACACCACTGCCTACTGAAACGGAAATTCCGACCCCGATTGAATCACTTTCTCCGGGAACTATAGCTGAGAATAATAGAGATCAAGATGCAGAAGGTCTGCTTCATACGCCAGAGGCAAATACCAGAACCTTTGTTATTGCCGGTGCTCTTTTGACAACAATTATTGGTGCAGGTGTTATTGCTATCAATTATTTTTGGAAAAAAATATAGATCAGGACTGTTTCGAAGATAGCGAAAACGGTCCTAACTGACGAAACGTAAAACGAAAAGAAAGCTGTGTGGCACCGAATTATCTGTATCCACTGTTTGAGATCATGGACTCAAGGTGTCTGGTGGTAAGTGCTTTCGGACGCTCAATCGGTTTTCCTAAAGCCCGCGCCCACACAACATGGGCAGTAAATCCCATGATTCGGCTTGTTCCGAAGAGTACCGTATAGAAATCAGTTTCTTTGACTCCATAATGCTGTTGGAGTGTACCGGTGATTGCGTCAACGTTAGGCCAGGGATTAGACACTTTTCCTGTAGCCTTCAGAATACCCGGTACTACTTCGTAAACGTTCATGACAGTCTGGAACAACTCATCATCAGGCATATTTCTTTTTGCAAAATCCATCTGTGCAAGGAAACGTGGATCTGTGCAGCGCAGAACAGCATGACCGTATCCGGGAATTACACGGCCTTCCTGAAGTGTTTTTTCGACATATTGCCGAATCTGATCTTTTGAAGGAACCCCTTGAAATTCATGATAAAGCTTCAGCAGCCAATTGCAGCATTCCTGGTTCGCCAATCCGTGAAGGGGACCGGCAAGTCCGTTTAAACCGGCTGAACAAGACAGGTATATATCAGACAGTGCGGAACCTACCAAATGTGCTGTATGTGCACTGACATTGGCGTTCTCATGGTCCATGTGCAGCAGCATGAAAAGGCGCATTAATTCAGCATACGCAGGATCATCATTTCCCAGCATATGTGCAAAATTAGCGGCAAGGTCCAAATTTTCATCTGCAGGAATTTGCTGGTTGCCATGATATTTACGATTATAGATATACGCAGCTATTCGCGGAGCACGAGCAGTAAGGTCAAGACTATCTTCCAGCATCACGTGCCAGTATCGGTCTTTGGGCATACCTTTTTCGTATTCCAGATAGAACTTTGACTGTCCGGACATAGAAAGAATTGCAGCGGAAAACATAGACATCGGAGAAGCAGTTTCCGGAAAAGCATCAATTACATCATAAACATATTGAGGAACCTTTGCACGGGAACGCCACTCGTCTTCGATTTGCATCGCTTTAGAGAGTGTCGGTATCTCATTGCCCATCAGCAAATAATAAATGCTTCCTGTCAGCGGATATCTTGAACCTTCAATTCTTGGAAGTAAATTTAATACTTCATTTATTGTATAGGTACGATAGCGCAAACCGCTTTCCGGCTCAACATATGAAATGTCACTGATTTGAATCGGGACTCCGCGGATACCGCTGCATATTTGAGCAACCGTTACATCTGAAATTACATAGGAACCATGTTCCTTGATCAGACGGTTGATCCGTTCCTGCCATATCATTACATTTGCTTCGATCCGATCTTCTAATATCATTTTTGCCTGCCTTATCTGCGTTCCGGTATATACCCAAGTTCGCGAGAGATTCTTTTTACATTTTGAACTAAAATCTTTGAGTAAGATCTGAGTATTTCTTCATTTAGAAATCGCTGCGTAGGCGCTGAAATGGAAATTGATCCGATAGGAATTCCTCTGTCATTAAAAATCGGAGCCCCAATGCCTGATGCATCTGTCTGCCATTCTCCATGACTGATGGCAAAACCTTGCTTCCGAATGATTTGAAATTCATTTTGAAGCTGATCAAAATAATCATTTTCCTTTTCATATTTTGGGAGAGTTCTGGCATATTCAAAGACATGCTCGATTTCTTCCTCTGTTCTGAAAGCCAAAATAGATTTACCTCCTGAACCGGTAAAAATATTGATTCTCGTTCCGATAGGTTCGGAAACTCTGACCGTTTTTCTGCTTTCGATCCTTTCCACACACACGCGATCGAATTCTTCTGCTGTATAAAGAGTCACCGTTTCATTGGTTTGCCTATATATATCTTCCATAAACGGGAATGCCTTTTTTCTCAGATCAGAAGATTCACTATAAACTTCAGCCCATCTGATGACTCTGCCGCCAAGCGAATAGGTGCGAGATTCCGTATTTTGTATTAGAATACCCTCATCTCTGAGTTCACCGAGTAACCGTCCGCATGAACTTGGGGAAATATTCAGCATCCGTGCTGCTTCACGGACTCCTAAATCAGGGTTTTCAACTGAAAAACAGTCAAGAAGAGAAAAAATACGGTTGATATATTGATGGTCTGAAGAAGCCATTTTTGATTATATGTCCTGTATAGCGGGACGCTGTCCCGTAATTAGATACAAGCATTATAACACGAGGTTATTTCTTCTTCTATAATTTTAATATTTAAATGTGATTGTTGAAATAAATAAAAACAATCGTATCAATACCGTTTTAATTGATACGATTGTTTCCTCGAAGTTCATCAATTTATACTATTTAATGCCTGTGTAATCGCCTGAGATAGCTGATCTCCGCATGAGGTTGATTTGAAACCACATGTGATCCCTTTTAGCTGTTTGGAGATTGTTTCTGCGTCCTGGCCTTCAACAAGTTTTCCAATGCTTTTCAAATTACCATCACAGCCGCTTAAAAATCTTACATTATGCAAGCGCTTATCTTCATCAATGTCGAAATAAATATATTGAGAACAAGTCCCATGGGTTTTATATGTGAAATTCATTTTTAAACCTTTCTTTGATTTATACTCATTATACCATTATTCATTTCCTGTGTCTGAATCCACGGCAGCCCCAAAACCACGTGCTTCCATAGCAAGTGATAATTCATCTGCTCTTCGAAAAGCAGATACAAATGCTGGTATTACTAAAGGGAGAATGAGATTTATCCTGTTTAAGAGTGATTTTCCGGTAAAGTCTGCACCTCGTGCAATTTGGGCTTTCCGTATGCGGTCAAAATCTGAGTATAAGACGGGAATAAACTGAAGCGCAATGCTCATGATCAATGCAATATCACGTGTTGGAACTCCAAAAAATCGAAGCGGTGTCATCACTTTTTCTATTCCTTTCATTATTTCTACGGATGTTGTTGTCCGGATGAAAATATATGAAAGAATCATTACCGCAGCTGTATGCAAAATGATTTCTGCCCCATGCCTTAATCCTTCCTTAGAAAGACATAGCAGCCATATGCTTAATAAACAGTCACTACCTTTATAAAAAAAGGCATTCATTAAAAAAATCATTATAAAAAACCATAAGAGGCGTTTGAGTGGATTGACCACTGATGCAATGTCCAAATGCCCTAAATATAATAAAAAAAATATAATCAAAAAAGATGTTATCAGACATTTGAATCCATTCAGTAATAATATCAAAATTGACAATAAAATCAGTCTGATAAATTTTATTGCCGGATCCATTTTATGAAGTACTGAATCGCTATATGTGTAGGTCAAATCTATCATGATATCGGAGCGGATAGTTTCTTTACTAATTTTGCAATAAAAGAATTATATGTCAAATTATCTGTCATTTCCAATGATAGCAAATCAGCGAGTTTTTTTGTGTTGGGTGAACCGATTCCGAAAAAATTCATATTGTCGGTATTATATATTTCGACAGGAGTCCCCATACAGATTATTTTTCCATCAGAAAGGACTAATATTTTTTCTGCAATCTCACACAACAAATCCGGGTCATGTGATACGAGTAAAATTGTTGTTCCCTTTTTATTTTCTTTTCTAAGAATTTGAATCAAATCCTCTTTTCCTTCTTCATCCAACCCTGCAAAAGGCTCATCCAACAACAAGACTTCAGGTTCCATTGCAAGTGAACAAGCAATAGCCAGCCTCCTCTTTTGGCCTCCGGATAAAGAAAAAGGGGACAAAATTTTAGATGTTTTTTCGTCAAAGGATAGTCTATTCAACACATTGAGAGTCTTAATTGCAATTATATCTGCTGGAAATTTCAACATTTTCAGACCAAATGATGCTTCATCGTAAATACTGCTTTCAAAAAATTGATTTTCTGGAAATTGAAATATGATTTGAAGCTTTCTCCGGTAGTTCAATTGATCAAAACCATTGCTGTAAATATCAAAACCTTCAAAAAAAATAGAGCCACTTTGAGGCTTGAGTAATCCACCGATGGTATGGAGAAGAGTCGTTTTCCCGCTTCCTGATCTGCCAACAATTCCTATGAAATCACCTTTTTCGATTTCTAAATTTATACAGTCTAAAGCTTTATCTGTCTGCGGATATGTAATAGCCACATTTTCTAATTTAAATTGCATATAGCCTCGAAAAGATCCTGGTTAGTCAGAGGACAATTATTCAAAGCTATACCTTGATGCTTTAAATCGTAATATACTTTAATAGGAAACGGTATTTGTACACCAGCTTTTTTCAGAAGGGCAATATTAGGGAGAATTTCTTTAGGAGTACCTTCCGCAATAACCTGATGCTCTGCCATTAACAGAATATAATCTGCATCAACAGCATCCTCTGTGTTTTGTGTAACCATTATGATCGATCGTTTTTTTGAGCGTAAGTCTTTTATGCACTGAATCATTTTTGTTTTTCCGTCAGGATCAAGCATGGACGTAGCTTCATCAAAAATGAGAACATCTTCTTCAAGCGCTAAAATGCCCGCTATGGCAGCTCTTTGTTTCTGACCGCCGGAAAGAGTTGCTATGTTCCTTTTTTCAAACCCCTGGAGATAAACCTGATTTAACGCATCTTCGATTCGCGCAGCTTGCTCAGATTTGGAAATTTTATGGTTATCAAGGCCAAAGCGAATATCGTCTTCCAAAACAGGGGAAACAAATTGATTGTCAGGATTCTGAAAAACAATACCGAAATGTTTCCGGAGATAAAATATACCTTTTTGTGTGGATATATCAAAATTGTTAACTATCACTTTTCCATCAGAAACAGGAAGTAATCCCATGATAACTTTTATCAGGGTTGATTTTCCGCAGCCGTTTTTTCCGAGAATTACAGTATATTTTCCAGCAGGAATTGAAAAATTTACGTTTTCAAGGATTGGCTGATTTTTGTTATATTGGAAATACAGTTCAGATGCGATGCAAGCCATAAAAAATGAAACGACTGAGATTTAATCCTGATTGTTTATTATTTGTCTAATTTGGTCAATACAGCTTCGCATTAAGAATGACAAACTGTAGTTATCAATTCCTGCAATTCTGTTATCACATTGATTGACAGGAATTAGTATCCTGACTGCATTCGACTGACCAATTGCAATAACCATTTTGGGAGTAATTTCTCCCATAAGAGAATCTGCTATAACAATACCTAATGGGCCGATTATAATATCAGCTTTTCTGCATCCAACAATTACTGCATTCTCTCCTGTAGAGCCATCATCAGCTCCTGCTTTCAGCATCGCCTGAGTAGCTACAGCATTTGTTCCTACTGCATGAATCCGCAGGGAAGGAAAAGCCTCCTTTATGATTTGCGTAAGCTGCTTACCAATCCCCCCACCCTGACCGTCAATTATAAGAACTTTCCAACTTTTCATTCAATACCTCTTGATGTTTATTTTACCACCGGTTGAAATGGACTGTTTATTATTCCTGTTTCAAAAACCTATATTCATTTGTATTTGTTGAAAAATTCCTTTTTCAATAAATTATTATTCAATTAGAGAAAAGAATAAGTATAATTACTATCAATAAACGAGAAACTTTTGATCAAAAGAGAACGTTTTATAAGCAGAATCATCTATAACATTGAATAAGTGGCAGGGAAAAATGGATAAAAAATCTGGAATATCTTTACTTATATCATTATTTATCTTTACTTGTATGTTCAGAAGTGTATCAGCTGAAACTCTTGCTCCTGATCGAGCCACACAAGTATTAGACTTACTGGCGCTTGAATGTCAGAAAATCACGGATTTTTCGTTTATGGCACAAAATGGGGATTTATCTCAATTTGACAGTGTAAAAAAACATGTTGCAGTCGCGATAAATAACATCGCAATATTAATGAATGGTTATGATGATAATTCAATGAATAATCTATGGAATATGTTCAGCCAGTTTTCCCCGGATACGGAATCGGCAAGAAGAACAGCTGAATATTGTTCTTCCATCAGAGGTGACATTTATCGAAAGATCAGCAACGATGAAAATTTGAACCGGGGACATGAAGTTCTAAACTCCTATGAAGATTGTGAAAAAGCCGGTTACCATGTAAATGGTGGAACCTGCTTTATTGGTGGAAGCGGAGTTTTTGATCAGGAAGGAAATTTGATTGGTTTTTACTATTCTGACTGTTTCGATGATCAGGGGTTCCATCCGGGGTCATGCTGGGATTGTTTCTACGGTGCTGACAATGAAGGTTGTATTGAAAAACCATAACAGATTATGCAGTTAACCGGAAAAAATCTTGAATTTAAACATGAAAACCGTTCAAATCCGTTGACGGTCCTATTACTATTATTCTTGTTGGTTTTCAGCTTATTTTTACTGAAAGCAGTGGTTTCACAGACAATTGTTTCACCATGGCTGCCTACCGCTGTTCCTACAAGAAATGCAATTTCTTTCGCTTTGGAGGCTGACACATATTTTCGTGCAGGAAACTTGCAAAAGGCAGCTGATTCATATGCTGCTGCATTTGTATTGGAACCGAACAATCCGGATTATGTCTGGAAACGAGGCAGGTCTTTGATTTATCTGACAGGTTCACAAACCACGGATCAGGAAAAATCTGCCACATTAAGTGATGTCATTACTACTCTTGAAGCAGCTCTTGACAATTTTTCGGAAAATTCAAATATTTATTCCATATTGGCTTTTGCTTATATCTGGTATGCAGATGCAGATCTTTGCGGCGCAGCAAATGTGGAGACCAATCAAGCGTATGCAGAGAGCAACATTCGCCGTGCAGTTGAGTTTAATTCACGAAACCCGCTTGCATATGCGATATATTCAGAAATATTGCTCGCACAATCAAACTATGTCAGGGCTGAGCAGATGCTGAGTCAGGCGCTGGAATATGGGACAAATGAAGGTACTGATTCAGATATCATGTTTGATGTTTACCGGGTTCAGGGAATTTTACTGGAGTCCTACGGTCAATACCGTTCAGCGATCGATGCTTATAACCATGCGCTTGAATATTCTCCAAATATGACTTTTCTACAGATTCGCATCGGGGTCAACTGGCGGCAGATCACCGATTATGATTCTGCATTGGAAATGTTTGCAAAAGCTGCACGAATCAATGACCAGTTAGGTGTAAATGACCCAATGCCTTATATTGCCATTGGTAATACGTATTCTCAAACCGGTGACTTCTATGCAGCGGGATTAAATATTAAGAAAGCTCTGCAGATCAATCCATATAATGCTGATGTTTACGGACGACTTGGCGTAAATTATTATAAAGCGCGGAATTATGAAGCAGCAATTGAAGCACTTTCATGTGTTGTCAATGGATGCGGAGCTCTTGCCAGCTGTAATGTGCGTGAATGTGCGGATGAAGGTGATCCCATCATTGAAATTGATAAAATGCCAATAACCGGTTCAACAGTCCCATATTATTTTTCATATGTCGGCGCTTTGGCATATATGCATACGAACGCAAACCGATATTGTGAAGAGGCAGTAAAAGTTGCCAAAGAGATTGAAGCTGTATATGGCGATGACCCTTCTGTGATGTCCATTGTAAGGGATGGACAGGCAATTTGCGCATCATACGGATATCAGTAATATTCAAAAAAACAGACAAAGGAAACAATCATGCGGCAGGAACAGGAGTAAATTTATGGTTATCGGAGTTACAGGCGGTATTGCTTCAGGTAAAAGTGAGGTCTGCCGAATTCTTGAAAAAAAAGGCTTTATACATATTGACGCAGATGAAGTAGCGCATGAAGTATTAGAGCTTCCTGATGTAATAGATAAAATTGCCTTTGAGTTTGGAATTGATGTTGTATCAGCAGATGAAAACGGTAAGAAACATATCGACCGGAAAAAGCTTGGGAAAATCGTATTTAACAATACGGAGCAGATGAATATACTGGAAAAAATCACACATCCTCGTATTGTTCAGAAAATAAAGGGTATGATTAGTAATAGTTCAAATGACTATATCATTGAGGCGATTGAAATAGTCAGTTCAGGTTTAGTGGATATTTGTGATGAATTATGGGTCATACACGCAGAACCTGAGCAACAGATAAAACGTTTGATTGAAAACCGGCACCTTTCATATGAAGAAGCCTGTTCAAGGATAAAAGCCCAGGAAAACCATGACTGGGATGAAAGTAAAGCTGACAGGGTAATTTACTCAACCGAGCCGATATCCTCCATGGAAAAGCAGGTTTTAGAGGCACTGGAGCATATCCATAAGTCAGAATAGTAAGGAGCATTACATTGGAATCTATAATCAATGAAATAAAATTCATTGGACAACGGTTTACTGCGGACAGCATTCCTGACATATTACTTGTTGCATTAATGCTTTTGGTAGTAATAAAACTATTGCAGGGAACACGTGGTTACAACATGATTCGAGGTCTGATCATCGCGTTTGTGGTTTTCGGAGCTCTCAGTATGATAAAAAACCTGACTGCATTCAATTGGGTCGTGTCCAATGCTACACCTGTATTATTGATCATGATCCCGGTTGTCTTTGCGCCGGAAATACGGCGATCCTTTGACAGAGTAGGTGGGCTAAGCAATTTCAAGGAGTTGTTTACATCCACGCCAAAAGAATCGGAATTAATGTATGACGTTGCCGAAACAATCGGTGACGCCTGTATGAGGCTGTCAAATCGGAATCATGGCGCTCTTATTGTCATGGAATATTTGGATAACCTTGACAAGGAAATCACGGCAGGCGTGAATATTGATGCAAGAGTAAGCGTTGAACTGCTGCTTCAGATTTTTTACCCGAATACGCCTCTTCATGACGGAGCCGTGATCATTCGCAATGGACGTGTTTACATGGCATCCTGTGTTATGCCTCTTTCGGCGAAAAATTCTCTGGAAAAAAATCCCGAAAGGCATTTTGGCCTCAGACACAGAGCGGCTTTGGGAGTCAGTGAGGAAACGGATTGCCTGGCAATTGTCGTCAGTGAAGAAACGGGAAGCATATCACTGTGCCGAAAAGGAACGATCCAAAGAGATTTGTCACCGAAAGAACTTACTGATATCATCAAAGAAGCATATATAAAGCCGACATCACAATCCTTCTTCGATTCGGTAAAACAAATCGTTGGAAGCTGGGGAAAAAACAATAATCAGAACAGCGGGAGCGACAAATGAAAAAGATATTTTTACAATTTCTAAAAGACATCCCGCTGATAATCCTGTGCATATTTTTAGCCTTCTTTATTTGGATATTTGCGACAATGACATCTGACCCAACGGAAGAAGGTCGATTTTCACAGACGATCACAATTGAAACAGTTGGGTTACCTGAAAATTGCATGATAACCAGCGGACTCCCCAGCAGTGTAAGCGTTAATTTACGGGCGCCTAACTCTGTATGGCGCAGGATTTCAATGGAAAGAGTACAAGGGAAAGCTATTATTGACGTTACAGGTCTTGAACCGGGAACGCATCAAATACCTGTATCCGTTCAAATCGGCATTTCGCCCGTTCAAATCATTTCAGTAACGCCAAGTGTAGCTACCGTGACTATAGAGGAATTTGAAACGAGGGAATTTCCGATCGTGGTTGAAGAGACCGGTGAGATCCCTACTGCGTTCCGTGCAGATGCTCCGGTTCTGTCACAAGAAACAGTTGAAATTTCAGGGACAGTAACGCAGTTAGACAAAATCAGTAAGGTTTCTGTTCTTTTGGAGCGAAACAATAACACGGAGACGATTGAAGATACACTCCCGATATATGCATATACAGAAGAAGGCCGAATTGTAAAGGATGTGACAATCACTCCGGATAAGGTCAAAGTAACAGAAGAGATCAGAATGCGTGGTGGTTACAGGATCCTCTCTGTGAAGTTGTCCGTAAAAGGCGAAATATCTGCCGGTTACCGGGTGGATAACCTGGGAGTAGATCCGGGATTCGTTACGGTTTACTCAGCCGATAAAGAATTGCTAAACAGCCTGAACAGTTTCATTGAAACTGAAACGATCATGTTAGATGAAATCACTGCGACCACAAACCGAAAGGTGAGCCTGAATGTACCGGAAGGTATCACACTGGTAGGCGATACAACAGTTACGGTGAACATCACGGTAAGTGCCGTAGAGGGGACGCAAACCTTCTCTCAAATACCGATATCTGCCGTCGGGATTGATGAAGGGCTTGAGGCATATATTTCTCCATCTGATATTGACGTCTACCTTGCTGGTCCGCTCATCAGTCTCAGTGAAGTGGAGCCGGCTGATATCCATGCAATCCTGGATTTGAAAGACCTGGGCGAAGGAAATTATCAATTGGTTCCGGTCGTTGAAGTTGCTTCGAATGATCCGATTACTGTAAACTCCGTACAGCCTCAAACCATTGACGTTCAAATCACAGTCATTCCGGGCGAAGAAATCGACAGCGAATCAGAATCAATACCTGCCGATGAAGAACCTGACGGGAACGCTTAATTTCAGGTAAAATTTACTCAATAGTAAAAAAGCCCTCTTTACTGATTCAAACGGTAAAAAGGGCTTTTATTTTGTTCAAGTTATTCGAACTTCTTTTTCCACGTGTACAACGTGTTGATTGCCTCAATTGGAGACAGGTTGTCAACATCCAGATTGTGCAGTGCATCGACGATCGGGTTCGTCTCCGGGAACAAAAGCAGCTGGCTTGAAGGAACAGAAGATTCATGCAAAACATTCTGTTGGTCAGAAGATTCAAGCTGTGATAGGATCTCATTGGCACGGTTGATAACGGGTTTCGGGAGACCGGCAATTTGAGCAACGTGGATACCATATGAACGGTCGGCGGCTCCGGAAATGATTTTATGCAGAAAAATCACCTCTCCGTTCGTTTCGGAGACTGCAACATTGTAGTTCCTAACACCGGGGAGCGTTTCTGCCAGCCTTGTCAGCTCATGATAATGGGTGGCAAAAAGTGTCCTGGCTCTCAATTTTGGTGCATTATGGATGTATTCCACGATCGCCCAGGCAATCGAAACGCCATCATAGGTACTGGTTCCCCGACCGATTTCATCCAGGATCAGAAGACTGCGGTTCGTTGCATTGTTGAGAATGTTTGCAGTTTCAACCATTTCTACCATAAACGTGGAAAGTCCGGCATGGATCTCGTCCTGAGCACCGATACGGGTAAATATACGGTCAACCAAACCAATTTCAGCCTTTTCAGCAGGTACAAATGACCCCATCTGTGCCATAAGAATAATTATGGCAGTTTGTCTCAGGAAAGTTGATTTCCCGCTCATGTTCGGTCCGGTTATCACACGGACGATCTCGCCATCTTCAAAACGGACATCATTCGGTATAAAGCTGTTTCCCTTTGCCATCATTTTTTCCACGACAGGATGTCTGCCGGAAACAATGTTGAGTTTTTCGCTGTCATCAACGACCGGGCAAATATAATTATTGACTGCAGCGACATCGGCAAGAGACACGAGCACATCAAGAGTTCCTAAAGCGTGAGCGGTTGCCAGCACATCGTCGGCATACTGGCATATTTCATGGCAGATTTGTTCAAAAAGCCGTAATTCGATTTGATGAATGCTGTCATCCGCATTGAGGATGAGCGTTTCGTATTCTTTCATTTCCGGTGTAATGAAGCGTTCCGCATTTACAAGCGTTTGCTTTCGTATATAATTATCCGGAGCAGATGATGCCAAACTTCGGGATATTTCTATATAATAACCGAATACTTTATTGTAGCTGACACGTAAAGTCTTTATCCCGGTTCGTTCCCGCTCCTTGGACTCTAAATTCGCCATCCAGTCACGGGCTTCACTTGAATGGATTTTTATGTTATCCAGTTCATCTGAATATCCGCTTCGTATGATTCCGGTATTTCCAAGTGTGGCCGGGGGATCATCAGAAATTGCGGAACAGAGAATTTCATAAACCTCTCTTAAGGGCAAAATCTTACCAACAGCACCCGTTAGAAACGGCTGAAGGGGGGCAATCAGGTCAATGATTTCAGGTAAGATCTCTAATGAATTGCGCATTGCGACCAGATCACGGGGAATGGCATTTTTGGAGCCGATGCGGTTTATCAGTCTTTCCAGGTCGGATATGCCCTTGAGGATCGAATTCAGTTCTGCACGGATCATTCCGTTCGTAAGAAGAGCTTGTATAGCTGTCTGCCTTGTATGGATGGCTTCGATGTTGATCAGCGGTTTATTTACCCATTGCCGGATAATCCGTTTGCCCATCGGAGTAACTGTTTTGTCAAGTACACCTAAAAGGGATCCATTTACTTCCTTACCACGCAGTGTTTCGGTCAATTCCAAATTTTTGCGTGTAGATGCATCCAACAGCATGAACTCATCCAGTGAATAAATACTAAGATTAGTGAGCAATCTTAATGCATTTGCCTGATTTTTGGTCAGGTAGGAAATAATGGCTCCGGCAGCACAGACGGAAGATGATCTTTCGGAAATTCCGAAACCGGTCAGTGTGGAAACGCCGAAATGATCCAGCAGGACATCATTTGCCCGGGAAGGATCAAAATATACTTTCGGAACTTTCGTAATATGCAGGTAAGCTGGAAGATCGATTTCCAAATTGTCCGGTAATATAATTTCAGCCGGATTCAAACGAGTGATTTCGGAAAGAAGTTCAGAAACAGCTTTGTCTGTTTTCACTTCGGTAACATAAAATTCACCGGTAGTGATGTCTACATAAGACATACCAAGCATATTCCCGTTGAACGAAGCAGACATCAGGTAGTTATTTGTATCTTTTTTCAACAACCCCGGCTCAATGAGGGTTCCCGGTGTGACGATTCGGATAACTTCCCGCGGAAACAAGCCGTTGACAGCCTGGTTCCCCATCTGCTCACAAATCGCTACATGATAGCCTTTTTCTATCAGTCTTGACAGGTAATTCTCAACCGCGTGGTACGGGATCCCCGCCATGGGAACCTTGTTGTCCTTTCCCATAGCCTTTTTGGTCAGGACCAGGTCCAGCTCACGGGATGTTATTTCTGCGTCATCATCAAATGTTTCATAAAAATCCCCAAGACGAAAGAAAAGGATAGCATCCGGATACTGTTTTTTGATGTCAAGATATTGCTGTCTGATAGGTGTGTTTGTCGTCTCACTCATTCTTTATTCCCTGGTAGCGAATCAGATAGGATGCAATTGCAAAAGCTGAAGCTACATTTAATGATTCTTTATGTCCCTCCATCGGTATATATACACATAAAGAACTTTTCTTTACTGCTTCCGGGTCAATGCCGGAAACTTCATTTCCGACGACCAGCGCGATGGGTTGGCTCTGCTTCATGATTATCGGCAGCGCATCGAAAAGCTGTATGGACGTATCTCCTCCTTCCAGCGAAACGATGAAGTATCCATCTTGCTTCAGCTTATCGATGGTTTCAATAACGCTCCATGAGTGTTCCCATGGAACATAGCTTTCGGCGCCTAAAGCAGTTTTCCCGACTCGCGGGTTCTCAGGTGTCGGAGTTATACCACATAAGTAAAGTTTCGTCAAACCGGCCCCGTCTGACGTACGGAAAATTGATCCGACATTGTAAGCGCTGCGTATATTATCCAGAACGACGGCAAATTCAATATGAACGGAGTGGTTATTTTTCAACGGGACAGTAAAAGACTCATAAGGCATCTCTGCAATTTCCAGTGGAGCTCCGCAGCGCGGACAGGCTGCCATGCGTTTTTCGGTCGGGCTCAGCGGGAATCTCAGCCCGCAGCTTTGACAGATCAGGATCTCATGAAATTTTACATAATTGTCGCCGGTTTCTTTCATTATGGGTTCAAAATCACTTTCAAATTCTCTTCATGATTTGCATATAGCCTGTCAAACCAGTATGCCCCTTCGGATAAAGGCGCCCGATGTCCAATCAGCATATCTACATTGATCGATCCATGAGAGATCGCGTCCAGACAAGCCGGATATTCTCCGCTCGAAGCACAGGACCCACTGAGATGAAGCTGCTTTGTGACGATTGCCTGCAGTGGAAGTGTAACCTTTGGAGAAGAGTTCCCAACCAGGATGATTTCGCCGTTTCGTTTGCAGATCTCAATGCAAAGATTGATTGTTTTTTCATTCCCGGCTGCTTCAAACACAAAATCAACTCCCTGTCCATCAGTGACTTCTTTGACGCATTGAACAGTGTCATCGGAAGAAGTGCAAAAGCAGTAATCCGCTCCGAGTTTCTGGATCAACGCGGTCTGGTTTTGGGATCGCTTGACGGCGATGATCGTTCCGAACCCAAACATGCGAAGGGTCTGGATCAGCAGCATGCCAATTTTGCCGGTACCGACAACAGCTGCCGATGCACCAAGCCGATGAGGAGCAAGGTTGGCTGCATGGAAAGCTACGGAAATCGGTTCGACCATTGCAGCCTGGTCAAAGGTTACATTGTCCGGAAGGCGGTAGAGAATGTGCTGCGGGATGGCAATATACTCAGCAAATGCTCCGTCTCGCCGATAGTCCTCGCAGGATACACCGATGACTTTTCTGTTATCACACAGGTTGACAAACCCTTTTCTGCAGCTTGCGCATTCATTGCAGTAAATGGTAGAATCGAATGTCACCCGGTCTCCCGGTGCCCAGCCTTTTACGTCTGAACCGATTTTTTCGATGATGCCGCTGGCCTCATGTCCCATGATAACGGGAGGACGGCGCCTGCCGGTAGAGCCATCATAGCCATGAATATCGGAGCCGCAAATACCGCAGGATTTGACCCGGATCAAAACTTCATTTGGCGCGATTTCCGGTTCGTCAACGCTGCAATAACTCATCTGTTTATAGTCAGTCAATACCAAAGCTTTCATGTTATCTTTCCATTTTGTTTCCAATTTTAACAACATTATAATTATAATTCTAAAAGGATGAAAAAAGGGGACAGTTGAGGACATATGCTTCAGGATATTCGCATTCGGCAACGGGATTATTTGATCAAAATCACACAGATACTCACACAGGAGCTTGAACTGGAGCCATTGTTGTGGCAGGTGATCCAGATGGCTGTGGACCTCGTCGGAGGTGAATCCGGATTTGTAGCTCTTTATGACGAGAGCAAGGGCTGGCAGATCCAGACGCAAATGAACCTCACAGAACCGGAGCTGAAATACATCGAAACTTATCTGGCGGGAGTTACCAGCAGCGGGTCATCGTCTGTAACTTCCGAGATGCTTTCCATCAATATGCTGATCAAGCGGCTGCGTTCCCTGAACCTGCCGGATATCGCTGATGGGATCGGTATGCCTTTGATCAACCGTGATAAATTGATCGGAGCTATTGTTGTGTTCCGCGGCTACCGGATCAATTTCACCCCTTATGAGAAAAATATCCTGAAATCCTTCACAGACCAGGCCACAATTGCTATCAACAATGCCCTTCTGTATTCTGAGAACCTTGAAGAGAAAAAACGTCTGGATGCCATTATCCGTTCCGTTGCAGACGGACTCATCGTTATGAATATTTCCCACAAGGTGATTCTCGTGAATTCCGCCTTCAGGAAGATGATCGGTATGGGAGAGGCAGATATCCAAAGATGTTATCACGATGACCTTCTCTGCTTTCAAACGATCGAAGAAGGACATACACTGGAAGAGGCAGAGGCAGGCGGTTGGCCGCTGAGTTCCGAATCAAAACACACGATCATCGGGGAGATATATAAATATCACTCCGAACAGACGATCCCTGTCAATGTTTCTTACACACCCGTCATGTCCTCCGATGACAAACAGATACAAAACATCATCGCGCTGGTACGGGATATATCAAAATATAAAGAAGCCGACGAGCTCAAAAACACCTTTATTTCAACAATCAGCCATGAACTGAAAACCCCGGTGGCCATCATCAAAGGCTATGCTTCGACGCTGAACCTGGAGGATGCAAATTGGGATGATGAGGTCATCAGGGAATCACTGACCGTCATCGAAGAAGAAGCAGACCGTCTGACCGTGATGATCAATGATTTGCTGGATGCTTCCCGGCTGAATTCGGGAACACTGAAGCTTTATAAGACGGACATCCTGCTGCCGGAAGTTTGCCTGAGTGTGCGCAAACACATGATCGGGCAATGTGCTTCCGGACAGGACATTTTGCTGGATTTCCCCGCCAATTATCCTGTTGTCAGCGCTGACGAGGACAGGATCAGGCAGGTTTTGACCAACCTGGTATCAAACGCCGTGAAATATGCCCCGCAGGGAAATATCACAATTTCAGGGAAATATACAAAAACATATGCGGCCGTTACGGTCATTGATGAGGGACCCGGCCTGTCCCCGGAAGACCTGGTTCACGTATTTGACCGTTTCTATCGTTCCCGGAAAACCGCTAATTCTGTGAAAGGTACCGGTCTGGGGCTGTTTTTATCAAAGGCAATTATTGAAGCCCACGGCGGAAATATTCGTGTAGAAAACAGACCGGATCGCAGCGGCGCTATGTTCACGATCTCTCTGCCTCTGTCATTACCGGATTCCGGAAAAAGTCAGGTGATTGATCTTCACGGATAAAAATCATGAATGTCTGTGATAAAATGGATAAAAATAATTGATAAGGATGTATGCACATGAGTTTTACCGGCGTTATTAATTCAATTTACGCTTTTTGTCAAAATGCCATGCAGGTGTTGGGATATCCCGGTCTGGCATTGGTAATGTTCCTTGAAAATGTATTCCCTCCGATACCCTCAGAAATCGTCCTGCCGCTGGCCGGCACGCTGACCGTTTCTTCCGATCCGGCTGTGCCCCCTCGCTTCAACATTGTCAGTGTGATTTTATGGGCAACACTTGGCTCCTTTCTTGGCGCCTGGATCTGGTACTGGGTCGGTTATTTGATTTCCGAAGACCGTGTACGCAAACTTTTGCGGAAGATCGGCAAAGTCATCATGATCACCGAAGAAGATCTTGATCGTGCGCTGGACTGGTTCAATCGCTACGGTGAGTGGTGTGTGTTCTTTGGCAGAATGGTGCCGATCATTCGAACTCTGATTTCCGTACCTGCCGGTCTGTCAAAGATGCATTGGCTGAAGTTTTCTATCTTCACAATTTTGGGTACAGCGCTCTGGAATGTCTTTCTCGGATTTGCAGGCCGCATCCTGGGTGATAATTACACGGTCATCATTGACTGGATCGATCGCTTCAAGTACCTGGTGATCATCGTTTGTGTGATCGCCGTTGTTGTGTTTTACATCAGACGAATCTCATCAAAGAAGAAATCTGAATAGAATCCCCGGGGTACAGGCCCGCTGCACGGTACCGTCCCCTCTTTATTCAGTGACAGCGGAGACGGTACCACTCTGCACCTTCATGAGCCAATGTGGGAAACGCTGCTTCCAATTCTGATAGCTGCCCGGGAAGTTTCCCTTGTG
>JAFRIR010000069.1 GCA_017432685.1 Flexilinea sp. | reverse complement strand
TATGCAGCGAGGGGCATTGCAGCGTAGGAAGTGCGATTGTTGGCACTTGATTTTTTGTACTGATTTTACGAGGTCGGCACCTCTCGACTCGCAATCCGGGACCAGCCTCCCCCGTCGAGACCGGAACATCCCCAATTGACAACAGTATTATACACGATTTTTCCGAAGAAATTTATAAGATCCTTATTAATTTTCTCTGATTTCTATTATCTTCTGCGGGGTAACGCTGCTGCCGTCAATCACCACATCAGTTTTGACAGTGAGTGTAAAGAGATCGTCGGTATATGATCCTTCTTCAAGGGCAGCTTTCACAGCATTCGCTGCTGTCTCTTCACTGATCTCAGCTTTGAAATAAAGCAGTGCTGCCTCTGCCCACAGTCGGATTTCTTCGGGGTGAGCGGCAGTCATTTTCAGTGTTATTCCAAAATTTTCCTGTTCAGCATGAACAGACAGGGTGATTGTTCCCAAATCACCCGCCGCCCTCATGTTTTTGATCGTCAGCTCACATTTTTCATCGTCAGCACTGTGGGTGTTCATCACCAGCATACCCCCGGCACCGGTCATTTCGGCTTTTGCACGCAGTCCCTCAAACTCACTTTTACAGACCAATATATCCCGGATATTCTGCTCCGAAGCTTTCGTGGGTTCTGATGATAAATTTTCGAGCCGGGAAGAGATCCTTGAATTATTGTTTTCCAAATTGCTTTTCTGCCGCTGCCAAATGCCGATCACACCCCAAATGATCAACCCAAACGTCAGCACCGCCACAATCAGATATATCAAATTTTGTCCCCGCTCGGTTTTCATATCAATCTGCCTTTCTCCATTTTGTAACCATATTATATACGGAATTGAATTTACGATTGTTCCTCTTCTCCCCATAAGCTTAATAGCGTTTCATATATCCGAATTGTCACGGAATCTGAACATTTTCCGAAAGGGTGATATAATACCGGTCAGCAAAAAACATCTGATTTTATTCATATTAAATTCGTGATTCATATGACAAACAACACTGAAAAGTATGAAGAAAACAACCGTAAGGTCTCTGTTTATTTTGATGAAAGCCATTCAAAACCGGATACCTTACGGATGTGAAGTTTTTATTTTTTTGGGAGGAATTTTATAATGAAAAAGATTCTTGCAATCGTGATCCTTACCGCGCTCTGCCTTTGCAGCGCAGCCTTGGCACAGGATACCTACACCGTCGGTGTCAGCCAGCTGGTACAGCACGTTGCGCTGGACGCCGCTACACAGGGTTTCCAGGACGCACTGACCGAAAAACTCGGTGATGCCGTGAAATTTGACGTCCAGAACGCCTCCGGTGATTCCAACACCTGTTCCACTATCGTTAACACCTTCATTTCCAACGGTGTTGACCTGATCATGGCCAACGCCACTCCGGCGCTGCAGGCTGCTGTCGCCGCCACCGGTGATATTCCGATCCTCGGCACAAGCGTTACTGACTATGCCACCGCTCTGGATATCGACGACTGGACCGGAGCGACCGGCATGAACGTTTCCGGTACCTCTGACCTTGCGCCGCTGAAAGAACAGGCTGAAATGCTTCAGGAACTTTTCTCGGAAGCCAAAAAGGTCGGTCTGCTTTACTGCTCTGCTGAACCGAACTCCAAATACCAGGTGGAAGTTATTACCGGATATCTGAATGAATTGGGCTATGAAACTGCCGAATTCACATTTGCAGATTCCAATGACGTCGCTTCCGTGACTCAGAATGCGGCAGACAACAGCGATGTGCTCTACATTCCGACTGACAACACCGCGGCTTCCTGCACCGAAGCGATCCGCAATGTTCTCGAACCGGCAGGAGTTCCCGCTGTGGTTGGTGAAGAAGGTATTGCAGCCGGATGCGGTGTTGCAGCTCTTTCTATCAATTACTACGATCTCGGTTACACCACCGGTGAAATGGCTTATGAGATCCTGGTCAACGGCGCTGATGTCTCCACCATGGATATCCGCTTTGCCCCGAAAGTCGAAAAGAAATATAACGCCGAACTTTGTGAAATCTTCGGAATCGAAGTACCCGAAGATTACACTGTAATCGAATAATAATTTATCAGTAAATAATGAAGGGATAAAGGTTTGGAAATTCCCCTTTATCCCTTCAGGTATGTTGTTTCCTGACAGATCGCAGCTATCACAAATATAAAAATGCTAACTGAGAACTGTCAATAAACAACTAAATAATTCAGGGAGGAATGAGCTATTAATATCACCGCACTTTTCAACGCAATGCCGGGCGCTGTTGCTCAGGGACTGATCTGGGGCATTATGGCGATCGGTGTTTATATCACCTACAAGGTTTTGGACCTGGCAGACCTGACCGTTGACGGAACCATGGCAACGGGTGGGGCTGTTTGTGTTATGCTGATGCTGAACGGCGTCAACGTCTGGGTGGCTCTGCTGTGTGCCATTTTTGCCGGCATGATTGCCGGTCTCCTGACCGGAATTTTCCATACCGCGATGGGCATTCCTCCAATCCTTTCCGGGATTCTGACACAGCTTTCTTTGTATTCCATCAATCTCGCCATCATGGATTTCAAGGCTAACCAGGGTATCGCTGTGACTAAATATCCGCTCATCGTCAGTCAGCGCAACGTGAGGCAGATGAGCCTGAGCAATCCGATCTTCATCACGCTGATCATTCTGGCAATCGTCATTGCTCTGCTTTACTGGTTTTTCGGAACAGAAATCGGCTGTTCGCTGCGTGCGACCGGCGCTAATGAAGCCATGTCCCGGGCACAGGGCATCAACACCAATATTGCCAAAATCATCGGATTGATGATCTCCAACGGCATTGTCGCTCTTTCATCTGCGCTTCTGGCCCACTATCAGGGCTTTGTGGATGTAAACATGGGACGCGGCGCCATCGTCATCGGGCTGGCAGCTGTCATCATCAGTGAAGTGATTTTCGGAAAGATTTTCGTCAACTTTGCGCTGAAGCTCGTCGGTGTTGCGATCGGCGCTGTCATTTATTACATCGTTATCCAGGTCGTCCTGTGGCTGGGACTGAATACCAACTTGCTGAAGCTGCTCTCCGCGCTGATCGTTGCCGTGTTTCTTGCGATCCCTTACTGGAAAGCCAATCTGGACGCGAAAAGCTCCGGGAAAGGAATCTGAACCATGCTTGACCTGAAGAATATACGAAAAACATTCAACGCGAAAACAGTCAACGAAAAGGTTGCTCTGGACGGGCTGAATCTTCACCTGAACGACGGTGACTTTGTCACCGTGATCGGCGGCAACGGAGCGGGCAAATCTACCATGTTGAATGCCATTGCCGGTGTCTGGCCGGTCGACAGCGGTTCGATCATAATCGATGGCACAGATGTGACCGGGCTGCCGGAGCATAAACGGGCAGCTCTGCTGGGCAGGGTGTTCCAGGATCCCATGACAGGTACGGCAGCCACCATGCAAATCGAGGAAAACCTGGCATTGGCCGCACGCCGCGGAGAAAAACGTACGCTGAAAATCGGCATCACCAAAGAAGAGCGGGAAGGGTATTATGAAAAACTGGCAGCGCTGGGACTCGGGTTGGAAGGCCGCATGACCACAAAGGTTGGTCTGCTCTCCGGCGGACAGCGCCAGGCGCTGACATTGCTGATGGCGACGCTGAAAAAACCGAAGCTTCTGTTGCTGGATGAACATACTGCCGCGCTGGATCCCCGCACTGCCGCCAAAGTATTGGAGATATCCGAACAGATCGTAACAGAGCATAAGTTGATGACGCTGATGGTCACACACAACATGCGCGATGCGATCCGGTACGGAAACCGGCTGATCATGATGAATGAAGGGCACATCATTCTCGATATTGCCGGCAAAGACAAAGAAAACCTGAGCATCGAAATGCTCATGGATGCCTTTGCCCAGGCCAGCGGTGAGACCTTTGCCAATGACCGCATTCTTCTCGGCTGAGTCAGGGTTCGGACACATCTGATGGATAAATAAAGGGCACCTCTAAAAACTAATGGGCGGGGGTATGGGGGCGGCAGCCCCCGGAAACCTCCCGAGGAGATTCAGAGAATATATTCTCTGAATCTCCTCGGGACAGAGAAAAATTGGAGTTTTTAGAGGTTCCCTAAAAGATAAAAACAGTTCTGATAAAAGATGCGGGACTGTTTTTTGTCTTTCAATAACAAGATCATGGATCGCCGGTATTTCTTCAGACTATTTAATATTTTTGATTAGACAATTGAAAACAGGAACGATCCTTGCATTAAAAAAATAATGTACTTTAAGTTTTATATATTACTATGATTTCGTGATTAACCCGGTAAAACCGGTTTTATATAGAGGAGTAACCCTATGAATTACAAAAATATAGCTCAGAGCATCCTCGATAGCGTCGGCGGTCCCGACAATGTCAAAGATGCGACCCATTGTTTTACACGGCTGCGTCTTGTTCTCAGGAACGACGACCTGGCGGACAAAGCAGCTGTTGAAAGGCTGGAAGGTGTGATCCAGGTCGTTGAATCCGGCGGCCAGTTCCAAATCGTTTTGGGTGGAAAAGTCAACAAGGTTTACGATGAATTCATCCAACTGGTGAATGTGGAAGGAGGAGAGGAAACCGGGATCGAAGCTGATAAAGGGTCTCTCGGCAATACCATTCTCCAGACCATTTCCAAAATCTTTACCCCTGTCGTTCCCGCCATTGCGGCTGCCGGTTTGATCAAAGGGTTGCTCTCCGCTGCATCCCGCCTTGGCTGGGTAGACTCCAGCTCCAGCACTTATGTCATCCTGTTCGCAGCATCGAACATCATTTTCTATTTTATGCCGGTCTTCCTGGCATACACCACCGCAAAAGCTTTGAAGTGTTCTGAAATCATTGCCATGGTTCTCGGCGCTTTCTTGTGTTATCCACAAATTGATGCCCTTGTGCAGGATGTAGGTACAAAATCAACGATCTTTGGATTGCCCGTCGTCAAGACTGCATTCACGATCGGTGAATCAACCAGAGTGTTCAGTTATACCGAATCCGTGATTCCGATCATCCTTTCGGTCATCGTTCTGACCTATCTGGAAAAGGGCTTGAAAAAGATCATCCCCGACATGCTCCAGATCATCCTGGTCCCGGGTCTTTCTCTGATCATCATGCTGCCGGTCATGCTGACAGTTGTCGGCCCTGTCGGCGCCTATATCGGCTATGGCATGCAGTGGCTTTATAATGCGGTCATGGGCATCAGCCCGCTGCTTGGCGGTGCTGTTGTCGGCGGCCTTTGGGGGGTATTCGTTATCTTTGGTGCACACAGAGCGCTGCTTCCTGTCGGTCTGAATGACGTTGCCGTGACCTCTGCCATCCATAACTGCGGTGCCGGACACAACACCCTGATGTGCTATGCCGGTTCTGCGAACTTCTCCCAGGCGGGCGCTGCTCTCGGTGTGATGCTGAAGACTAAGAGCAAGGAACTGAAACAGGTAGCCGGTGCGGCCACCATCTCCGCGTTCCTCGTCGGTATTACCGAACCTGCAATTTACGGTTGTAACCTGCGCTTGAAGAAACCGATGATCTGCGCAGTCATAGCCGGTGCTTTGGGCGGCGCTATCATGGGTATCGGCGGCGCCAGCAACCACGGGTTCGCCAACAACGGTATTCTGACCATCGCCACCTACTACTGTTCCGACAATACGATGGGTATGTTCCTCGCATATCTGATCGGGATTGCAGTCGCTTTCTTCGGGGCCGCCATTTTGACCTATATCGTCGGATTCGAAGACGATACAGACGCCACACTCGGAAAGTAATTTCCATTCAATCATTCACCCTTCAGCGTGATCTGCTGAAGGGTTTTTTGATAATTGAGGTAATTTATGTCTTATACATTTCCCAAAAATTTCTGGTGGGGTGCCTCGTCCTCAGCATTTCAAATCGAAGGTGGATGGGATGAAGACGGTAAAGGCATGACCGTCGCTGATTTCAACTCTTTTAAACGATCTGACAAACAGGCCGACTCTAAAGTTGCCAGTGATTTCTATCACCACTGGGAAGAGGATATTGAGCTCATGAAAGAAATGGGCATGCAGGCCTATCGCTTTTCTATTTCCTGGGCCCGGATCCTCCCCGATGGGGATGGGGAGATCAACCCGAAGGGTATAGCGTTTTACAACAAGGTCATTGACAAGCTGCTTGAAAGCGGGATCATCCCATTCATCACCTTGTATCATTTTGATCTTCCCTATGCCCTGGTAACGAAATACAATGGATGGGAATGCCGTGACTGTGCCTATGCGTTCGAACGCTATGCTCGGGTCTGCTTTGAAGCTTTCGGTGACAGGGTCAAATACTGGCAGGTTCACAACGAACAAAATCTGATGATGCGGGTCGATGAACGCATGAACATCAACGAGCCGGATCCGGTGAAGAAAGAAAAGATCCGCGCACAGATGGACTATCATATGTTCCTGGCTCATGCACTTTCCGTCAATGCCTGTCATGAGCTGGTTGAGGGCGGAAAAATCGGCTGTGCGGTTTCATCCACAGTTACCTATCCCATGACCAACAAACCGGAAGATGTCTGGGCTGCCCGTATGAATAACCAGTTCAAGACAGATTACTGTCTTGATGTCCATATGTATGGAGAATATCCCGGATACTACATGGCATATTTAAAGGAACAGGACATGGTTCCGGCCATGGATCCCGGAGATGCAGAACTGCTTAAGAGTGCGAAGATGGATTTCATCGCACTGAATTATTATCGTACATTGACCGCGTGTTACCTGCCTGCTGACGATGAACATCCGAAAGGGACGCGGCTGGAAGGTATGAATGAGGTCGATTACGATATGTACGGTTACTGGAAGATCGAAAAGAATACCAATTTGACTGCTTCCGAATACGGCGCACAAATCGACCCGGTCGGGCTCCGTATTGTACTGAACGAATATTGGAACCGTTACCGGCTGCCGCTCATCATCACGGAAAACGGTCTTGGTACTGCAGATGTCCTGACCGAAGACGGAAAAGTCCATGATGATTACCGAATCGATTACATGAAAAGGCATATTGAAGCCATCGGAAAGGCAATCGAAGACGGTGTCCAAATGATGGGCTACTGTCCCTGGTCCGTAATCGACCTGCTCAGTTCCCATCAGGGGTTCCGCAAGCGCTACGGACTGGTTTATGTCAACCGCAGCGATATGGATCTGAAAGACCTCGCCCGCATTCGTAAAGACAGCTTCTACTGGTATCAGAACGTCATCCGTACCAACGGGAAAAAGCTTTAAATAGTTCCCGGGGACTGTTGCCTTCAGGCGACTGTCCCAATACGTCGGTTATGCACGAGACAGGCACGAAAGTGCCTGTCTCGTATGTTATTTGACCAGTGTAACGGATAAAATGCTGAGCCCGGCTGCAGCACCAACGAGGAAAAAAATGATTCCTCCGGCAAGGATCAGTGGGTTTGCATTTTTCTCACGGACCGCGCCGGTCGCCGGCTCATAATAAAGTGTGATCGTCTCGCCTTTTTTGAAAGATTTTTCATTACTGGAATTTACCAGACAGCGTCTGATGTTTATTGTCCCGTCGATCTCATATTTTACGATTGGGTAATAGGTGAAGCGGTCTGCTTTCAGGATCTTGCTGTTTTTCGAAAGCTGCCGCGTATAGGTTCCCGTGATCTCGGCTTTGATCGGCACCATATGCATACGCTTCAGTTTAATGTAGTTCCAGATCAAAACACCGCCGGCTAAAAGGAGTGAAGCTGACAGGGCGCCCATAGCAGCAACGGTGTTCCCCTGGTTCTGCCAAAAGGCCAGCAAAATCAGCAAAGCGCCCAACAGCATCATTGTCAGTGGATGGAAGATGTCTTCATCCACCTTTTCCGTGATAACCATTTTCCCGTCACTGCCTCTGTAAACTTTTACCGGCTGCTTCAGCGCGTATTCCGTCGGGGATTTGAAGACCTCTTTTTCATTCCTGCCGGTCTTAACATCCTGATAAGCGACCGTTACATCGTAGTAGTTATATACATCCCGGTCTTTTTTATCCTTTTTGACCACATGTTCACATGCCGTCACAATGCCATCAGCCTTATCCGTCCCGCGCAGCTGACGCAGCCAGCTGCGGGTCTGCCCGGACCCTACCAGAAAAATGACCGCCCCGGGAAGATACAGCAACAATTCAGAAAAAGAAGCCATCAATGATTTCCTTTCGCGCTACCTGCATAACACAGATAAGCATGTTTATTATCCTATAATTTTACCTCACGTTTCAGAACATTTCCTGAAACTGCTATAATATAAGAATCATCAATAGAGTTGTCCCCGGGTACGCTTCAATCCCTGCCGTTTGGAGCTTCCGGGTTTACCACCTCAGGTGACACGAAAACTGATGTTTCTTTATAGGCAGACAGGAGAAAAAAATGGAAACAAAAGCACTTTTTACAGATCTGGATGGTACACTGTTGAATTCAGAAAGTCAAATTTCTGAAGGCAACCGGGCTGCTATTGAAAAACTTCGAAAAGCCGGAAATCACATCGTGCTTACCACAGGTCGTCCACTTGAATCTGCGATCAAACAAGCGAATGCGCTCGGACTAACCGGAAAGGGATGTTTCCTGATTGCTTTCAACGGAGGGGTGCTTTATGATCTCGAAAAGAACAGCGTGATCAGCCGCACCGTGATGCCGTTGGAACTTGTCTTTGAGATATTTGCCGAAGCCAACCGCCGCTCCATCCATATCCAGACCTATTCCGAATCAAAAGTGTTAGTCGAACCGCGCTGCGCTAACGAGATCACGGAAAAATACTGCAAAAGGCTCGGGATTGAATATGAGGTCATTCCCGACGTCCGAACCCTGACCCGTGATCCGGAGAAGATCCTGTTGATCGACATAAACACGAGGGATATTCTCAACCGCTTTATTGAGGATGTGTCGCCCCGTTATACAAACGAGCTGGACTTCTTTTATTCAAGTCAGGAATTGTTGGAAATTGTCCCGAAAGGGGTAAACAAAGGAACAGCTATACGCAAAGTCGCAGAATATCTGGGAATCAAACCGGAAAACACCGTATCAACCGGAGACGAAGCCAATGACATCCCGATGCTGAAAGCCGCACATTACGGCATCGCCATGAAAAATGCATCTCCGGCAGTGCTCGCAGAAATTTCACTTGTATCGGATAATGACAATAACCACGACGGGGTAGCAGATATTATTGAGAAATATCTTCTTTAAGCGTTCCATCCATTGAGACGATCAACACCTGCAGTCCTGAACTTCGGAGCTGACGGAGAATGTTCGGGTCTGCTTTTTCATCTGTTACCAATGTCACCGGAACGGGATAGCGGAAACAGCCGTATACCATCGCATCATCCCTATCCCGCAATTTGCTGTGATCAGCCAGAACATAGATCTCACCGGTAGTACGACTCACCATCATTTCATTGATACCGATTTCCGAAGGTATGTCGTAACGGAATTTTCCGTCCCAATAAACCGCCGCACAACCTACGAAGAGTTTGTCTGCCGTGAGGCCAAATAAACTTTCAATCGCATATTCCCCTACCAGAATATGTTCGTAAGCGTATCCACCCAATATACGGAGCTGTACATTCTGAGAATAATTGCCATCCAGCGCCCAGCCATTGTTCGTGATAACATGTATTTTTTTCTCCCCTGTATGGTTGAGCAAATTCAGCGCTGTCCTGCTGCCATTAATAAAGATTTTGTCCCCGTCATTGACCAATGTAGCGGCATAGGCGGAAATCGCACCACGACATTCCAGCACATCCGGTTGATATTTACTGAATTTTTCCGCTGAGGTAACGGAAGCAGCGCTGCCATGTTTCCGAATAAGCAGACCACGATCGGAAAGAAGCGCTAAATCACGTCTGACCGTCATTTCCGAAACAGATAAACGTTCGGAAAGCTCCTCTACAGAAACTTCTCCCCGTGAAATAACGATATTCAACAATTCTTTTTGTCTTTCATCAACGGCTCTGCGGTTATTTTTCATTCGTCCTCATTTAAGCGCTTAATCAAATTTTTGATAATAAGGCAGGCGCCTCTGAATAGTTTTTTAATTCCTGCATTTTTGTAGTACTGAGTTTGTTTTTGGGATTATACCATACAGCATTATACCCTGCAAGACTGGCACCGATATAATCTTTTTCAGGATTATCACCGATAAACATTACTTCACAGGGCAGGCACTTGCTTTTTTCATTACATCGTTCAAAAAACTTTTTATCCGGTTTTTCTACCCCAGCTTCTTCAGAAGTGACCATTGCGTCGATATAAGAGATCAATCCGAGCCTTTCGAGCTTCAGAAATTGCTGTAATGCGGTTGCATCAGATGCAATAACGATCCGTATATTCTGTTTTTTCAGAAAACGCATAAATTCTTCAACACCATCTTCGATGATCATGTTGTCGAGAATCGCGTCACGGTAAATGCAGCTCATCTCAAGCGCATGCGGATAAATCGGCTGATCAGCTCCCTCCAGCATGTTTTGATAGCGAAGAAGTCTTGTCCGATACCCACCGGATGTGCCTGCGAAGCGTTTTACGTCAGCCATGGCATCTTTCTGCCTGGAAAGAAATTCGTTCCTGCTCCAGCCAAAATGCGCAGCTGTATATTCAACAAGTTTTTCGACAGCACATTCATTGGCATGGTAAAAGCTGTAAAGGGTATCGTCCACATCAAACATTACTGTACGGATCATGATCGATCTTCTCCTTAGGGACTATGAAGACAGGTCCCGCTGACCCGAAACCGAGTGTGGGACCTGTCGTTTATACAACAAACCGCCTTCTGGCGGTTTGTTTAATTCTGTTCAATCAGTCCAGAAGTCCCTGTTCTTTCAAAGCCGTTTCGATTTCCTTATCGGACATAACGTTTTTCAGCGGGATCAAAACCGTGTTTGCGCCGTCAGTTCCTTCAAAAGTTTTTGCAAAGGGTTTCGCGAACATAACTACGTCATAGTTTCTTGCAGCGCTTTTTCCTTCGGAAACCGGGCAGTGACGAAGTTCAGCCAGCTTGACGCCATTACGAGTCATAACTTTCTTGATGGCATTTTCCATCATCAGGGATGAACCTGCACCGTTAGCACAGCAGGCAAGAATTCTTTTTCCATCGAGTTTGGACATATTTTTTCCTTTCTAATCAACCTCAGGGGATGTCTTCCTGCAAATTTCGCAGTACACATCCCCTACGGTTTTATGAATCAATGATTATGCTTTTCCCTGAGCCTTTTTTTCCTGATATTCGACATAGGCATCATAATCTTCAGTGATCAGGAAGTAGCCCTTCGGATCCATGCGATATTCGATCTGCGGAATAGCCAGCAGGCCGATCACACAGATGGCAACACCGACATAGCTCAGGTAGTGCATGATCACGGTCATCAGCGGCCAGACTGTATCCCAGTCAAACATGCCAAGGTAACCGCCATAGTTTGCAAGGCCAACCCAACCGGAAATCAGTGCCGCACCGAAGACCTGGATCAAACCGGAGCAGAACGGGATGATCAGGCAGGCTTTCAGACCACCTTTTTCATTGGCAACCAGACCAATGGTCGCGTTATCGAAGAACACCGGCACGAAACCGCAGATGATGATGGTCGGGGATTTGATCAGGATCAGGGTGATGATGGCCACGATCTGACCGGTCAGACCGGCAAGGAAGCCGAAGGTCACCGCGTTGGAGTCACCAAAACCATAGCAGACTGCGCAGTCAACACCCGGGACGGAGGACGGCAGCAGCTTGTCAGCAATACCTTGGAAGGAAGCAGTCAGTTCGGTAACGAAGGTGCGGACACCAAGCTGCAGGATAGCGAGGTAAACCGCAAACTGCAGGGAAGTGTTGAATACATAAAATGCGAAAGCTTCGCTTTCTTTGGTCGCGCCCTGGGCAACGAAGAAGGGTTTGCCAATGACGCACATGATGATGCCGAAGAAGACGGTCATCAGGATAGCGGTACAAACCATGTTCTCATTGAAGATGGAGAAGAAGCCCGGCATTTCCATTTCGCCGACTTTTCTGCCTTTCGGTTTGCCATCTTTGCCGCCAAACAGTTTCCCGGAAAGCCAGTAGCCGAGGCGGATACCGAACATCTGCTGGTGAGCGATCGCGAAACCGGCGCCTTCGGTCAATTCCTGCATCGGTTTTACAGTCAGGTTGGAACCGACAGCCCAGTAAGCGCCAAGCACGATGGACATGATGATCATCAGTGCGACATCATTGTTGCGCAGCGCCGGCAGGGCGAAGAGAATCAGCCAGTAAGCGGTAGCAGCCTGCTGGACCTGGACGTGACCGGTCGTGAACAGGGTGCGGCATTTTGTGATCTTGTTGAAGCGGACCAGCAAAATGTTGACGATGAAGGCGATCAGCAGCAGGGTCATAACCTGCGAGAAGCCCTTGCCGAATGTTTCTTCAACACCGGCGGTTACAGCGTTCTGACCATAGTACGGGTCAATAACAGCAGCCGTAAGATTGAAACGATCTTTCAGACCGGCAAGGATCGGGCGGAAGTTGGAAGTCAAACCACCGGAACCGACATTCAGAATCAGCATACCAATGATGGCCTTCAGTGTCCCCGCCAGGGTATCATACCACTTCTTGCCCATCAGACAATAGCCCAGCAGTGTAAGGAAACCAACCATATAAGGAGCCTTCTGCAGGACGTAGGTCGCAAAGAACGACCAAATCGCATTAAGTACATTCAGTACTGCCATGAGTATCACCTCTCTACCATTTCTAAATTATTTACGCTCACACGTAATTATGGCCTTAATCTTCCTCACAGGGGAAGTCTGCTTCCGCTTTGAGGATCGCTTCCGGTGTTCTTGCCGCTGCAAGAGCATCCAGCAAATCATCATTCATGAAAATTTGGGAAAGCTGCCCGATGTTGTTCATATGCTCATCCGGGTTGGTAGAAGAAAGAGTGAAGAAAAGATTCGCTTCTTTCTTTTCGCCGTCTTCATCTTCGCCGAAATCGATCATGTGCTCGCATACCATAAATCCGACACCGGTCTTGAAAGCGCCTTTGGCGTTTTCAGTGGTATGGGGCATAGCCACGTTATGATCAAATACAACATAAGGGCCGTATTTTTCAATGCAGGCAATGATCTGCTTATAATAATCTTCCGAAACGGAACCATCGGCAACCAGCGGCAGCGCGGAAAGGCGCACGGCTTCCTGCCAGGTGACTCCTTCCCCATCGATAAAACTATAGTGTTTCTTTTCGACAATATCCTGTAATACGCTCATTTTTTATCCTATTCTTATAGAACCCAATACCTGATTACAGGCAGGAGCGGAACGGAATGTTCTGCGGATGCTCGAAGCAATCTTCAAAACCACGGCGGTGATGATAGTAGATCTTATCTTTGTCAGCCGGATAGGTGTATTTACCGCCAACCTGCCAGAAGAACGGGTGGAATTTATATTCGTTGCGGTCCTTCTTGAAATCATAGAGGAGTTTGATTTCTTCGCAGTCAGCCTGGAAATTGGTCCAGACATCCCAGTGAATCGGAATAACGACCTTGCAGCGCAGGTTTTCAGCCATGCGGAGAACGTCAACAGATGTCATCTTATCCTGCATGCCGATCGGGTTCTCACCAAAGGAGCCGAATGCTACATCAATGTCATAGTCCTTGCCATGCTTGGCAAAGTAGATAGAGAAGTGGGAGTCACCGGAATGATAGATGTTTCCACCGGGGGTCTTGACCAGGTAGTTAACAGCCTTATCGTCCATATCTGTCGGGCACTTGCCGGTCAGTTCTTCACGGTCTTCACCGGTTGAATCTGTTGTTACGATGCAGGTGCGGTCAAAACTGTCCAGGCAGATGATTTCAAGATCTTTGATCTTGAACGTATCACCGGGTTTAACGACACGGCAGCGATCTTCCGGAACGCCCCATTTCATCCAGGTTTCCACAGATTTCAGCGGGCCGATAAACGGAACCGGGATCTCTTTCCCGCTTTCATCGGTAGTGGTCATGCCACTGTTGATCACATGGGCAGCCCATTCGGCGGACATATGATCCTGATGGTAGTGTGTAGCCAACACAGCATCCACCTGTTTGAATGCGAACGGATCGATCACAAACGGAACATTGCGAAGATTCGGCTGCATCAACCGGCCGCCGCACATGTTAGCCATTTGATGACCTACTGCCATCTTATTATTCCCGTGAGTACGTTTACCGTTGCCGCACCACAGGTCGATCGTGATGTTAGCGCCGCCCGGGGTCTTGAACCAGATACCGGTGCAGCCAAGCCACCACATTGCCACATTTCCCGGGGCGACGACTTCGTTTTCGATATCTTCGACCAGCCAGGTTCCCCATTCCGGGAAGGTTGCCTTGATCCAGCTTTCGCGGGTCATTTCTGAGATTTTACTCATTTGCGATTCCTCCGTTCTATCAAATCAAATACATATGGAAATATACGCATTTACTTTAGCATTATTATATTACATTTTTCATTTAAAACTATCAAAACGAAAATATTTATGTTCTTTTTGCGATTATTTGTTACAATTCGTGCATTTTGTCATATTTTGCCATTACAAATATCTTGTTATGAGCAAAAAAACAATTATTTCGTTATTTCTGACCTTCGGATTCTTTGGTTTCATATTACAATAAAACAATATAAATGAAATTTCCGGATTTTTCAATAAATCGACTCCGGAGGTCTCAAAATAATTTGTTCTTTTTATGTTCATTTCTAAAAAAGGAATATGCAATGAAACCATATGCGATCGGACTTTATGAAAAAGCCATGCCCAAAACAATGACCTGGGCAGAAAAACTCCGCTGTGCTAAAGAATGCGGTTACGATTTTATAGAGATCAGCATCGATGAAACCGACGATAAGCTGGCTCGGCTGGAGTGGAGCGCGGAAGAACGGGCTGAGCTTGTACGCACCATGCAGGAGGTCGGGGTCCCGATCCGCAGTATGTGCCTTTCCGGGCATCGGAAATACCCCTTCGGTGACCCGGACCCGGCCATTCGGGAACGAAGCATGGAAATCATGGAAAAGGCCGTGATCCTTGCCGACGATCTGGGCATCCGCATCATTCAGCTTGCCGGGTATGACGTATATTACAAGGAAGGTAATGACGAGACCGAACGTCTTTTCCGTGAAAATCTCGCCAAAGCAACCCTGTTGGCAGCTTGCCGCGGGATCGTGATGGGCTTTGAGACCATGGAAACCGAATTCATGAACACCACCGAAAAGGCTATGCATTATGTAAAACTCATCAACAGCCCTTATCTCGGTGTTTATCCCGATTCCGGCAACCTGACCAACGCCGCGAAAACCTATGGCACAAGCGTCCTTGATGATCTGGATACCGGCGCCGGGCACATTGTCGCTCTTCATCTGAAGGAAACTGTCCCCGGCAAATTCCGTGAGATTCCGTTCCTGACAGGGCACGTTGATTTCGATGCTGTGATCAAAAAAGCCTGGGCCCTCGGTATCCGACGATATGTTACGGAAATGTGGGATGTCGGAAAAGACAGCTGGAAAGAAGACATAAAATTTGCCTGCTCTTCCATGTCCGCGATCCTGGATAAATACAGTAATCAGTAGTCAGTAGTTAGTGGCCAGTGGTTAGCATGGGTATCTGGCAACAGAAAACTAACCTTGACCTCATTTTTCAGAAACCTGACAACTGATAACCAGCAACAAAAAAAGGAGTTTCCTGATGAAAATTGAGAAAAAAGTAATTTCAAACCTGAACAAGTGCTACTCCCTTTCGGAGATCACAGTTGAAGGAAAACATTGTTTCCTCGTTGCTGCGGAAAAAACTGACCGCTGCATCCTCTTTTCCGAAGACGGGACTGAACTGGAAACCGTCTGGGAACTGCCGGGTGGTGTGATGACCATGACTCCGGTTCCCGGTACTGACGGGCAATTCCTTGCCACCCACAAATTCTATTCTCCCAATGACGGGAAAGAAGCAAGGATCGTCATTGCCACCCGCAAAGGAAAAGGCGACTGGGAGATCCGGACACTCTGTGAGACACCTTTCGTCCATCGTTTCGGCATCCTTCGCCGGGGGGGAGTGAACTATCTTCTCGTTTGCTGCCTGAAGACCGGTCATGAATATAAGAATGACTGGCGTTTTCCGGGCGCCTGCTTCGGAGCCGAACTACCCGCTGACCTTTCCGAATTCAACGAAAACAATCTGCTCCCTCTGGATTTGATCGCAGACGGCATGCTGAAGAATCACGGTTTCGCCAAGATCAACCACGGTGGTCATGATGCAGCGCTTATCGGCTGCGAAGAAGGCACCGTTCTCATCGATCCGCCTGCCGTGCTGGGAGCTGAATGGGAAGTGGATCAAATTTTGTCCACACCGTCTTCAGATTCCGTGCTGCTTGATTTCGATGGCGACGGCAAGCTTGAACTCGGCTTCATCAGCCCCTTCCACGGCAACGCCCTTGTGATCTATCACCTGGATGAACATGACAACTATGTACCGCAATGGAAGCTGCCCTTCCCCGAAGCCCAGACAGAAATGCTGCACGCTACCTGGACCTGCGAACTTTTCGGGAAACCCACCTGGCTCGTCGGCTGGCGCAAGGGAACAAAGGACACCATCGCCATCAGCTGGGATGACGAAGCAGGAGATTATAAGATCGACTATATTGACAAAAATACCGGCTGCGCCAACATCCTGCATTTCAAAGATAAAGACGGGAAAGACATCATCATCGGCGCCAACCGCGAAATCGATGAAGTAGCATACTACACCGTAACGGAATAAGGATATCCTCTGCTGACCGTAGTTTAAATGTACCCGCCGTAAGTGTTCCGGCGGGTACTTTATTGATGAGATACGGGATAACGCTCAGGGACACTCCTTTTGATTACCGGCTCAGGATATCAATGATCCCTTCGATGATTTCGGGGTTCGGATATCCATCTCCATCGGGGCCATCCAAACCGTAAAGCACTGCAAACTTGAAGTTGTCTGCCATGCACTCTTCCGGATCGATCACATACCCCGAGTTTGTCCCGAAGACTTCATCAAAGTTTGATACCTCATCTTTGGGATAAAACACATCCGATCCATCGACAGGCACCAGGGCGGTGGTTCCAAATTGAAAGAATTCTTCTCCCGGTTGCTCAAAATGTTTCGTTGTCACAAAGGCAGCAAAACAGTCAATTTCTTGTCCGTTGATTTTGAAAGTCGCCCGGGAATTGTGGTGTTCCACATCGGGATTGACGATATAGTATTCCCAAACAGACGGCGGAATCTCAAAGTCTTCTTCCTCCACAGTGAAACCGATGAGGCTGTACATTTCCGCGCGAAAATCCGGATTGCAGCGGGTCAGGCAGTGGAAAAGCTCATGAGACAGGAGCATCACAAATGAATCAGGAATCTGTCCGTCTGCAAAAGCTTCCGACGAATAATGATTCATAAAATCATACAGGTAGATCTGTGTTCCATGTGTGTATCCGGAAACTCCGTTTTCCTCCATCATGCTGGTTTTGATGAAAATGATCGTGTCCAGCGGAGGCATCGTCCAGCCGTTGTTCATAAATCTATCCTCGATGACCTTCATGCCGCGAGTGATGACATCTTTTTCCTCATCTGTCCAGTCCAGAACCTGTTCCCGGGCGAAATCAAGATACTCTTCCATGGTGGCATCATTCTTCTGAATCACATAACCAAGTTTGTTGGGGCTGAACTTCGCATAATACGCTTTATTCGAAAGCATCAGATCGGTTCCCTCATCCTTAGAAGCAAAGCGGAAAGGGATCATGACTTTGGATTCGGATGGTTCATCTTCGAAGGCTGCAGATGAACCTTTTTCCTGCGGGAAGCGGAGTTCAAATGCGGAATTGTCGATATTGAAAGCGTAGATATCTCTGGATTCAGTCGAGTCGGAGACAGCGCCGGTTCGTAAATCCATATCACGAAATGACAGATATGGATCCCATCCGGTAATGACAAGAACCGCTTTGTGTCCGTGTTCAAAGGTATAGGAAGTGGGCTGAAGATAAAGCGTATAGTCGTAGTATTCTCCGGCCTTCATCGGTTCCTCGGGTTTAGTATAATCTTTGCCGTCATATCCGCCGCCGTAGTTGGCAAGATCGCCGTGTCCGAAAGTAATAAGCTTGGCAGTGGCATTGCTCTTGACATATTCAATTACTTTGGTTCTCTTCAGTCCGCCACCCGTTTCCACCTCACCCAGAGTATGCTTTGGAAGCCTGTTGTTCAGCCGCCCCTTGGTAAGAAATGCCTTGAAACCTGTCTCTCCGTCAATCGTGTCAATGAGCAGGGCTGAGATTACCAGACTGTCCCTGTCCACATTTTTCGTAGACAGTTTGAGATGCACTTCGGGAACACCATAGAATGTATAATTGTCCGGAACATCAAATTCGTAGACTGCACATGCACTGTCCGGCAAAGAGAGATAGTAATTATCCCGGACCAACGCGTTGCCGAATTCGTCGGTTGCCTGTTTGTAATTGTAATAATATGTGCCGATCGCGGTTGTGTCAACATGAGAGACATCGTCCGGATTGACAGTTTTATCATATGCGAAGGTGTCAAAATCAAAGTCACCCCATGTATCGTAGGTTCTGAAGGAACCGTCTACATTGCTCTGAACACTCACTGTCGGCATATTTTCGATGCCATTGTCCACATCATAAAGGTAATGCGACAGCCATTTGTTCATAATGTGCTCCCACAGTTCTCCGTCTACAATGTTGCCTCTCAATATGGTGTGCCCATCCTGATGCAGGACAAGCTTGAAGGGCTGTCCCGCGCGGGCGAAAGCGCGTGCCATCAAATCGGACTGCTTGGTGCGGACATTGAAGTCGTTCAAACCGTGAACGATCAGCGCGGAACAGTTGATCCTGCTGGCGTCAAGCGAATAATCAAGTTTTGCCCAAATCTCATCATAATTGCCGTTTGTGGCATTCTGATCCTCTGAAAACTGCCAGAGGAAAGACGCGTAATCATCATTGATGACCGTCCAGTCGTCATCCAGGTAGGCAGCGCCGCTGTTATAGGAAGCCAGGTCGTTTCCATAAGCTGCCAGATCATAAAGCGGTGCACCCTGAGAATTGGTGTAATCATATCAGGAAGCAATGCCCGCGAAGGGGATGATCGTTTTCAGACCTTTGACGCCGGTGGTGGCCACTTCGTAGGGAAGTGTTCCGCCATAGGAGCAGCCTGTCATGGCAACGTTCCCATTGCACCAGTCTGCCTTGATCTCAATATTGTTATAAGGGTCGGTGTAAGCGATCCGATCTCCCGTAAGCCACTCCACTACGTTTTTATGCGCATCGCGCTCAAGATCAAAACCGCAGAGCTCAAAGCCCTCAGAGCCGTAAGTCCCGATGCCGCCCGCTTCCACCACAGCAAAACCCCTGACGAGATAATAATCATAAAACTCAGCATATGTGTACCCGATCTCGTCGGAGTACGGGACCGTATAATTCCAGGTTTCGGGTTGTGCAATCTCTGCTGCCTCGAGCGTGGTCATGCTCCCGGCCACTGTACGCTTTTCACCCGGTTCATACAGTTTGCTGTAATTAAAGGGAACTGGATTCATCAGTCTGATGCTGTTCATCCCATTCTCTGTCACAGTGCCGGCGCCGTAGGGAGTCGGATCATAGATCGCCGCAGCCTTGTACTTGCCCTCAGCTGCCGCACGGGGAACCTGGATGAGCGCTTCGACCAGGTCAGCTTTTCCGTCACCATCTGTGTCATGATCTGTTTCGATGTAAACGGTGAAGCGGAGAATGTCGCTGCCTTCATTAGTATAATTTTCGTCCCGCAGATTTGTGTATTTCAGGATGGGCTGAGCCATTCCGTTTTCAAAAACAAGAACCTCCCCGGGATCATCTGCGAAAGCTGTTGTACAGCAAATGGCGAGACGCAGCAGCAGAACCAGCGTCAGGATCAGAAAAAACAGTTTTTTCATTGTGTCAGTCTCCTTTCAGTATTTTTGATGCATCATGGGGACTGTCTCATGAAGGGACAGTCCTCGTGTCATTCGGAAATATTTATTTGATGGTATTGATATATTCCGTCAAAGCCTCGCGGTCGTAGAAGGATTCAGGGAACATGAGAGAAATGTCCGGTTCCGCACCCTGGTCAATATCATAGAAGGAGCCATTTTTCGTGAAAGCCAGACGATTCGGCCCGGAGATTCTGAAGTGGGTGCCATAAGCTGTTGACAAGGGTAAAACCACACAACTGCCGCCGCCGGAGGTGCGGCCGATCAGCGTCACTTCATTGGAATTCTTGAAGACAGAAGGAACCAGATTGCCGCAGGAAAAGCTGACCGGCGTGATCAGAGCAAAGCGTTTCTTGCTCAGCAATCCACGATCGGCTTCGTCAAACTTTCCGTCCAGGTTCATGTCCACATTGTAGACGCCGGTAGCAAGAGCGCCGGACATGGTGTTCCTGACAGAAGCATAACCATCGCCCAGAAAAGCTGAGAGGACAAAGACCGCTGCTTCGGCTTGACCGCCGCTATTGTTGGAGAGATCCAGCACTACGTTTTCAATCGGGCTGTCTTCACGCATGATTTGGGAATAGGCATAAAGCATGATCCCGACCGAGTCTGCGGCATCCGCAGTAGGAGGAGTCTCATAAAAATCCACCTCATCCGCAACGCTCAAGAATTTATCAAAGGTGATATAGGCAGTATTGCCGATTTCTTCATAGGCAGGAACCCCCTCAGGATACTTTTCGTAACGGGCATAATAATATCGAGTCAACTGACGGATTCTGGCGTCGTACTGCTGTCCATATCCGATGTTTTCGATCATTTCATCCAGCAAGCCTTCGCGGCTAAAAGGAGAGGGCGCCAGAAAACTGCTGTGCATGTCGTCTAAATGCTTCCAGATGATGGTGAACAGCGCCGCGTCCGCCTGGTTGGGATCCGGGCCCGTCATGATTTCCCGGGCGCCAACTTGATCCACCAGGTCTGCAAAGCTGCTGATCCCGTGAGACTCCTTCAAACCGTAGAGATTGTCAAATGCAAGACAAAGTTCAGCAAAACTGAAGGCGCCCATGGACTCACTGCGATCTTTCGGTTCAACGCTGTAAAACAGCTCACCCAGCGGGGTACCGGAAAACCCGCCCATGAACGTGATCGCGACGATTTCACCGTTATAAAACGCACTGATATTCTTTGTTGCCAGCAGAAAATCACTGAGCGTCTGAAGAGGGACATAAACGCCCTTTTCATCAGTAACCAGGTCAATGCCGTATGCGCCGCAATCCAGAACCACCGGGTCACCGTAACGTTCGTAGGATTTATTGGTACGTTTGAAGAGAATTCTATCGCCTTCCGAATGCGATCCGTCCGCTTCCAAAACGTCGACGAGTACACGATCTGCTTCGGGGCGGATGAAAGCGTCATAATCCCAGAAAGAGATCGTATCGGCAGCACAGTCAACGGTCATGGGATAGGGATCGCCGTCCGTACGGGTCAGCGTACCGATTTCGCCATCCTGTGAGAAACTCAGTCCAAAGGTTGATTCCAATTTCGTTTGAGCCAAATAGGTCTGCATCATATAGGTATACAGTTCTCCCCAGTCCTTCAGAGAGACATAGGGAACATCCGAATCACCTACGAAGTAGACGGGCCTGGTACGGGAATCCTCTGCAAAGAAAAGATAGTAAGTCGTGTCTTTTGAAGATATGGTTTGTTCTTCAGCAAATACAGCACATACTGAAAGAAGCATAACATCAATTAAAGCCAAAAGAATCCATTTTTTCATTATAAATCACCTTTTCAAAAATGTGTTCGGGTTGTAATAGGTACAAAACCTTGCATACATGAACAGCCTGTTTCATATACTGCTTCGGTAGGCAGCAGTTCTGATTTTGTCAAAATTCAGCGCATCACAGGATCCAGACCCGCCGTGCAGGCTGCGCTGCAACGGCGCTTCAGTCTCCGTATGCTTTCAAAAACAGGATTGTTGTTTGGCAGCGGACACCGGAACTGCTCACAAGCCCTGCGTCTTGATCCTACCAGACAGCCACCCGATCCTCCGGTGCGATGTACATACCGTCGCCGGGCTTTATACCATAGAAATTGACAAATTCATCAAATTGTGCCAATGTGGCGTTGATCCGCAGGTAAGTCAACGGATGGTTATCCTTTGCTGCCAGTTTAACAATATCGGAAAACAGTTCCTGCCTGCGCCAGATCGTAGCATACTGCCGGAAGAAGGTGTCATAATCAAAATCCTCTTGCTGCTCAGCGATGGCGAGCATGCACTTAACGGCTCCCATGTCTGCGATAGCTTCAGTCTGCACCTGCTGACCGGAATAATTTGCGCCCTCAAAGGGGATGAACCCATCGTACCAGGCAGCCAGCTTCGCGGCCCTTGCCTGGAAGGCGGTATAATCATCATCTGTCCACCAGTCAGACACCGCACCGTCCTTATCGAATTGTGCACCGGTGGTGTCAAAGGCATGGCTGATCTCATGGCCGATGACGGAGCCGATGCCGCCCAGCTTCTGTTCGTAGCTCATATCCTCATTATAGAACTCACCGCTGAGGATGCCCGCCATGATGTTGATGGAATTATCCTGGGGATTATAGAAGGCATTGACCTGTGCTGTTGCGATATCTACCTGATCCCACTTGTCCCTGTCTACGGCAGTATCGATCTTTTCCGAGCTAAGAGATCTCCGATATTTCCTGACCGCTGCTTCTGCCTCCAGCAGACTGCCGCCTTCTTCAATTCCGGCAAAGTCCAGTCCGGACCAGTCTCCCAGATCATCCGGGTACACCGCACGGATACGCAGATTATCCAGTTTTTCAATAGCATTCGCGCGGGTCTCTTCGCTCAGCCAATCCACGGATTCCAGCATTTTCCGATAATAATCCACGATATTCGTGATGATAATCAGCATATCCTGACGCTGCTGCTCTGTGCAATGAGCCTGTATATACAGATTGTCTATCGGTACAGGCAGCATTTGCTTAATGATAACCAGCGCATAATCATCATCGCTGATCCGGCCGCTTACGCCATTGATAGCGTTCTTTATGGTATCTGTCTGTTGATACGTCTCCTGATCCAGCTTGTTTTTTACTGAATTCACAGTCTTCAGCATCATCCAGTCACGCATCAGCGTCACATTTTCTTCTACACAGATATCCGCCAGCGCTTCGATGTAATCAGGCTCAGAGACCAGAAAACGCTTGCCGATTTTATATCCATATGCCTGAATCATGTCCAGGATCGGGAAGTCACCGGCCAGCGCCGTGAGTTGCTCAGGACTGTAGTAATTGCACAGGCTGTCGATATAGTCCGCCTGATAATGTGCCGCATTGGGCTTGATGTGTTCTGCCATCAGTGTTTCAAAAGCGAAGGCATTTCCGATCACCCGGGCAGCTTCATCCTCATTGAAGCCTAACCGCGTGAGCATATACGTTCCAACCTGTTGGTTCTGGGCAAAGTAAAGCTCGCCCGCCCGGGTACGCCCGGTGTATTCCGCGGAATCCTGCAGCAGCAGAGAGGGTGGGGCAATCTGCGTGATGTAGATATCCGGATCTGTCAAATCAGGCGTGACCTCCAGTGCAAAGGGGAAAATCGTTAAAAGGTTATTCCGGTTGTAAAGGTATTCCGTGAGGGACTCCAGACTGTCGATATGGCTAAGCGCCTCCATGATGGGCATGGCAGGTTCCACGCCGAGGGCATTGCGGTAGTCCCAGTCAGAAACCAGCGCATACAGCTTGTGCACCAGTTCAGCGTCGTGTCCGGTGAGGCTCTCGTCTTTCAACAAGGCGATCTGGTCATCCTTCAGGGTCCGCCCGCTTTCCTCAAACACACCGGTTCTGGATTCCCCTGCGGGAATTTCCGTCTGAAGGATCCAGTCCTTGTTGACGAACAGTCCGAAATCATCCCTGAGATCAGTAGGAGTGTCCGCGGTCACATTTCCCTGGATGTCGACACACAGCCAGCGTCCGTCCAGGACCGCAGCATCTTCCGACAGTGCAGGCGCCATATCCAACATGGCGCAAAGCAGCAGCAATAATACAAACAACAGTTTTCTCATCGTGTTACTCCTTCATATGTATCACAACTTTAACTATACTTACTGTTTCTCTTAATGTCATAACACAGTAAGAAAAAAACTTGTTAACTAGCAAAAATAACTTCAGCAATTCTGAATCCGTGGAGTATACTTAAAATGATGCATCCAGTTATCTGCTGAAAACAGTACGGGATGTAGGAAAATTTTTTCACAAAAAAGGGAAAATCACATGAAGAAAGTTATTTTATTACTTGTGGCGCTGTTAGTGGGGCTGACAAGCCTTTCGGGCATGACCCTGGCGGAAACACTGGCGGAGGATGAGTTCCCTGCCCGCTTTGACCTCAGGGATTACGGTGTGGTAACACCGGTGAAGTCTCAGAACCCCTGGGGATCCTGCTGGTCTTTCGGCGGCATCGCAGCGGCGGAGAGCAGCATCCTCACAACGCTGGGTATGACCAATGAAGAGTTTAAAGAGCTGACCGGCAGCGATTTTGATCTGTCCGAAAAGCATCTGTTATGGTTTTCCACGCATCCAATCACAGAGCAGACCAACAGCAGCCAGGCCGGAGAGGGTATGACCCTGTTCGCGGAAGAAAACGATCCCAACGCGGTGTATGATAGCGGCGGATCCTTTATTCTTACCACGACTCTGTTTGCCTCAGGTGTCGGTCCGGTATATGAAAGTTTTTTTCCCTATCAGGGTGCGGAAGGACTCACGGATATCCAGTTTTTTGAGAAACATCCGGAAAAAGCTAAAGACGCTGCCCGTGCTTTTGTAGCGTCGATTCAAGGAAAGACAGTAGAAGAGATGGTTACCCTGGCGCATGAGGAACCTGAAAAGGTTGAAAACCTGATCTCTACGCTGCTTGAGAATGGATGGCTGGAACAAAGCGTTTCAGCGGATGAACTGACCGTTGAAATTCTCGATGAAGCCTTTGTGAAGATGTATCTGCAGATTCTGGAAAGTATCGGAAGCAATGATTTCAGTAAAGCAGACGACTGGTCGATCCCGTATACAGATGAGAACGGACGGTCCAACCGCGACCTGTACTCCGGTTTTACGCTGGTGGACGGCAACATTCTCCCACATCTGAGGATTCTGGACAGCGAAGGAAATTGGACAGGAATCAATGATGCCGGTATGCTGGCTGTCAAATCCGAGCTTCTCAAGGGCCGCGCCGTGAGCGCCGCGTTCAAGGCGGATGTTTCGCAGCCCGGGGAGCAGGAAGATGAAGATGGCTATATAAACCTCGAGACATGGGCGCATTATACCTATGAGGATGTTCCGCAAAGTCACGCCATCACCATTATCGGCTGGGATGACAATTATGCAAAGGAAAACTTCAAAGCCGGTCACATGCCGCCCGCTGACGGGGCTTGGCTCATAAAAAATTCCTGGGGCTCCGAGACCGATTATTATACACTCCCGAACGGAACGCCTGTCAACTATAAGCAGTGGGGCATTGTGAACGACGAAGGGAAACATACCGGGTATTTTTACATCTCTTATTATGACAAGACACTGGATTATGCCGAGAGTATGGTATTTGACGCGGATCTTCTGATCGAAGGCGCCCAGTTGGACGTCTGGATGTACGATTATATGCCTTCCATTGAGGTTACTAAGATCAAAGAAGGCAACGGTGAGTTGAAGGACCAGCAGCCGGGGATTCTTAAAACTGCAAATGTCTTCCGTAATGATACCGGTTCGGATGTGCGCTTGTACAGTGTCTCGACTAAGACAGCCAGTCCCCGTGCCAGAGTTGTATACTCCGTTTACAAGCTGAATGAAGACTATGCAAATCCGGAAGATGGTGAATTTCTGGGCAAAAAAGTTGCCTATTATGAGTATGCGGGTTTCCATCGCCAGCAGCTGAGAGGCGATCTCATCATCAAAGCGGGTGAGACGATCGCTGTGATTGCAGAGGAGTCTGTTGTAGGCAATGACGGCGAGAAACTGTACGAATACGCTGTGAACACAGCTCCCTCCAAAAAGTACGCGGAAGCCTCAGAGGATTCCAGGTACGGAGTCAGCGTTGTGAACAGGGGCGAAAGCTTTATCTTCGAAGATGGACAATGGAAAGACTGGGCAGATGAACTGGCAGAGGCAGAGGTATCCGTTGCTGAAGAAGAAGGTGTCAAACTCAGCGATATTCTGGCTGTGGACAACTTCAGTATCAAGGCTTATGCCATAAAGGACGCGGAGTAAGTTGTTTTAACAGAACGTGTTCGGAGCACAATGGGATTGTTACCATCTCCGTAACAGCGATTCTCAATTTGAAAATTTGATGGTGCAGCACAGGGGACAGTTCCCGCGAGTCGGTTTTGCGGCAACGCGGAAACCGTCCCCGTGTGTTTCCATATAGTGTTATTCTCCTCATATGCATAACAATCTTAAATATAGTTTCAGTGACGCCCGATGCTATTATGCGCCGCAAAAATAACTTGATATTCAGCAAAAACAACTTGTTCACCACTTAACACTTATCGTATACTTAGAAAATAGGTTCTTGATTTGCGCGGAGGATGGTTAGAGATGAAACAGAAAAAACTGGGTTTTCTGCTGGTGATGATTGTCGGTATGATGCTGTTGATGAGCCTGACGGCGTATGCGGGAACATACGACCTTCTTATCCCGACGAATGATGACAGTCCGGAGTTATTGGCTCAAAAAGTAGTCCGGTTCAATGGCTATGAGTGGTACATCATCAAGGTTGAGGAAAAGACGGATTACTGGGGTGACCCTTACGAATGGATTACACTGTTTGCGAAGGAGCCGATCGCCGAAGATATGTATGGCAAGTACGGATATAAGTACGAGTATATAAAGGATTATTTGGCAAATCTGGCTTCAGGCTCCTTTAATAACGTACAAATAGTCATACCGCCTGTCAGTCTGGAAGATGTAGGTGTAACGGCGAAAATCTGGCTGTTAAGCGTAAGTGAAGCGAGAGCTTTGCCGGTGAATGTCAGAAAATGCTCTCGGGCAGAGGGCACTATGGAAGGTTGGGTAGGCGAATATTGGTGGCTCCGCTCGAAAGGCCACGACGTATATAGCGCTGCGGTCGTGAATGGCAGTACCGGCCAGGTTAACCCTTTTGGTTTTTCGTCGCGTGTACACTGCGGCATCCGCCCCGCTTTAAAAATCAGACCGGATTGGGTCGATTTCGATTCCTCTACAAAAACCTTTAGGTATCATGAATCAAACTCATACCTGTATCCCGTAACGATTGAACCGATAGATAAAGAAATCGCCTGGTCATCCGGAGGAGTCACCGTTCCCGTGGAAGAAATGTTCACCATCAAAGAAGGATCGGGAGAGCGGCACTATTCTGTGACCAATCTCACAGGGGAGGGAACTTATGACGAAAATACCCATAAGCTGACCGTCACGAAGTGCGGCTTATTTAAAGTCAGTGTGGAAACCAAAAAGACGGAGGTCTATGAGGCAGGGAGAGAGACCTCCGCAATGCTGTTCGTTTATACCGTTGCCCAAATTGCCACCGCTCCAACCGCGAAGGACCTGACATATACTGGTTCTGCTCAGGAGCTGGTTAACGCCGGCGCTACCAATGACGGCACATTGTATTATGCAGTGACCACAGGGAACGCTGCTCCGACGGATGATAGCCTTTATACCGAATCCATCCCCACGGCCACCGAAGCCGGAACCTATTACGTCTGGTACAAAGTGATTGGTGATGACAGCCATAAAGTTAGCTCTTTAGACTGTGTTCAGGTAACGATTGGTCCGAAATCTCTCGCCGGCCCCGGTCTTGAATTTTTCCGGTTGTATGAGGACTGCCTTCTGCCGGAGACCGGCTTTTCCGGTATGCATCCGAGCGAACTCTCCGCTCAGCCGAAGGAACTGCAGTACAATTCGCTGAGAATGGAGCTCCAAATCCCGACCATCGATGCGGAAATGGAATTGGTGACTGTTCCGCTGGCTGATAAGGCCTGGCAGGTGAAATGGCTCCAAAACAAGGCGGGCGTTCTGGAAGGCTCTGCTCTTCCGGGTGAAGGGATCAGCGTTGTAGCAGCTCACAACACCCTCAATAACACCGAATACGGACCCTTTGCGCTGCTGAGTACATTGGAAGTTAACGACGTCATCATGGTCAACGACAGGCACGGTTCTATGAAGATGTTCCGGGTCTATGCCAACGAACTGCTGGATGCGGACGGCATGGCACAGATGGCAGCCATCGCAGGCGAGGCGGAAAATCCGCTGATCCTTGTGACCTGCGAGAACGAATCCACGGAAGGCGGCTATCTCAACCGCCGCGTGATCTTCGCCCGACCGAACTGATGTGAAGTAATACGATAAGGTACGAAAAATGGATGTCAAAGAATGCGTAAAGAAAACGATTAACATCGCCGACGAATACTATAACAAGAATAATTCACAGCCTTATTTTGAGAACATGGCGGAGGATGTGTTGTGGTACGGTACCGCGATCGACCACAAAATCAAGGGACGTGATAAATTGCGAGAAATCTGGGCATCTTTTCCCGGTACGCCCACTTTTTCACTCGGAGATATTGAAGCGCAATATATCCAGACCTCTCCAATGTCCTGTGAAGTCATGCTGATCTATATTGTTACGGTCCATTACCCGAACGGGGATACGGTTCCGATCCTCCAGCGGTCACAGTTCAGCTGGGCAGACGTCAACACAACCGATGAACAGAAACGCAGGAAGAATAACAGCAAAATATTCATGCTGCACATATCCAATCCAATTGAATATCATGCCGAGGATTATATCTTCCCCACGCATTACAATGAATTGTACAACTCATACGAGCGCGCAGGAAAGTCAATGGAAGATCCGCGTCTCAATCTGCGCGGCACGGAAAATGATTTTTATTTGATTGCCGTCAGTTCTATCATTTGGGCAGAGTCCGCACCGAAGCGCTGCTGCCTCATCCATCTGCGGGACAAATCAATCACAGTCAAAAAAACCGTCACGGAAATTGAAAAGCAGACGGAAGGGCTGCTGGTTCGTGTACACTCCAGCTTTATCGTCAATCCGGTTGATGTGGTATCCGTCCGGAGATTCGAGGTTTCTCTGTCAGATGGGGCTGTCATTCCGATACCTGAAAAAAGGTATACGGCAGTAAAGAAAACACTGATGACTCACAACATCCCGTAAGATAAATGTGGGGACGGACCCACCGACTCCATACGGAGTCTAAGGGGTCCGTCCCCTGGCTGCACCGTGAGTAATTACTTTATATTTCTTCCGGATCAGTCCAGATAGTAAGTGTAACGCATATCGGCGGGGGTCAGATTCTTCACGACCTCATAATATGCGGCAGCTTCTTCGTTGCAGCCCTTCAGGTCATGATCCAGGTAGTTGCCGCATTCTTCGACTTTCGCGCCCGGGATCTCACCATCATAATTCGCCATGAATTCGAAGGACTTCACAACGCAATCCAGTACCTCGGCATCAGTCAAGCCACGGGTCAGGAAATAACAACCGGTACGGCAGCCCATCGGGCCGATATAAATAATGCCGTCCTTATATTGACTGTTGCGGGCATAGGTAGCGAACAAATGCTCGATCGTGTGACTTACGGCGGTAGACAAATAATGACCGTGATTTGGTTCCAAAATACGAACATCCCATGTCTTCACATCATCATCTTCACGGGATAAATACAAGCCTTTGGCCAATCTCGTATGGTCAATACTGAAACTCGGAATTCTCTGCATAATTTATTTCCTTTCGATACTTTATTTTATCATAATCAGTTGTCAGCAGACAATAGTCAGTACTCAGTTGCCATTATCATGTGATGATCACTAACAACTATCTACTGACAACTGACAACTGTCTACTGACAACTGATATTTATCAGCACCTTGATCTGTTCCGGACCGTGTTTGATCAGATATTCAAAGCCATCCTCGACCAGTGTTTCCAGTGTCACTTCTCGTGTGATCAGTTCATCCGCATTGATTTTGCCTTCTTTCATAAATTCAAGCGCTTCCTCGATCTCATTGACATGAGCCTGAGAAGTGTAAAGAACACGCTCAGCCTCCTGCAGTGTGTTCATATCGACCACAGGTTTCTTTCCAAACACACCCATCACCATGATTTTCGCACCGGGTTTACTGATGCGGATCGCCTGATCCAGTGTTTTTTCGGAACCGAGGCATTCATAAACCACATCCGCGAGACGTCCGTCAGTCCAGTCCGCGACATATTCTTCCAAATCAACTTTGGAAACATCAATATAGGTACCACCGTATTTTTCAATCAGTTCGCGGCGGTATTCTCCAACACCGGAAACCAGGATCCTGCCGGCGCCTGCATATTTTGCGCCGAAAAATGCACCGATGCCAATGATACCGGGGCCAATGATGACCACATCTTTTCCACGGATATCCCCCAGAAGATGGGTAGCATGGATCCCGCAGGCCAGCGGTTCTGCCACAGCCGCCGAACGTTGATCGACACCGTCAGGAATCGCAAAAAGTTTGGAAGCCTCTACCACGACATAATCAGCAAAAGCGCCATCATCACCGACGCCTAAAAACCCAAGCTTCTGGCAGATGTTATAGCGTCCGCTCCGGCAGGCTTCACACTTTCCGCAGGTCAGGCTGCCGTTGGCAGTCACCCGGTCCCCCGGCTTCCAGCCGGTCACGCCTTCACCAAGTTGCTCGATCCGTCCGGAAAATTCATGGCCAATCGTCAGCGGAGCCACCCGACCGGTCAGACGATGCGGTTTCTTCACCGGAATAAAATTCGGTCCTTCATATTCATGCCGGTCGGTACCGCAGATTCCGGCCCAATCTACACGAATAAGTACCTGCCCGGCACCCGGAACCGGAACCGGTTTTTCTTCTATACGCAAATCTTTATATCCATGCCATACGGCTGCTCTCATAATTTTCCTCTTACTCCTCCCTACATTCTACATTTTAGGGATCCTCTAAAAACACTTGAAATATTGTCCTCATTCACTATTCATTTATTATGGCGCGGGGCTCAGAGTTGTTTTTCATCGGAAAATAACCTCCCCGCGCCATTTGGTATGGGGGCTATGCAGCCCCCATACCCCGCCCGATAGTTTTTAGAGGTTCCCTTTACATTTTACATTTTTCTTATCCCAAGTACGCCTGCATCAGATTTTCATCCGCAAGCAATTCCTTTCCGGAACCTTCCATGACGATATGTCCCACGTTCATCACATAAGCCCGGTCACACAGCTCCAATGCTTTCTTTGCATTCTGTTCAACAAGCAGTATGGTCGTACCGCTTTCGGCGATGGATTTCAGCGTTTCCATGATCTGATTGACAATGATCGGAGCCAGCCCAAGGCTCGGTTCATCCAGCATCAGCATCTTCGGCCTGGCCATCAGCCCGCGGGCGATCGCCAGCATCTGCTGTTCACCGCCGGAAAGTAAACCTCCAAATTGGGCTTTTCTTTCTTCCAGCCGGGGAAACATCTTATAAACCATTTCCAAATCTTTTTGAATTCCCTCTTTATCGTCACGCTGGCAGCAGCCGACCATCAGGTTTTCCAGAACGGTCAGTTTATAAAATATTTGACGTCCCTCCGGTACGATGGAAACTCCGCGTTCCACGATCTGGTGACAGTGCCCGGGAAGCGGCTGACCATTGAAACTGATTTCACCGGCTGATCGTTTATGCTCACCGGAAAGACATTTCAGCAGGGTCGATTTGCCAGCACCGTTCGCACCGAGCATAGCCACGATCTCCCCTTTGTTCACGTAAAATGAGATATCATCGATTGCCCGGATCCCGCCATAAGCAGCCGAGAGATGATCCACTTTCAAAATCGTATCATGGGATTTTTCACTCACAGTTCACCTCCCAGATAAGCCGCAACGACCGCCTCGTTTTTCTTTACTTCCTCAACCGTCCCTTGTGCCAGGGTCTTTCCGAAATCCAGCACCGTACACTGTTCACATAATCTTGAGACCACATCCATGTGATGTTCGATCATCAGGATCGTGATCGGGTTATCCTGATGAAGTTTCTTCACAAAATTCACAAGGTCCAGTGATTCTTCCTCATTCATTCCGGCAGCCGGTTCATCCAGCAGAAGCAGCTTCGGTTCCGTAGCCATCGCCCGGGCGATCTCAAGCTTTCGCTGATGTCCATAAGGCAGCGAACCGGCGATATCCTCCGCTTTATCTGTCAGCCCGACGAACTCCAGATACCCCATCGCCCGCTCTTCAATGTTCTTTGTGACATGGCGGTAACGCGGCAGCCGGAGGAGTGCATCAGCCATGGAATAGCTGCTGCGCATGTTGCAGGCAATGATCACATTCATCTTCACACTTAAATTACCGAAAAGACGGATGTTTTGGAAGGTACGTGCGATACCGATTTCGGCTGCCTGATGTGGTTTGATTTTCGTGATATCCTTCCCGTCAAAAATGATCTGTCCGGCATCAGCCTGATAGATGCCTGTGATGGTATTGAAAATCGTGGTTTTTCCCGCACCGTTCGGGCCGATCAGTCCGTAAATGTCCCGGGGCATTACCTTCAAATCAAAATGATCGATCGCTCGTACACCACCGAAACGTTTTTCAACACCTTTCATTTCCAACAGTGGAGTATTGCTGTTAGTGTTCATCTCAGGCGCCTCCCGTTGATTTTTTCTTCGTGATTTTTCTGATCAGGTCAGGAAATTCCATATAGCCCATCAACCCTGCGGGACGCAGCAGGATCACCAGAACGACAGCGATACCATAAGCCAGCATACGATATTCCGAGAACTTCCGGAAGAATTCCGGCAGCAGCTGAACAACCAGCGTGCCTAATACGCTTCCGGTCAGGGATCCAAGTCCGCCAAGAACGGTGGTGATCACAAGCTCGCAGCTTTTCGGCAGATTAAAGAGTACCGGCGTGATGTGCTGAAGATAATGAGCGTAAAGACCGCCTGCCCAGCCTGCAAAGACAGCACTGAAAACAAAGGACATCTTTTTATATTTCACGACATCGATCCCGTTGGCTGCAGCAGCGACTTCATTTTCGCGAATCGCGGAAAAAGCCTGCCCGAAGCGTGAATGGATCAGGTTCCAGGCAATGATGAACGCCGCAACCGCACAGACCAGGGCAACCACCCAGGTAGTACGATAAGGGATCCCCGTATATCCGACCGCTCCGCCTGTGATATTGCGCAGATACAAAAAGAGGACGCGGACACATTCGCCGAAACCCAGACAGCTGATCAGAAAATAATCTCCGCGCAAACGGATCGTCAGGCTGCCAAGGAGGTAGGCGATGATTCCGGCTGCAACAGCCCCGCAAATGATCGCCAGAAAAAACGGCAGGTGAAACTGAACGCTGCAGATGGCGGCTGTATAGGCCCCTATCGCCATAAACCCGGCATTGCCAAAGGAGAACAGACGGGTGAACCCTGTCAGCACGGACATTCCCAGCACTGCGATGATATTCACACAGCAGGTGACGATAATGCCTTCATAAAATGAATTGATCATGCTCACCTCCTCTCAGGCCTTTTCCTGAACATCGACACCGAAGAGACCGGAGGGACGGATGAGCAGAATCAAAATCAGCAGGGAAAAAGAAATCAGGTCCCGCAGGCCGGAGCTGATATAACCGGAGACAACTGTCTCGATAAGGCCCAGCAAAATTGCCCCGACGATGGCTCCCGGAACTGATCCCAGACCGCCGATAACTGAGGCAATGAAGGCCTTCAGACCAACGTTGCCCATTGTCGGATAAACGTTATATTTCATCCCATAGGTGATCCCGGCCAGACCTGCCAGCGCACCGGCCATCAGGAAGACTAACGCGATCACCTGATCGATGCGGATCCCCATGATCCGTGCCGTACTGCCGGCGCAGGCAACTGCCCGGACATGTAAACCGAATCTCGTTTTATTGATAACAAGCAGCAGGATCACCAAAACGATCAGGGAAATGACGATACACAAAAGGTCCGTAGTGCCTACAAAAATCCCGTTGATGTTCAACGTTGATGTTTTGAAGAAACGGGGAAGCTGTTTGAATTTGGATCCCCAGATGACGTTGGCAAGGTTCTGATAGGTGGTCGAAAGACCCATGGCAGCAATCATCAGGAACATGTTCGGTGAGCCGTTGTTGCGGATGCGGCGGTACGCCACTTTTTCATTGAACATACTGATCAATGCCGCCCCGCCGATACCAATCAGACAGGAAACAGCAAACGGCATCTTCGGAACCAGCGTTGCCATGAAGCAGCAGTAAGCGCCCAGCATACAAACTTCCCCATGCGCCCAGTTTGAAAAGTCCAGCAGACTGTAAACCAGTGCATATCCTGAGGCGATCAGCGCATACACACTTCCGATCGAGATCCCCGTGATCATTTGCTGTATCAGTATCTTCATATACCCGTCTCTTTCTCAGCATTCTGCAGCCTGTGGTCAATGGTCAGTACACATTACTGTACATAGAGCACATTCCATAAAACGCTGTAAGCGAAATCAAAATCGACGAAGGAAAGAATTGTACAGATCCATGCACAATTCTTTCCTCTTTCTGTCGTTATACACAAGAGGTCGGGATGAATTGTCCCAACCTCTTATTTCTTACTCCGGAAAATTATTTCGCAGGATCGTAAATGCCGACATAGGTCACTTCATCCGCGTCAACACGGAAGATAGCGGCATCGCGGCTGGGATTGTGGTTGGTCGGATCCACACTCATGTGACCCAGCAACCCGTCAAAGCTGTCAGTAGCTTCCAGCTGATCGCGGATCGCATCAGGTTCAGCGGAACCGGCGGCTTCGATCGCCTGTTTAATCCACATCAGGCCGTCATTACCGTAAAGGCATTCGGTTTCCTTTGAAGAATGGAACTTGGCATCATAAATTTCAAAGTAGGCAGCAGCTTCCGGGAGGTTGAAGCCCGGGCGGGAAACATAGTAGGAACCTTCCAGCGCTCCGCGGGAGAGCTCGATCAGTTCAGTGGTATCCCAGCCATCGGCGCCAACCATGACGGCGCTGATACCCAGCTCACGGGCTTGCTGGCCGATCAGAGCAACGTTGGCATAGTTCCAGGGAACGAACAGGACATCCGGCTGAGCCATCGCAATTTTTGTCAGCTGGGCACGGAAGTCATTGTCACCGCTCTGAGCTTCTTCCTGAGCAACCACTTCACCGCCGAGTTCAGTGAAGGTATCGATCATGTATCCGCCGACACCGGTGCTGTAAGGATCGGTGATGTCGGTGATGATAGCAGCTTTGCGCAGGCCGAGTTCATTATAAGCATAAGAACCGGCCAGATAACCCATGTACGGGTCAATGAAGCACAGACGGAAAGAATAAGGATGCAGCTTGCCGTTGGCATCAACCGTAACCAATTCATTGGAAGCGGCGGTTGCGATCACCGGAACATGAAGTTCATCGGAAACCGCGGCAATCGGAATGTTGCAGGAAGAGAAGTTCGTTCCGACAACGGCCACAACGCCTTCCTGTTCAACCAGACGCTTATAAGCAGCTACGGAGTCATCCGCTGCGCCCTTGCCGTCCAGACCGATGATCTGTACTTCACGACCAAGAATGCCGCCTTCTTCATTGATCATTTCAGCTGTCAGATTCAGACCGTTCAGACCGGCCTGTCCCCACAACGCCGTATCACCCGAAAGAGCTCCGACATAACCGATTTTGATCGGATCTTCAGCGAAAACACTGCTGACAAGGACAAAAGAAAGAACCAATAAAACAAATGTGAACAACAAATTCTTCTTCATGATATTTCCTCCATTTGAATAAGAACTCAGTAAGTATAATATCCCAAATTCAATTTGTCCAATATTATCATAAAATATTTACCTATAGGTTCAATCTATAATTAAGTAAAGTTACACGAAACTATACATCCAGATATGCGCGCAGCTCTTTGATATAAAGCTCAGCCATACGGCTCAGGATCATATATTTCCGTACAATATAGCCGATATCCATGGTATTGTGCTGACTCCCGTCATCCGACTCAAACGGGATAGCGATATATTCCGAGCCATTTAATTCCTCACAGATGATCCCGGAACACAAGGTATAGCCGTTCAGGCCTACCATCAGGTTCAGCATGGTCGCCCGGTCATTCGTTTTGATCGTACGAGGATACTCGCTGGTAGTCAGGATCTCTTCCGCAAAATAAAAAGACCCTGCAGATCCCTGTTCAAAGGAAAGACAGGGATAATCTGCAAGTTCTTCAAATCGTATTGATTTTTTCGAAGCCAGCGGATGACCTTTCCATAAATAAACATAAGCGTCGCAATCAATCAGGTGATGAAATTCCAGGTTATTGGCACGCAGCAGCTTTTCAATCGCCTTACGGTTGAAATCGCTGAGGTATAAGATTCCTACTTCACTGCGTCCGGCGCTGACATCATCGATCACCTCTCTCGTCTTGGTTTCCCGGATCGCGAACTCATACTCTCCGGTGTCAAACTGCTTGACCATTTCTACAAAACTTTTAACAGCGAAGGAATAATGCTGCGTCGAGATCCCGAATTTCTTCTTGATGGTTTCCGATTTTCCGTATTTTTCCAGCAGCCGCTCATATTGCAGGATCACCTGCCGGGCATACTGGATGAATTCTTCTCCGTCATTGGTCAATGTTACGCCCCGGGCGCTGCGGTTAAAGATCGTGATGCCGAGCTCTTTTTCCAATTCCTGTATGGAACTGGTCAGGGACGGCTGGGCAATATAAAGCACCTCAGAGGCTTTGTTCAGCGAACCCATTTCCGATATAATGATCGCATACTTCAATTGCTGTAATGTCATTTTTCCCTAACCAATAGTTACCGCTGCTGTTCAAAAACGATCAATGATACTTCGGAAGCCAGTCACCGTGAGCTTCGATCAGTTCATCGCACATGCTGACAATATCATCAATCGATAGTTCCGCAGCGGCATGCGGATCTAACATCACAGCCTGATAAATCGCATCTTTTTTCAGCGTCATCGCTGCCTCAATTGCCATCAGCTGCACATTGATGTTGGTCCGGTTCAAGGCAGCACACTGTTCCGGGAGGTCACCGATCACTGTAGGCTGCACACCGTTGCGATCCACCAGGCAGGGAACTTCTACACAGGCGTTCTGCGGCAAATTCGTTATAAGACCACGATTGAGCACATTACCCCCGATCTGGGTCGGTATGTTTGTTTCCATAGCTTCCATGATATAGCTGGCATATTCCCGGGAACGTTCATGTGTCAGTTGCGGGTTTTGTGTCAGTTCATGTCCGCGTTCCTTCCAGTCCTTGATTTGCCGTATACAGCGGCGGGGATATTCATCCAATGGAATATTGAAGCGTTCAATGAGTTCGGGGTAATTTTTCTTAATAAAGTAAGGTGTATATTCCGAATTGTGCTCACTGGACTCGGTAATGTAGTAACCAAACCGGAGCATCAGCTCCAACCGTACCATATCACCATGGCGTCCGGATTTTTGATAAAGATCATATTCTTCCCGCATACGGTCGATCCATTCACCCGGACGAGGTTCTCCGCAAGTCATTCGTTTTGCCCACTCTTCAAATGGACCGATGTCCAACTTTCCCGTATTCAGCAGTTTTGCCCTGCGTTTAATTTCAGGATAAAGATCTTCTCCGTTGCGGGTACATTCCAACAGCCAGGCCTGATGATTGATGCCGGCAATTTTATATTGAATCGAATCATCATATCCAATTCCCAATTCATTAAGTAAAGTGGGAGCACAGACCTGGACGCTGTGACAAAGCCCGACTGTTTTGACATTTGTAAAACGCAGCATAGCCCCGGTCAGCATGGCCATTGGATTCGTGTAATTCAGAAACCAGGCATTCGGACAAACTTCTTCCATGTCCCGGGCAAAATCCATCATCACAGGGATGGTTCGCAAAGCCCTGAATACACCACCCACGCCAAGCGTATCGGCAATTGTCTGCTGCAGTCCATATTTCTTCGGGATCTCGAAATCGATAATCGTACAAGGGTCATATCCGCCTACCTGAATAGCATTCACGACATAATTAGCATCTCTGAGCGCATCCTTCCGATTTTCCACGCCAAGGTATTTCTTAATCTGTGCCTTGGAACCATTCGTCCGGTTAATGGCTTCCAGCATCGCAGCCGATTCATCCAACCGGATAGAATCAATATCATACAGCGCGATAGTACTATCTTCCAACGCGGGAGTCATCATACTGTCCCCAAGAACATTCTTGGCAAATACTGTAGAGCCAGCTCCCATAAAAGTGATCTTCGGCATTTTTCACTCCTTTTGCTGATCGCTTTGTTTTTTCTATAGTTATAATTATAGATGCATAATCGAGCATAAAGCCACAATAATATCAAAACTGATGTAAATAATAAAGTAAGACTGATGTCAAGGTTCCTCTATAATGATAGGATCACATTTGTCAGCACAATAATGCTTCTTTGTAAACTCTTTGTCATCATTTACAAAAACAGTGTTATAATGTTACCTGTTATGGGCGGGTAGCTCAGTTGGTTAGAGCACATCCCTTACAAGGATGGGGTCGCAGGTTCGAGTCCTGTCCCGCCCACTGAAAAAGAGGCTGTTTTACTCGGAAGCTTAAGAAAAACAAAGGCTGTTGTTTTCTTAAGGTTAGCTCAAAAAGGTGTTTTTCTAACATTTTTCTAACAAATGAGTAAAGCTCCTCCTTTTTTTTCTTTAAGGTCAGAAAAAAGCTGCGGAATTTTGTCGGAAATTGAAATATTTCTGCTTTTTTCATCCAAATCCTTAAAAAATGTTTTAAAATAGTTTTTTTTTACTAAATCGAATTTTTTCCGATGAAATCGATTTTTTTATTTCAAAATGGGCAAAACTGATCCTGCTTTATCTGCAATTTCCTGTTTTGTTCTGTCATACACATGGGCATATGTATTTGCTGTGGTAGTATACATCGAATGCCCAAGCTGCTCCTGCACTGCCTTCATGCTGAATCCAAGACTGATAAGCATCGTCGCGCAGCTGTGCCGGAGATCATGGAAACTGATATAAGGAAGACCGCTTTTCCTGATCATTCTTCTGAAAGTCAATGAAATATAATTCGGCCTGTGTAAATTCCCCATTTCATCTACGCAAACAAACTCTTTATATTTCTGGTTGTAATAAGATCCCAGAATTCTTTTCCTTTCATCCTGCTGTTTCTTCAGGTCTTTCAGGTATTCTGTAAGAGATTCAGGAAGGATCAAACTCCTTGTACTTTTTTTTGTTTTCAGTTTTTCACTAATCACAACTGTTTCCCTTCCGTTCTCATCCACTCCCGGTGTTACATTTACCTGTATTTTGACTTTGCGGTTAGTCAAATCAATATTTTTCCATTGCAGACCTAATATTTCACCGCGTCTTAGTCCAAGAAAAGTGGCAAGAAGAATTTCCGTATAAATCGTTGAGCCTTTTGCGAATTGAAACAGCTCATTCAGCTGATCAATATCGTAGAAATTTGCCTCATGATATTCCTCTGATGGAGTTTTCACGTCCTCCATAATATTTTCAGTAATCAGTTTTTCCTTCATTGCCTGGTTGAAAGCGGCATTGATCATCCGATGCTGTCTTGCAATTGAGGATTCACTAAGTCCTTTTTTCCTTAATGACTGATAATACTTTTCAATATCATTGCTGGTTAATTTATCGAGTTCCAGATGGGGATGATTCGAAAAATACGGCTGGAGATGCCCTTTATACATAAAGTAATTATTACTGTATGTTGAAGGTGCATTCCTCAGTTTTGAATCCTCGATATACAAATTCAAAATATCCAGGATTGTTACTGCACGCATCTTTTCGTCATCATCATATGTAAGGAGGATCTCATTTAATTTCTTTTGAGCTGCTCTCTTTCCATTTTTTTCAGGGATCTCGAGATTAATCCACTTTTGTCTCCTTCCTTTATGTGATTTATCATCAGAACTTGTACTGATGACGCCATAATATTTGCCGCATTTTACGGCCAAAGATCCTGTAGCCATTTTCAGTCTCCTAAATTGGTATCAAGACCTCCTACTATGAGAAATATTTTAACATAAACAGAGAATCTTGACCTTTAGATGTATTTAATTCATTTTTTGGAAGTAATACCCAGATATTCGAGAAAGTCTGTTTTGCTTACAAGAACCTTTTTTATTGGCACAGGAAGTTTTTTCAGACGCGTATCATCGAGAATTCTTTGTACATCAGCCTTTCCAATTCCAAGATATTCACAAATATCAGCGTATGAAAGAATGTCTCCGTATAAATTGATATCTTTCCGCCGACTATCTTCATCTTTCATTGTCTGCCTCCTTTTTTCTTGAACAAATATGGGTCAATCATTTTTTCTATGTGATGGGAGGCAATAAAAGGAGAAAATATTGAAAAAAACGAGGATCGTCCTGTAAGATTAGGATGAATGAAATCAATCAAAAACAGGAGGATCCTTAAAATGAATTATAAGCGAATTGAAGAAAAATCTCAAACGGAAAACGGAAACCGAATTGATTGTCTGGTTATACCATCGGCATTATATGGATTTTATAATAGTCACACATCAATTGGAAGATCAAAATCAGATATGAAAGCTTCATGAATAATTCATATTTATCTATCCGATCCTCTGAAATCCATTGATTTTCCTGCATTTCCCGCAGGTCTGCTACCATAAAAAGCTCCGTTTTCCCTTGTGGGGCAAAACAAGGGAACCTTTTTTATCAGTCGCCGCCTACTACTTTATCCAGCAGACGGGCCGAGGAGCGTTTCGCTTCCCTTGTCGAGTGAGCTTAGATGTTCATAGTGGTACTGACATCGGCGTGTCCCAAAAGCTCCTGCACATCCTTCGGCGCTGCCCCATTCGAGAGCAGGTTGCTGGTGAACGTGTAGCGAAGCTGATGGAAGTGAAAGCCTTCAAGTCCCGGAATCTTCTTTGAGGACGTCCGGCAGACAATGCTGACCGTACTGGACGATTCAAAGCACCCTTCCGGACGGAGACAAACGAAGTCGATCTCCTTGTAGTCCTCCGGCACTTTCTCTGACCTTTGCAGACTGTACAGCTCGTAGTAACTGCGGCCCTTCTCCTGTACCTGTCTGTAGTAGTTCAGACTGTAGAGCTCACCGTACTTGAAACGGTTTTTGTGCTGCTCGGTCTTTGCCGCCTTGAGAATCGCCGCCAGCGTGTCACAGAAGTCCACTGTGCGGATTTTGCTCCGCTTGGTGGTGCCGACCTCCGTCTTGTGCCTTGCCCCGTTGTAGCGCATACTGCGCCGCACCGTGATGGTCTGCTCCTTGAGGTCGATGTCCTGCCATGTGAGGGCGCAGACCTCGCCGATCCGAAGCCCGGTGTAGTAGGCGATCTGGATGGGCAGGAGCGTCGGATTCTCTTTCTTTTTCAGATAGTCCGTCAGCGCTTTGTACTGCTCAAAGGAGATCGTCGGGACGGTCAGCCCGTCCTCGCTGTCCTCATTGAACAGCTCGTATGGGACAGAGGGAAAATGTATCGAGGCACGGGAATTAATCATTGCTCTGCCGGAGGAATACACGCAGTTTAATCCCAACCGGGTGCTGCGGGAGTTCACGGAGCAGTTCAAGAGACGGTACGACGTGGAATGCGTTTCGGCGCTCCATCACAACAAGACCAAGAAAAACTATCATATCCATCTGATCTTTTCGGAGCGGCGCTTGCTGCCGGAGCCGGAGGTCAAGATCGCCACTCGCAGCGTGTTCTATGATGAACTCGGCAAGCGGGTACGGACAAAGAAGGAGATCACCGGTGAGGATGGCCAAATCCGGGAGGGCTGCACCGTCATCAAAAAGGGCGAGGCCTATGAGCGCCGCCTGTTCACGGCAAAAGACGAAGTATTCAAGAATGAGCTGTTTCTGGACGAAGCCAAGCAGTTCTACACTGCCCTGATCAACCGGCATATCCACGACCCGGAGCGGCGCTTAAAGGTCCTTGATCCGAACAGCGTCTATCTCCCGACAAAGAAGATCGGGAAGAACAACCCGAAGGCGGCGGAGATCGAGGCGGACAACGCCGCAAGGCAGGACTGGAACAGGACGGCGGATATGGCGCTGGTTTCCGGTATCGCTGAATCGAAGATCATAGAGATCAAGAATGAACACGTCTACAACGAGGCCAGCCTTTCCATGCAGAAGCATGGCTGGCTGCCAGGACTGTTCCGGGAGATCATCCAAAAGGCCAAAGAAATCCTACAGGTATTGATACGGGAAACGGAAGCCCCGCCCAAGCCAACCCTGTCCGTTGATATGGCGGAATACCGCAAGATGCAAAAACTGATGGTCAAGGTTCAGGATGAAGCCAAGGCAGTCAAGCAGCTCATGCATGGACAACTTCCCAAGCTGGAAAAACAGCTTGCCGAGACGACAGGACTGTTCAAGGGCAAAGAGCGTAAGGCTCTACAGGAAAAGATTGCAAGAGTACAACAGGAAATCGACCTTCGGATGGACCGGCTGCCCGGTATTCTAAAAGAGGACGGCTATCCCAACGTGCAAGCGTTCAAACGGACGTATGACGCTGCTACGGCCCTTGTGGAGCAGTACAACCGTGACCTGGCCGCATGGGAGCGTCAGGTCAACGGGGAGAAACAGCCCCAGCAGGCACCGCCTGAAAAAGAGAGCATCCGAAAGAAGCTCAGAGATATGGAGGCACAAGCCAAGCGCCGGAATACCGAGCGTCGGCAAGAGCCCCGGCACCGTAGCTATGACTATGACAGAGGACGCTAAAACAGAAGAAGAACACCGCAGGGGGCCCTGCGGTGCATACATAGAAACGCCCTGCAAGTTTGCGGCTTGCAGGGCGTTGTTGACTCATTTGAAATGAAATCACAATGAGTTAATTAAAATTGTTATAGAGATGCTAGTAAAAACATAGAAACTACTGGAATGTCAACGCTTCTTGTGGTACAATAAAATGATTTATTGTAGGAATTTATTTGCGCAATTGAAACAAGTAAAATGGCATACAAGAAAACGACAATACCATGTGGATTCAACACCCGATTATTTGCAGAAATACGAAAACTGTAAGAACTCAAATGAAGCGCCTTAAGACGGCAATACCAAATCATACTGCAAAACTCGT
>JAFRIR010000008.1 GCA_017432685.1 Flexilinea sp. | reverse complement strand
GTTTTTCAGGGAGATGTCTGCATCTTCATCGCTCCGCCGCCCCGTCTGGTCCCGGACCATATGAAGAACCTTTTTCAATGGATGAACAACTCCCGGAAAACTGTTCACCCGCTGATTTTATCTTCGATATTTCATTATGAGTTTGTGTTTATTCATCCATTCTCCGATGGAAACGGAAGAATGGCAAGGCTATGGCAGACAGCGCTGCTGTCCGAATGGAATCCGATATTTCAATATATGCCGCTGGAAAGCCAAATTCATGAATATCAGGAAGCATACTATGATGCCATTTCCGCATGCCATATAGCAGGCAATTCGAATGCATTCATCCTGTTTATGCTTGACAAAATCAATCGTACACTTGATCAGGCGCTTCAGCAAACTGCAAAAAAGGATGCATTCCTACCCAAAACCGTACAAAAGCTTTTGGACATCATGGAATATGATGAACCCTATACTTTGGAAGATCTGTTGTCGCTGCTTGGTTTGAAGTCAAGGGCCAGCCTGCGGAAAAATTATCTGCTGCCTGCAATGGAAAGAGGCTTGATCGTGATGGGAATCCCCGATAAACCGACCAGCCGAAATCAGACCTATATCAAACGCTCGTGATGAATGTCATGAATGAATGCTGCATGTCATCGATTTCCGCGGAATTTGTCACGGATATTTCTTATCCCCCCGAAAAAAACTTATAATCTATACTAATCTTTTTTTGTTGGAGTATTAACAGCAATGACAGAATCTATCGTAAACCCTATTGAACAGGGTGCAAACCTTGACCCCGATAATAACATGGCGTCCCTCCTCGAATCAGAAGGCGTCAATATCGATTTTCCCCGCCAGGGCGAAATCCGGCAAGGAATTATCGCCAGCATCACCCCGGGCCAGATCCTGGTGAGTGTTGGTACCAAGTCCGAAGGCATCATCACCGGTAAAGAATATGAAGCGATTCCGGAAGATGAACTGAAGGAACTTGAAGTTGGTAAGGAAATTTCCGTTTACATCATCAATCCTGAAGACAGCAACGGAAACCTGGTTCTTTCTTACACGGCTGCCCGTGAAGAAGAAAACTGGAAGCACGCTGAAGAGTTGATGGCGAACAAAACGGCTTTTGACAGTAAAGTGGTTGCTTACAACAAGGGTGGTCTGATCGTTTCTCTCGATGGACTGCGCGGATTTGTTCCCGCTTCCCAGATCAGCATGTCCCGCAAGGCCGGCATGACCGGCGATACTCCGGAACAGCGCTACGGCAAACAGGTCGGCACTCCGATCACCTGCTGCGTGATGGAAGTGGACCGCGAACGCCGCCGCCTGATCTTCTCCGAACGTGCCGCCAGCAATGAAACCCGCGAAACCGTCAAAGAACGCATCATCGAAAACCTGCAGGAAGGCGAGATCCGCAAGGGTCGTGTTACCTCCCTGGCCGATTTCGGTGCATTCGTCAACATCAACGGCGCCGACGGGCTGGTTCATCTTTCCGAAGTTTCCTGGGATCACATCAAGAACCCGGCTGAAGTGCTGAAGGTCGGTGACGAAGTTAACGTGAAAGTTATCTCCGTCGACAAAGACAAGAAGCGCATTGGCCTGTCCATCCGCCAGACTCAGGAAGATCCGTGGGGTGACCGCATCGCGAAATATCACATCGGCGATCTGCTCAACGCTGAAATCACCCGTCTGACCAAGTTCGGCGCTTTCGCGAAAATCGAAGACGATCTGGAAGGTTTGATCCACATCTCCGAAATCAGCGAAAAACGCATCGAGCATGCCAAGGAAGTCCTCAAAGAAGGCGACAAGGTCACCGTCCGTGTGATCAAGATCGACCCCGAAGCTCACCGCATCGGTCTCTCTATCCGCCGTGTTGATTCCATGGCCTACGCCGATCAGGACTGGAAAGCTCTCCTGGACGAAGCATAATTTCGGCTGAAATTTGTGTTTTCAAAGCTGCTCAGCATTGGGCAGCTTTTTTTATTCTGTTTTCATGAAGATTTTCAATTTTTTTGCTATACTCATATATATAACAATTAGGGGAGGATGTATGGCAGTAAAAATTTTGGATGATTCCATCACCTTTGAAGCTTTCGCCGACCATGAAGACGCAGAGTTCGAAGACGATATCTGTCTGCGTTTCACTGAAAGCTGCCCGGAAGAAGAAAAGGTATTCTACGGCGGGGAAAACAACCTGTATGTGACCCGGGATCAGGCCCGCCAGATCGCCATTGAGATTCTGAAAGCGCTGGACGAATAACATGACAGGAACCGCCACCGCTATCGCCCATCCAAACATCGCCTTCATCAAATACTGGGGAAACCGGGACGATGCACTGCGCCTGCCCGCAAACGGTTCAATTTCCATGAATCTGGCTGAACTCCACACGCAGACCTCTGTGAGCTTTCGGGATGACCTTCGCAGTGATATCCTCACCATTGACGGAAAAGAGATCAGCGGTGCGGCGCTCGCCCGGGTGAAAGCGTTCATGGATCAGGTGCGCAGACTGGCTCCGGATGCGGGATATGCGGAAATCGTCAGCAAAAATAATTTCCCGATAGGGGTTGGGATCGCTTCCTCCGCGGCTGCTTTTTCCGCCCTGGCTCTGGCTGCCGCCAGGGCTGCAGGACTAAATCTTAAAGAAAAAGAATACTCCCGTCTGGCCCGCCTGGGTTCCGGTTCCGCCTGCCGCTCCGTTCCGGACGGTTTTTGTGAATGGAACTACGGAAGCGGAGATGAAGACTCCTTTGCCGTCTCGATCTCACCGGCTTCTCACTGGGGTCTGATCGATCTGATCGCCCTCATCAGTGATACACACAAAAAGGTAGGCTCCTCAGCAGGTCACGTGTCAGCGCTGACCAGTCCCTTTCAGTCTGAGCGGATCCGCACCGCTCCGGAGCGGATCGCGAAATGCCGGCAGGCAATTCTGGAAAAGGACTTCAAAGCCCTGGCAGAGGTCAGCGAACAGGATATGATCATGATGCACAGCGTGATGATGACCCAGGATCCGCCTCTCTTTTATTGGGAACCACTCACGATCCGCGTTATCAAAGCCGTACACGAATGGCGCGAAGAGGGACTGGATTGCTTTGCGACGATTGACGCGGGACCGAATGTCCATGTCATCTGCACCGCAGAAGCGGCTCCGACTGTGCGGGAACAGCTTGTAAAAATCAAAGGAATACGGGAGATCCTCAGCTCCGGTCCGGGAGGAAAGGCAGAACTGCTGTGACGATCCAGGTTTTAGCGGATGAGGTCGCCAGCCAAATTGCGGCAGGTGAAGTGATCGAACGGCCGGCTTCGGTCGTCAAAGAATTGATCGAAAACGCCATTGATGCGGGTGCATCAAAAATCGTTATTCATATCGAGCAGGCCGGCAAAAAGCTGATCGAGATCATCGATGACGGCTGCGGCATTCCCGCGGAGGAACTGGAAACCGCTGTCAAACGCCACGCCACATCCAAGCTGCGCACGGCTGACGATCTGTTCCACATCCGCACGCTGGGCTTCCGAGGCGAAGCGCTGGCGGCAGCCGGTTCCGTTTCCCGCATGACCATCACCACCCGCACTGCCGACAGCGAGACCGGTCACCGCATCGTGGTTGACGGCGGTTTCGTAACCTCCAACAAGCCGGTCGGGGCGCCCCTCGGGACCACCATCCTGATCGAAGACCTGTTTTACAATGTACCTGCCCGGCTCAAATTTCTTAAAAGCGACACCACCGAGCGGAACCAGATCGAGACCCTGGTCTCCCGCTACGCGCTGGCCTATCCCGACATCCGCTGGGAGCTCATCAACGAAAACAAAACAACCCTGCAGACAACCGGCAACGGCAATTACCGGGAGATCCTCTCGGCAATTTACGGACTGGAGATCGCCAAACAGTTCATCGAAGTGGAACTGGAAGAGGAAGGGCTTTCCATCTTCGGCTTCATCTCACCGGTAGGTCTGACACGATCCAACCGGAAGGAAATGAATTACTTCGTCAATGGACGCTGGGTCCAGGAACAGGCATTAAATGCTTCCGTGCAGCGGGCTTATCAGACCCTGATCATGGTCGGACGTTTCCCACTCATTGCTTTATTCATCTCCATTGACCCGGAGGATGTGGACGTCAACGTCCATCCGGCCAAAGCTGAAGTACGCTTCAAGAACCCGGACAGGATCATCGGCGGAGTACACAGGGCAGTCCGCAGAGGGCTGATCACCCAGTCACCGGTTCCGGAACTGAACACCCCGGTCGCCTGGCCTTCCTACCGGCAAAACACCCCGCCTCCCTTTGACCCGAACGGTCAGGGCGTACCGACAGCTGAACCGCTGTGGCGCTCAAACCTGATGAACCCGGACAGCCCGTCTGAACCCACTGCACCGCAAACACCGGGAAATCAAACAGCCGGAGAGTTCTCCTCTGCACCATGGCAGCCCGGTCCGCCGATTTACCAGCCCTTTATGCCTCAGCCCCCGGCAGCAGCGCCTCAACCCGAACAGACCCCGCAGCAGACGCCGCCTGTCCTCCCTCCGCAGCCGCAGAACCAGGCAGCCTCGCCCTTCTTCCCGATCCTGCGCTGGATCGGACAGGTCGGCTCGACCTATATCATCGCGGAAGGTCCGGACGGACTTTACCTGATTGACCAGCATGCAGCCCACGAACGGATCCTCTACGAAAAGATGCTGGATGCAGAAGCCAACGGAAACATCGTCTCCCAGGCGCTGCTGGAGCCTGCGGTGGTGCAGCTGTCGCCCTGGCAGGCCTCGGCACTGGAAGAAAACATGCCGATCCTGAAACATCTCGGCTTTGAGATCGAGGAATTCGGCCCCTCCGCTTTTCGCGTTCTTGCCATGCCGACCCTTTTTGAAAAGGGCTCCCCGGCTGCCGCGATCGCAGCGGTGGTGGAAGACATCGAAAATGATAACATCCCGATGCAGGGTCTGACTTCAGAGCGGATCGCCTCTTATGTATGCAAACGCATGGCAGTCAAAGCCGGGCAGACGCTGACAACGGATGAACAGCGGGCGCTGATCCGTGACCTGGAACAGTGCCGTTCCCCGCGCACCTGCCCGCATGGACGTCCGACGATGATCCACCTGAGCATCGACCTGCTGGAAAAACAATTCGGGCGGAAAGGCCCAATGTAAAATGATTACCTCCGCACAAAACAAAAAGATCCAGGAGGTCCGTCGTCTGGGCAGCAAACGCAAGGAGCGTGAAGCTTCCGGACTGTATATCGCGGAAGGCATCCGTCTTGTCGAGGAAGCGCTTCCCCATGCAGCGGACTGCGCTTATCTGCTCTGGTCGGCACCGCTTTCACCCCGTGCCGAGTCGCTGGTCCACGGATTTTCAGCTGCAGGTGTTTCCGTGGAAGAGATCACCACACAGCTGATGGATTCCATCGCAGGCACCGACTCCCCGCAGGGCATTTTGGCCGTGATGAAGATGGCCCCGCTGCCGCTGCCGGAAAAGGCAGATTTCGTCGTGGTCGCCGACGGGATCCAGGACCCGGGGAACCTGGGCACCCTGTTCCGGACGGCTGCCGCCGCCAATGCGGATGCGCTGCTGTTGATGCCCGGCTGTGCGGACGAATACAGCCCGAAGGTGATCCGTTCCGGTATGGGAACACATTTCCGTCTGCCCTTCGCACGCATGGATTGGGACCAGGCGCAAAGCTGGCTGCGCTCTTTTCCGCAGATGCGGATTCTGGCTGCGGATTCCGATGGCGGTGTCTCCTGCTGGCAGACAAACCTGCGAAACCCCACCGCGCTGATCATCGGTTCGGAAGCCAACGGCCCCTGTGACCGGGCGCTTGCCCTCTCCGATGCCCGGATCCTCATCCCCATGCCCGGGCAGATCGAGTCCCTGAACGCCGGGATCGCCGCCGGGATCCTGATTTTTGAAGTCGTTCGACAGAGAAATGAGCAATGAACAACATGAGTGATTGGATCCGGTCTGCCGAAACTTTATTCGGCATAATTCTTTCTGATGAACAAATCAGACAGTTCGAAATCTACGAAGCCCTGCTGATCGACTGGAACAGCAAAATCAACCTGACAGCCGTCCGGGATGCGGAGGGGATCCGCATCAAGCATTTTCTCGATTCGCTCTCCTGCGTACCCGTTCTCGGCGACATGAACGGCAGATCCCTGATCGACATCGGGACCGGTGCCGGCTTTCCCGGTATTCCGCTGCGTATCTTTTATCCGGAGATGCGTCTGACACTGGTGGATTCCGTCGGGAAAAAGGCTGATTTCTGTCAGCTGGCCGCCGACACGCTTCACCTGAAAGGCGTAAAGGCGCTGAAAGACCGGTCCGAGGAATTAGGCGCAGGGAAAGAATACCGCGAGAAATTTGACGCTGCCACCGCACGGGCAGTCGCCGGGCTTCCGGTGCTCTGTGAATACCTGCTCCCCCTGGTGAAGCCCGGCGGGATCATGCTGGCCATGAAAGGAGAAAGCGCCCCGGAAGAGGTGAAGGCCGCTGAAAACGCCATTCGCAAGCTCGGCGGCGCCGATGCGGAACTGACCGAAGTTGAACTTCCCGATGTCGAAGGAAAACGCTACCTGGTGAAGATCCCGAAGGTCACACCGACCCCGGCCGGGTATCCCCGCCGCACCGGCCTCCCGCTGAAAAAACCGATCCTTTGAGTGTTATATCAAGAAATCAGACCCCTCGAACGGGGTCTGATTTCTTTGTAACATTTTTTCAAACCAAAACAAGTTTGTTTCATTCAATGGTGATGGTCTTCTTTTCCGGAAGCTTTGGCTGGTCCTTCTTTGCAACATCCAGGCTCAGCACACCATTCTTGAAGCTGGCTTTGATATCTTCTTCGGTCAGATGTTCTCCAACATAGAAGCTGCGCTGCATTGCTCCGGCATAACGTTCCTGGCGGATGATCTTGCCTTTGCGGTCTGTCTTATCCTTATCAACTCCCTTAGCGGCGCTGACTGTCAAATAACCGTCTTTGAGCTCCAGGTTAATTTCATCCTTACTGAAACCCGGCAGATCAATGTCAACTTCGTAGTGATCATCATGTTCATGCACATCAGTCTTCATCAGCCGATCCGCATGTTTACCGTAAAGTTTCCGTTCTGTACGGTCCACATCACGGAATTCCGGGAAATTGAACCACTCATCAAATAAATTTTCTCCAAAAACACTCGGCAGTAACATATCTTCCTCCTTACTCTTTCACCTTTTGTTTCAGAGACCGGGGAAGGAGGGTTCAGATCTTCAGGTTTTGAAACCCTTCCGATCCTCTCTTTTCCTCTGTTCTTATGCTACATATAATAACGCATATGTGTCAGAGCAAGAACAGATTTTTGTCAGATTTTTGTCAAAAATGAGCTCATTAAGAAAACATGAGTAATGAGAAAATGAGATCATGTACAACAGGAGTGAATTTAATTGGCTTTGATGTAAGGTATAATAACTTTGTTCAAAAGAAAAAAGGCGCCACAAACAGGTGATTTTATCTTTAATGCCATGTGTTATAATCTCTGTTTGTTATTGGAGAGGGTTTTCATTTCAGACTTTTTGCCGGAAAGCGCTTTTTGGAAATAAGGGAGATAAATGAATACATTCAATTTTAACGCTATCGTGAAAAATCCTTCAATTTTTGCAGATGGACGTCTTCCGGCGCACGCGGATTTCACCGCTTACCGGAATGAAGCCGAAGTGCTGATCGGAGAAACAAGCCTCCGGCATAGTCTGGACGGGATCTGGCGCTTCCGCTATTCAAAAAACCCGGCAGCCGCTCCGGATGACGAGTTCCAGTCTCCGGAAAAAGATCTCTCCGGCTGGGATGAGATCCGCGTCCCGGCCCATATTCAGATGGAAGGCTATGACAAACCGGCTTATGTAAACACCCAGTACCCCTGGGATTGTCAGGCAGAACTGAGACCGGGCGAGATGCCGGAGGTTTTCAACCCGGTGGCAGATTATGTCTATGACTTCGCACTTCCGGAAAGCTTTGCCGGTGAAGATGTCTGCATCTCCTTCCAGGGCGTTGAAAGCGGATTTGCCTTCTGGCTCAACGGGGAATATATCGGTTACAGCGAAGACAGCTTTACGCCCTCCGATTTCCGTCTGACGGATGTGCTGCATGAGGGTATGAACCGTCTCGCCCTGCGGGTCTGGAAATGGACTCCCGGCAGCTGGTTTGAGGATCAGGATTTTTACCGCTTCTCCGGCATTTTCCGCAGTGTTTTCCTTTACATACAGCCAAAGACTGCTTTGACCGATCTTTCGCTGCGTCCTCTGCTTTCGGACGATTTCCGCAACGGAACGCTGAAGATCACTGCAAAGGCCCGGGGGAAAGGGACTCTGCGGCTGAGGCTGCTTTTCGGGGAAACCGTGCTCGGGGAACAAAGCCTGCCGCTTGCAGAAGAGACCGAAGCAGCTTTCACGGTCGGGGATCCACTGCTCTGGAGCGCGGAACATCCGAACCTGTATCGACTGATGCTTGAGGTACTGGATGCGGATGGGAAAGTCATGGAGATCATCCCGCAGGAATTCGGATTCCGCCGCATTGAGATCAAAGACGGCATTCTGCTGCTGAACGGTAAACGGCTGGTCTTCAAGGGCGTCAACCGTCACGACTTCAGCTCCGTCTCCGGCAGAGTTCCCAATCACGCGGAACTGGTGCAGGATCTCGAGACCATGAAGCGGAACAACATCAACGCCATCCGCACTTCTCACTACCCGAACCAGTCGGAGCTTTATGCGCTCTGCGACAGTTACGGCCTTTATGTGATCGATGAGAACAACATGGAGACGCATGGCAGCTGGGACACTTATCTGCGGAACAGGGCTGGACTGGATTATGTTGTCCCGAAGGATCATGAAGAATTTGCCCCGCTCCTGCTGGACCGGGTCCGTTCCATTTATGAACGGGACAAGAACCATGCGTGTGTGGTGATCTGGTCCTGCGGCAATGAGGCCTATGGCGGGCACGTGATCTATGAGATGAGTCAGCTCTTCCGTCAGCTGGATCCGGACCGTCCGGTGCATTATGAGGGCATCACCTGGGACAGAAGCTATAACGACACCACCGACATTGAAAGCCGCATGTACACCCCGGTAACGGAAGTGGAGGCTTTTCTGAAGGAACACCCGGAAAAGCCGCTGATCATGTGCGAATACACCCATGCCATGGGGAACTCCTGCGGGGCCATGCACAAATACACCGACCTCACCGAACGGGAACCCCACTTCCAGGGCGGTTTTATCTGGGATTATGTAGACCAGAGCATCTACAAAAAGGATCGCTACGGCAAATGGTTCCAGGCATACGGCGGCGATTTCGGTGAACGCCCGACGGATTATGAATTCAGCGGAAACGGTATCGTCTATGGCGGCGACCGGACCGAATCGCCGAAGATGCAGGAGGTGCGTTTTAATTACCGGGATATCCGCGTGGAGTTTACCGAGACCGGCTTCATTGTGAAAAACCGCTTCCTTTTCACCGACACCGATGCATATCAGGCTGCCGCAGTCCTGCTCAAAGACGGGAAGACCGTAAAGGAATATCCGCTGACCGTTTCCGTGCCGCCTCTTTCCGAGGCTGAATTTGCTTATCCGGAAGCTGTCTGCACAGAAATGCAGCGTCAAAAGGATGCGGCCCGTTCCCTCGGGAAGGCAGAGCCTGAATTTGCGCTGACCGTTTCCTTTCGTTTGAAAGAGGATACAGCCTGGGCCAAAGCCGGTCATGAAATTGCCTTCGGACAGAAGGTGTTCCCGCATGAAAAACAAAATTTCAGCTGTGAAGCGCCGCTGACCGTCGTCAAAGGAAAATTCGTCGTCGGCGTGCGGGGCGCCAATTTCACCGCACAGTTTTCCGAAGTCCATCCGGGACTCACTTCCTATGTTTATGCCGGCACCGAACTGATCGAAAAGATCCCGCTGCCGAACTTCTGGCGTGCTCCGATCGATAACGACCGGGGGAATCTGATGCCGCAGCGTTATGCCCAGTGGAAGATCGCCAGCCTGTATGTCACGCCGAAAGACGGAACAAACTGGGCCATGTATCCGGATGTAGAAGAAAAAGAACACAGCGTCATCGTGAGTTATCCGTATTACATGCCCACCGTCCCGGCCAGCAGCTGCCGTGTTTCCTATGAAGTCTTCGGCGACGGCACCATCCGCACAACCCTTTCCTATAAGGCAGTGAAGGGACTTCCGGATATGCCCGAATTCGGGATGCTTTTCAAATTCAACGCCGACTATGACCGCATCCGCTGGTACGGACTCGGTCCGGAAGAGACCTATGCCGACCGGCAGCAGGGCGCCAGACTCGGCATTTTTGAAAAAACCGTCCAAGAGAATTTTGCCCGTTACCTGGTTCCGCAGGAGTGCGGAAACCACTGCGGCGTGCGCCGGCTGGACCTGACCGACCGCAGGGGAAGGGGCCTGACCTTCTTCGGTGAGGATCTCTCCGTCAATGTCCTGCCCTGGACACCCCATGAAATCGAGAATGCTGCCCATGCCTATGAGCTGCCGCAGGTACATTATACGGTGGTCCGTGTAGCGCTCGGACAGATGGGTATTGGGGGTGATGACACATGGGGAGCAAAGACGCATCCGGAATATCTGCTCCCCGCGGAGAAAGATCTGAGTTTCTCCTTCTGCTTCCGGGGAATGTAAATTCACAAAGGAGCAAATCAGCGCCGTCTTAAACGATTCGATTATTCTGAGATATACGTTAACATCTTGTCATAATTCTTGTAATACAGGTAATATCCGCCTATATTATGCTGTACATCATCAATCCGTACACGGTACCCATCGTGACGAACCATAAACGTATTCAGAATTCTGTTCGGATTTGCCATATACATCGCATATTCCGGGAAGAAGAATCCATTCAATTGGCGCTGTGCACGAATAAAAATCGTATTCAGCAGAGACCGGATGTCAAAATCGCCTGCCGGGATCTGCTGATCGATCATTCGGTCATATAGTTCAAAGGTAGACATCAGTAATTCAAGATAAGTATGGTAAGTTGTATCACGCTGAGCAATATTTTCCAGATTCACTTCAGCATTTCTCAAAGCAAAGGCAAAATATTCCGGACGGTCTTTCACATGTTTTGTTATTTCATTAAGGCTGTAAGCTACCCAATGATCTTTATACTGTTCATATTCTGCTTCGATAAAATGATCTACAGATCTGCATCCTGCATTAAGCCAGATTTCATCACCGGTCAGCGCATAAAGTCTTGATAATGCAAATGTTGCTTCTCCGTCATAATAAACTGTCCGCATTTTTTCTTTTCTTGAAAAATCTCCGTTCAGGATATGCCAGAATTCACCGGTTTCCCAATCAAACATACCAAGAATTCCATTGCCAAGTTCACAACATAGATCAACATATTTTTTATTTCCGAACACATCCATATATTCCGTCAATGCAACAACAGCTACTCCGCATCCTCCAAGTTTGATTTCGTCATCCTTTGCTTCATAGAGATATGCATTTCCATTTTCATCATGAATGATTTGCGTAATCATATAGCTGATCGTCTTTTCAATGATTGCTGCCAGTTCTTCTGACGGAGATATTCGGTATCGGCATATCAGCGACCATAATGTGGAAGCATGCCGTACAATATTATAGTTTTCAATCTCGTTATCAAACCGCGGGTAAAAGCCGTAGATAAAGGAGCCATCATCTTTTACCTGATTAACCAGAAAAGCAGTAGCGTGATCTATCAGCTGCATTGCATGATCCGCATCCAGTGGTTCAATTTTTCTCCGTCCAACCTCAAGTCCATCTTCATAGAGCGGATAAATTGCGTTATCTTCATCACATAACCAGCTTTTCGTCTCAAACAGGAGATATTTCTCCGGAAAAGCTGAAATCGGTTGGATAATTCTCCCGGACTTTTTGAGATATCTGTTCAGATAATCCAAATCAAGACCTCCATTATCATACTCATAAATTTTGGCTCCATTCAATTCGGTTTCAAGCAAAGCAAGTTTGAAATTTTCATTAAACGCTATTCCATATCGATAAAATTCGTGTCTGGCTTTTAAAACTTCTCTGGTAAGCGCTTCCGAAGTAATTTCTCTTACAGAACGAACGACATCAGCTTTCAGCCATCTCAGCTCAAAATTTTTTTCAGAAACAAACGACCGGGTATTTTTATCTGCTGCGTTCCATGCATTTTCCAGTGAAGAACCAGTTCCCGAAAAAACGCTGGCACGCGTATTTCCATCACAAACGGAAAGGAAAACGACCCATCCGGCTTTTCCTCCCGGACTGCTGCCAATTACTGTTTCAATATGTTCATCGATTATCTGTTCCTGTAAAAGTTCTAATTTCTCTTTATAATTTGTCAAGTATTGATTTTCTGACTCATCCGCACTTTTCTTTGTAAATGCTACTGCAACGCAGAGAAATATGCATGCTATTACAGCAGAAGCGATAAAAAAAATTATTCGGTAAATTATTCCTGAGACTTTGTTTTTATTCTTACGCTTTTTCATTTCTTGATCCTTTCTGATAAAAAATTGAGCAAAAAAGGCAGGAGTTTCCTTAAGGGAACCTCTAAAAACTCCAATTTTTCTCTGTTCCGAGGAGATTCAGAGAATAAATTTTCTGAATCTCCTCGGGAGGTTTCCGTGGGGCGAAGCTCCTGCTCCGAATATAAATCGGGCGTCAGCCCGTACCTTACGAAGCAGGCAATAACTGCCGCCCCCATACCCCCGCCCATTAGTTTTTTGAGGTGCCCTTAATTTACCACGTATAGAGAAACATATCGTTGAAGGTACAACGTGTTCCGGCATTCGACTGATAAGCCCCGGAAATTGAGCAAAGGCCAAAGTAACTTCCCATAACCGGCAGATTTGCCTTTGTGACGATACGACTGCCATCAATGTAAACGACTGATTTATCCCCGTCAACAACCACCAGGAGTTCAACTGTATCCTCAAGCGCCTGCGGTTGGAAATAATAGGAACCCAAACTGAATGATTTAAGATTTTTTATGCCATCGAAATAGATATTGCCATCCATACGCAGACTCATAACAATGCTGTCGTTCGTTTCGGGTGAATAGTGCATCACAACACCGCAGCCTGATTTCAAAAAATCTGTTTTATCTGTCGTTGAAGACCACGCCAGATTGGAATAAAAGACAAAATGCTTTGCTTCCAATAACGGTGTGATTTGATATTTGTTGTAAGTCAAACATAAGTCATCGAAATCTCCCAGAGAAATGATCATTCCCTCTCTTTTGGGAATAACATTGTCTTTCATTAACATGGAGATACGGCTCATAAATATCTCATCTGTTTTTGACTCAGAGGAAACAATACTAAAAGAAGATAAAAAGCAAACGGATACAAGCAGAAAAATACTGGAAATAAATATTTTATTTTGTTTTTTCATATATGATGTACCCTTAATACATATATATTTGTGTTCTGACAAGAAAATGAAGATTATTTTCCCTTGCAAAAGTTTCCGCCGCACTGCCCGCATCTCCAAGAATGGCAATTGACCTTCCGCGAAGAATTTCCCTGTCAATGACCCGAACTGAGGAAGGAATGATGAGAAATATTTTATTCCCGGCGTTCAAAAGATCTTTTTCCGTGACACCGGTAAGCCCATCCGCTATCCGGATGATTTGATAATTCTCATATCCTTGAATTGGTGAACGCCAATCATACGTTACGCCCGAAATGCCGGATGAATTCAAATCCGTCCAGATGACCAGTTTTTCCACCTCATCCGAACAATAATTCAACGGAAATACCTGATAACCACTATACAACAGTTTATTTTCAATATCAGTTCCGCTCTTTGCACAAATAGCCAGCTTCCTGGTATATTCGAATGGTGATGCTCCGATTTCCACCAGACTTTCCGGCAGCCTGATTTCTTCTATCCCATCGGAGCCTGTAAAAACATTACTGCCAAGGTGAGTCAAATTTGAAGAAAGCTGAACATATTCCAGAGAATCCATATAGGAAAAGGCCCAATCATCAATGACTGTTACCGTCGCCGGAATAACGACATACCTGACAAGACTGTTATTCTGGAAAGCAGCTGTACCGATCCTGGTAACAGGAACTTCATTGATTACCGCAGGGATCTCAATATCATACAGATACCCCGTATATTTTTCGATACAAATACCTTCTTCGTCACGGCTGTAAAGAAAACCATCCGATTCCTGGAGATCCGTTAAATATGGGATCTGATTTTCCTCAGCGAAACGATAAGCTTCAGAATCATATACAACACGTAAGCGGACTGAAGGAGAACCTGCAAAAGCGTTTGAATTGATCTTCGTGACCGTTTCGGGAATTTTCACATCCACCAGACTTGTGCAGTCTCCAAGAAGCGAAGCGGGGATTGACGTTACTTTCGACGGGATGGTAAATTCGATCAACTTATCGCAATATCGAAAAGCAGACGAGCCCAGTGATGTAACAGTGTCAGGGAGTTTGAAAGATACCATCGACCTGCAGCCTTCGAATGCACTGGCCAGGACAGATGTCAGTTTTGCCGGAAAATTGATATTTTTCAGATTCACTGCATCTTTGAATGCATATTGACCGATCCGCCGCACAGATGCCGGAAGTTCAACACTTTCAACAAAATATTTTCCCGCGAAGGCATCTGTGATCATGGTAATACCGGGAGGGATCTGTACATTTGATGCAGAACCATTCCATTTGATGAGAATGCGCTTACCAACTATTACGAACTCATCCGTTTTACTTTCAAGCCAGGGCGTATCACGAAACGCATTTCCGCCGATATTTGTCACAGTTCTCGGAATGGAAATTTCAGACAATTTCCGGCAATCATCAAAAGCGCTTTCCCCAATCAAAGTTACTTTTCCCGGAATAACGATGCGAGTCAGTTCCGGACAAGATGCAAACGCATATGTCCCGATCGATTTTAAACTGTACGGCAGATCAATGTGCTCTAAAGCAAAACAGTATTGAAACGTTCCGGTGTTCAGTTTTGTCAGAGCATTGGACAGTCTCACTTTCCGCAGAGAAATACAGCCATAAAAGGCATTATTTCCGATCACGCTGACAGTATCAGGGATCGTGACCTGTTCCAGTTTCATGTTATTCATGAAAATTTCAGGTCCGAGTTCAGTCACAGGTTTATAGGAGATATAAGATGGCACGGTGATGACAGTCTCATCCCCGTTGTATTCGGTCAGTGTCCACCCGATCTCATTTTGAATATAACTCCAGTTATTATATGTATATACTTCCGGTTCAGACTCGGGATCCTGCGCCATACAGGGTACAAAAATCAAAAAGAGCAAACAAAACAGCAAAATCATGTCCTTTTTCATTTTATTTTCCCCGGAATTTGTAATATGTAATTAAATCTGACCATGAAAGGAAGATGATGTTTGCCGGCAAATTCTTCGGCTGTACTTTCTCTGTTTCCGACGATCAAAACATCGTGTTCCTCAAGAATTTCTTCTTCAATCAGGTTTACAGCATCGGGAATGATCAAAATCAAATCTTTATTCGCATTTTCAAGCAGATCGGCTGTCAGTGTTGTCCTGTCATCCGGAATGCGGAGAATTTGAAAATCACTGTATATCGACCCGGTAATTTCATCCGTGATATTCCCCTCTTCTGTGGTTTCAGCATCCGAATCTTCAACAGCATCCTCCGCAGTAACAGTACTGTCATCAGAAAGGCTGATATTGGAAAGCATTTTTTGAATCGCTGCGATCTCATCATCCGCGAATGGAGCGAGAGATTCGGACGGAGAAAATTCCATATCCAGACCGGATAAAAGCATTGCCGTTTGGGAACCTTCTCCGGCATATAATGTGATTTGGTTCCCGGAATCAAATGCATTTTCTCCGATCTCTTCCAGATGATCCGGAAGGATCATTTCTTTCAATTCACCGGATCCGGAAAAGGCATGTGAATCTATTTTCGTAAGTGAGATTGGCAGTTCGACATATTCCAGAGAATCCATATAGGAAAAAGCCCAGCTTCCGATTGATTTCACTCCAAGCGGAACGATCACACTGTGCACGCGGTTGTTAAGCTGAAAAGCTCCGCTGCCGATCTCAACGACTGTTGTCCCATCAATTTCTGACGGTATCCACACATCATTCGATTTCCCGATATAACGCTGAATATGAATACCTGAATCATCCGTCTTATAGAGAAAACTGTCGGATTGCAGAATATCATAACTGACAGGAATATTGTTCTCGATTGCGAACTGTTCTGCTGCCGATCCCTGATCCACCAGGAGCGTGACCTTTTCAACTCCGCTCAGCGCCTTCTGATGGATTTCGGTAACAGCGGCAGGAATCAGCAGCTCCTGCAATGAAGTGCAATTTGCAAAAACCCCTTCATTGATTTTTTTCAAGGAGGAGGGCAGATACACTTTCTTCAGCTGCTCACAGTCTCTGAACGCATTTTTCCCAATCGTATTGACCCGGTAAGGAATATTGATCTCAATAAGATTCCGACAGCCATCAAAAGCCATTGATTCGATAGCAGTCACAAATTCAGATATTTTTACGATCCGCAGGTTTTCAGCATTTTTAAAGGAATAGGCTCCGATTTTTTTCAAAGTATCCGGAAGAAACACGCTTTTTACCTGATGGTTTCCTTCAAATGCCCCAGAGATCAGGGTAACGCCTGCGGGGATGTTGACCAGCTTCGCATCCCCGTTGTATTTCACCAAAATCCCATCCCCGATGATCACATATTCATCTTTCTGCGCATTCAGCCAGGGCGTATCCCGGAAAGCATGTCCGCCGATGTCGGTCAGCTTCCGCGACAGGTTCACGGATCGGAGGGATTGGCAGTTATCAAAAGCCGACTCACCGATGAAAGTAGCTGAAACCAAATTGATTTCCCGCAGGCTGACACAATCAGCAAAAGCATATCCATTGACACTTGTAACAGAGAAAGGAATAAAGATATTCTCCAAATGGAAGCAATATCGGAAAGTTCCCGTGTCGATTTTTTTCAGATTCAGCGGGAGCCGTATATCTGTAAGGGAAACGCATCCGTTGAAGGCATTTGCTCCAATCGCGGTAATACCGTCGTGAATATAAACCTTTTGAAGATTGATATGATCCTTGAACAACTCTTTCCCGAGGCCGGTCACCGGCTTTCCGCCAAGAACCTCCGGTATCGTCACTTCCGCTTCATTCCCATAATAGGCAGTAAGCGTCAGTCCGCTGCTGTTTTCCACCGCGTCCCACGTACCGAAACTGAAGGTTCCCTCCTGCGCCCATCCGATTTGGGACAGAAAAAAAAGGAAGGGAATGATGATAAAAATGACCAGCTTTTTCATACTTACTGATAGTAACTATATGCAATCCCATCTTTTTTGAGCAGATCTTCCACCGGGGAATCCTTTACGATCATGATGTTCACATTCGGAGAGTCGCGAAAGGCATCTTTATGAAATTTCGTCACATTTTCCGGGATGACAACATCCACCAGCGAAGGACAATCACGGCACACTGAATTTTGAATATTGGTCACCTTTGAGGGGAAAGTTAGGCTTGTCAGGTTTTCACACCCTCTGAATGCAAATGTTCCGACGGAGCTGATCGTTTCCGGCAGATCAATGCTTGTCAGGCTGCGGCAGCTTCGAAATGCGCCGGAACCGATCGTAGTAACAGACTGCGGGATATTGATCCGGCTGAGGTTTTCCGCGCCGCGGAAGGCATATTGGGATAAACGAAGAAGACCTTCGGGAAGCACCACACTTTTAATCACTTTGTTTCCATCAAAGGCATTGGAAATTGCGGTCGTTCCTTCCGGGACCACGACATCACTGTACCTTCCGTTATATCTCAGCAGGATCCCCTGTCCGATGAAGACAAATTCAACTTTCTGAGTTTCCAGCCATGGCGTGTCCAGAAAAGCATCAGCATCGACATTGCTGAGTTTTCGGGAAACAAAAACTTTTTCCAGCGACTGACAGTTGTTAAAAGCGGATTCACCGATAGTAGTGACTTCAATCAGAATGATTTCCTTCAGGTGTACACAGTCAGCAAAGGCAGAGCTGCCGATATTGTCGACTTTTATGGGAATTATGATCTGATCCAAACTGATGCAATTGCGGAAAAGACCGCTTTCGATCCTTGTCAAGTTTTGCGGCAGGCGAACATCCCTGAGTGAAACACAGCCGTTGAAGGCATCTGTCCCGATCTTTTCCACGCTGTTCGGGATAAAGATACTGCGGATCAGATCGTTATCCTTGAACAGTTCCTTTTCCAGCGCGCTCACGGTGTTTCCGTCCAACATCTCCGGAATTTCGATCTCCCTGTCGTGCCCATGATAGTGAGTCAGGGTAACACCGGTGTTGTTTACGATATAATCCCAGTCTCCGGATGTAAAAGTCTCAGGCTGCGCATTCTGTGCCGTCACCGTAACAAAAAAACAAAAAATCAGGATCAAAACATAAATAACGGTTATTTTTTTCATAAAAGGACTCCCTATCATCACGGCAGACCGCACAAAATTCATAAATTAAGAGAACTGCTGCACAGGGTTGGTGCGCAGCAGTTCCCGATTTTGTTTCTAACAGGCAGAAAGATGATCGATAAACGAAACTAAATTGATCATGATTTGTTTACACTTCAGGACCACTTACTTATTGCTTTTTGACCCGGAACTTTTACCGGAAACACTGCCTGAAGCATTACCGAAATCGGAATCGGGGACCGAAGTGTTATCGTTGACGCTATCGGTATCGTTAACCGTACCGGTAACCGTTTTGGTATTGGAAATCACGCCTTTCTTCGTCCGTTTCAATACACCATTGGTTTCGTCTTCAGTGTCTTCAGACTCGTCTTCCGTGTCATCGGGCTCCTCTTCAACATCTTCGGGTTCCTCTTCAGTATCTTCGGGCTCCTCTTCAACATCTTCGGGTTCCTCTTCAGAGACTTCGGGCTCCTCTTCAGTGGCTTCCGGCTCTTCTTCAGCAGCTTCGGGTTCCTCTTCAGAGACTTCGGGCTCCTCTTCAGTCACTTCGGGTTCCTCTTCAGAGACTTCGGGCTCCTCTTCAGTGGCTTCGGGCTCTTCTTCAGCAGCTTCGGGTTCCTCTTCAGTAGATTCGGGCTCGTCCTCAGTGACTTCCGGTTCCTCTTCAGAGACTTCGGGCTCGTCTTCAGTGACTTCCGGTTCCTCTTCAGAGACTTCGGGCTCTTCTTCAGCAGCTTCAGGTTCCTCTTCTGTGGCTTCAGGCTCTTCGTCAGTCACTTCAGGTTCTTCTTCTGTGGCTTCAGGCTCTTCGTCAGTCACTTCGGGCTCGTCTTCAGTGACTTCCGGTTCCTCTTCAGAGACTTCGGGCTCTTCTTCAGCAGCT
>JAFRIR010000068.1 GCA_017432685.1 Flexilinea sp. | reverse complement strand
CGTTATTTTTTTGATAATGGTTTTTGGTCTGGGAATCCTGAGTTTATCGGGACTTGCTGATTACTATATAAATGATGAGATCATCAACAATGAGTGGACAAGTGAATTGGGAAATAAGTTTGAAACGGATATTTCAAGCACCTTCTATAAAAAATTTTCCTTTGTAAATCTGAATGGCGCCATAAGAAAGATTATCGGTCAGCAACAAATGAATGGAGTCGTAAAACTGAACAACGGATACCTTACGGAAATAACTGAAAAATGTCCGGATGATGATATTGATAAATTTGTGTCAAAAATAGAAAATCTGAATGATTACCTGAAAAATCGGGGAACAGCATTGCTTTATTTTTCACCTCCCTCGACAGTCAATGCATATGATCCGGAATTGCCTGTCGGTGTGGAGGATTTCAGCAATAGTAATATTGACCGGTTGATCCTGGGTTTGCGGGATGCGGGGGTTGATACGATCGATTCCCGTGAAATTTTGCATTCGGAAGACATAAATCAATACAGCATGATGTATAGAACGGATCATCATTGGACCACTGAAGCGGGTTTTTATGCTTATCGATTGCTGGAAAATTATGTCAAAGAAAAAACCGGATGTGAAATTGATCCGAACATCGCTGATCTGAAAAATTATACAGTAACCACATATGAAAACTGGCACCTTGGATCCCGCGGACAGAGAACCGGCATCTATTTTGCGGGTATTGATGATTTTGTTCTGATCGATCCAAATTTTGATGTCACATTGGTGGATCCTTATGGAAAAACAGGTTCGATCCATGATCATTTTTTCCTGAGAAAGTATCTTGAAACCCGTGATTTGACATCGCGCTATACATATGATTCCGTTTTAGGTGGTTCAAACTTTCTCGGACATTTTCGAAATCAGGATAGTAAAAATGATGTAAAAGTCATGATGATTACTGATTCCTTTGCGAAAGCTGTCAATCCTTATATGATTATGCAGTTTGCCGAAGTGAATACGTTTTATAACGGTTATGTCGGCGATATTAATCCCGAATTGATAGAGGCATATGATCCGGATGTTGTGATTATGTTGTATTACCCTGCTGTTATAAAACATGATAGTGGGGCATTTGAATTTGATTTCTGAAAATCCGAAAAACACACAACAGATTCCAACCGACAAATAAGTGTACAGCAGTGAAACAGTATCCGATAGCATACTTTCGCTATAAATCTGTTCCATTTGCTTGCGCTTGATAAAGTAATGAATGGTAATAAAGAGACAGGTACTTGGATCATTTTGTGGTATATTTATTTTTCGTGGAAAAATTTGAAAAAGAGTTTCCGGTTTTGAGGTACGAAGATTTTTCTTAGAGGTTATTATCACGGATAACAGGCAGCCGCCCGTATTCCGTTCTTTTTATTTTATCAGGAGGTGACACAGTATGCTGCGATATTTTGTAAGTCGAATTTTGCTGGCTATTTTAACCGTGTTCATCATTATTGCCATTACTTTCTTTGCAATGAATGCAATTCCCGGAGGGCCGTTTGATTCTGAGAAGGCGCCTGATCCGGTCGTTAAAGCAGTTCTCGAACAGCGATACAATCTTGATAAACCTGTCTGGCAGCAATTTTTGATTTATGTTGGTAATATTTTGCATGGAGATTTCGGAGTCTCTTTGAAAACAGGACGATCTATCACGCAGACGATCAGGGAATCATTCGGGATTTCCGCAAAATTAGGTCTTATGGCGGCGTTGGTTGCTGTTGTATTCGGATTGACTTTCGGCAGTATTGCTGCGCTGACCCGCAGCGGGTGGTCCGACCGGCTGATTATTTTCTTTACTACTTTAATGGTTTCTGTGCCGTCTTTTGTTCTTGCGACCCTGCTTTTGTTGGTTTTCTGTCTGCAGTTGAAATGGTTCCCTGTATGGAGTCAATCCAGACCGAATTATGTACTGCCGGTCATTGCTTTGTCAATGTCTCCCATGGCTTATATCACCCGTCTGACAAAATCAAGCATGCTTGATGTGCTGGGACAGGATTATATCCGAACAGCTGTATCCAAGGGTGTCTCGCAGTTTTGGGTGGTTGCAAAACACGCATTGCGGAATGCTTTGATCCCGGTTATTACTTATGTCGGACCGATGGTTGCTTACATCGTGACCGGTTCTCTCGTCGTGGAATCGGTGTTTACGATCGGTGGTCTGGGTGGAAAATTTATCACAAGCATCAATAACCGTGACTATCCGCTCATTATGGCTACGACGATTTTTCTTGCTGTGCTGATGGTTTTAGCAACGCTGCTTTCTGACCTTGTTTATAAACTGGTGGATCCGCGTATTAATTTTGATTAGAAAGAGGATTCGGAAATGACAGAAAACAGAGAATTTCCCAAAAAACAGCTGTTGAGTCTTCAACTGGATCTCTCGAAATTCGAGGCTGCTACAGATGAAGAAAAGGCACAGGCAGTGGTCATGCGTGAGTCGACCACTTTCTTCAAAGACGGAATGCGAAAACTGCGCAAAAATCCGCTGGCAATGGGCAGCCTAGTCGTATTGATCCTGATCATTCTGTTGATCACCATTGCACCGAAGGTCGTTCCCTATACCTATGACGGTATGATCACTGTTAATGGAAAACGTGACAAAACTGCGAAAAACCTGGCTCCTTTCACATATTCCAAAAATGAGCAGGCTGCAATTGAAGCAGGAGAAGAAATATTTCCCCACATTTTCGGCACTGATGAATTATGCCGTGATTATTTTATGCGTGTAATTTACGGGACAAGGGTTTCTTTGATCGTTGGCTTGTTTGCAAGTCTCATTGTGCTTGTGATTGGTTTGCTGTATGGATCAATTTCCGGCTATGCGGGAGGAAAGGTCGATATTATCATGATGCGAATTGTGGATATTATCTACTCTCTGCCGGATACACTGATGGTGATTTTGCTTTCTGTGGTGCTCTCAGCCGTTTTGTCTGATGCACTGACCGGTACGATTTTCCAGAAAGTTGGAGTGAACATGATCAGCTTGTTTATCGTGTTCGGTCTGCTGTACTGGGTCGGTATGGCCCGGTTGGTTCGCGGTCAAATCCTGACGCTGAAAAATAATGAATATATTCTGGCTGCCAAAGCTCTTGGTTCTTCTTCCGGAAGGATCATCTGGAAGCACATCCTCCCAAACTGTATGAGTGTGATTTTTATCTCTACTGCATTGCAGGTCCCGTCTGCAATTTTTACGGAAAGCTACCTTTCCTTCATCGGTCTGGGTGTGCAGGTGCCGATGCCGTCTTTAGGGTCACTTGCAAATGCTGCCCGGAGCGGTATTTCCAGTTATCCGTATAAACTGGTGTTTCCGTCTGTGATGATCTGTTTAATCGTGCTCTCCTGTAATCTGTTGGGTGATGGACTGCGTGATGCATTTGATCCGAAACTGAGGAGATAGAATATGACAGAACGATTGTTGGAAGTAAAAGACCTTCATACCTCTTTTTTTACGGATGCGGGCGAAGTAAAGGCAGTGAATGGCCTGTCTTTTAATCTGGATTCCGGCGAGGTTCTTGGTATTGTCGGTGAATCCGGATCCGGAAAAAGCGTAACGGCTTATTCAATCATGCGGATCCTGACGGATCCGGGAATCATCAAAAGCGGACAGATCCTCTATAAAGGAGAGGACATTGTTTCAATTCCGGATAAAGAAATGCGCAAGATCCGCGGGGCGAAAATATCGATCATTTTTCAGGATCCGATGACCTCTTTAAATCCTACTTATACGATTGGAAATCAGATCGAAGAAGCAATCCGGCTGCATACGAATCGTTCCTGTGCTGAAGCAAGGGAACGGGCAGTTGAAATGCTAAAGCTCGTTGGATTAAATGAACCGGAAAAAAGAGTGAAGCAATATCCTCATGAATTATCCGGAGGGATGCGTCAGCGAGTGATGATCGCAATGGCTTTGGCCTGTGAACCGGACATATTGATCGCTGATGAACCGACGACAGCGCTGGATGTAACGATCCAGGCCCAGATTCTGGAGCTGATGCAGAAACTTCAGAAAGAAATGGGAATGGCTATCATTATGATAACACACGATCTGGGTGTAATCGCGGATATGTGCAATACGATCATCGTGATGTACGGAGGACGGGCCTGTGAGCGTGGTACCGCAGAGGAAATCTTTTATAATCCTTGCCATGAATATACCAAAGGATTGATGCGTTCGATTCCGAGTGTAGTCGGAAAAAGGGAACGGTTGGTCCCGATATCGGGAAATCCGATCGATCAGCTCAATTTGCCGAAAGGTTGTGCATTTGCTCCACGCTGCGATAACGCGATGAAGATCTGTATGGAAGCTCAGCCGGATGAAATTTTTTTGAATGAAAATCATTCTGCAGCTTGCTGGATGAATGTCAAACGTGCTTATGAAGAAGCCGGAAAGGAACGGGATTGATATGAGCTCACAACCATTGGTTGAAGTCCGGAATCTGAAGCAATATTTCCCAGTCCGCACAGGACTCTTCGGATCAACTCCGCTGAAAGCAGTTGACGATATATCCTTTTATATCGATGAAGGCGAAACGCTCGGCTTAGTCGGTGAATCAGGTTGTGGGAAGACAACAGCTGGACGCTCATTGCTGCATTTATATGAACCGACATCAGGTGAAATCTATTACGACGGCAATCTGATTACAGCAAAAAACATCAAACATTACCGTAAGGAAATGCAAATCGTATTCCAGGATCCTTATTCCTCACTGGATCCGCGTATGACAGTAGCCGATATCATCGGTGAGCCGCTGGATATCCATCATCTTTATCGGAACAAGTCGGAGCGGGCTGAAAAGGTTCGTGAACTGATGAGCCTTGTCGGATTGAACTCCGAACAGGCGAACCGTTATGCTCACGAGTTTTCCGGTGGACAGCGCCAGCGCATCGGGATCGCCCGGGCTTTGGCTGTTGATCCTCGTTTTATCGTTTGTGATGAACCGGTCTCTGCGCTTGATGTTTCCATCCAGGCTCAAATCATCAATACATTTGAAGATCTTCAGAAAAAGCTGAACATTGCCTATCTGTTTATTGCCCATGATCTGCTTGTTGTCCGGCATATGTCGAACCGTATCGCTGTGATGTATCTGGGTAGAATCGTAGAAATGGCAGATGCAGATGAAGTTTCCGATCATCCGCTGCATCCTTATACGGTTTCACTGATGTCAGCTGTACCGATACCGGATCCGAAAATTGCTCATTCGCGTCAACGGATACCGTTGGAAGGGGATGTGCCAAGCCCGCTGCACATGCCTTCCGGATGTGCGTTCAGGACCCGTTGCCGTTATGCCACAGAAAAATGCGCGCAGGAGCGTCCTGAACTAAAGGAAGCTGCCCCCGGTCATCAGGTGGCATGCTGGAATATTTGATTTATTTGTTTGTAAACTATCTGCGAAAAATTGCGGATAGAAATTATTATTAAGGAGAAAATAATAATGAAAAAAATTTTGATGATTTTGATGGTTTTAGCCGCTGTTCTGGCGTTGGCTGCCTGTGGCGGTAATAAACCGGAACCGACAGCTGTGCCTACTGAGGTTCCTACTGAAGTTCCGACTGAAGAACCCACTGAGGCTCCGACAGAAGTTCCGACAGAAGTTCCGACTGTAGAACCTGCAGCCGAAGAAGTTGTCGAAGAAGCTGTCGCCGAAGCTGTTGTTGAAGAAGCTGTAGCTGAAACAGTTGTCGAAGAAGCAGTTGAAGAAGCAGTCGCTGAAGCTGCTGTTGAAGAAGCTGTAGCTGAAACAGTTGTTGAAGAAGCAGTTGAAGAAGCAGTCGCTGAAGCTGCTGTTGAAGAAGCTGTAGCTGAAACAGTTGTCGAAGAAGCAGTTGAAGAAGCTGTTGCCGAAGCCGCTGTTGAAGCAGCCGTTGTTGATGCAGTTGCAGAAACTGTTGTCGAAGAAGCTGTTGCCGAAGCCGCTGTTGAAGAAACAGTCGAAGAAGCTGTTGTTGAAGAAGCAGTTGCAGAGGCATTAAGTCCGTATCCGGATTGGACCGAATACCAGGCTTTGATCAAAGAAATCAAATCCACAACCGATTTTGAAAATCGTGTGAAGCTGATGCACCAGGCCGAAGATATCCTGATGGAAACCGGCGCTGTTATGCCGATTTATCACTATAACGATCAGTATATGCAGTCCGCTTCCCTTGAAGGTATCTATACCACCGCAAACGGCTCCAAATACTTCCAGTATATGACCAAGGGTGATGATACCACTGTCAGAATGCAGCTTGCTTCCGAACCGGAAGATCTTGATCCCGCACTGAGCACCTCTGTTGATGCCGCGATCCTCGCCATCAACGCATTCGGTGGTCTCTATGCTTACAATGCCGAAGGCGAACTGATCCCGAACTTTGCTGAAGGTTATGAAGTTTCCGATGACGGTCTGACTTACACCTTCACCCTGAAAGACGGACTGAAATGGTCTGACGGCTCCGACCTGACTGCATCTGACTTCGTTTACGCCTGGAAACGTGCTGCTGACCCGATGACCGGCGCTGAATATTCCTATATGCTGGACGTTATCGCAGGTTATGATGAATATCAGGAAGGCGATAAGGATGCTCTGCAGGTTTCCGCTCCGGATGCCAAGACTGTTGTCCTGACCGTGAAAGTTCCCTGTGCCTATCTGCTTGACCTGGTTGCCTTCCCGACCTATTTCCCGGTACCGCAGTCTGCTGTTGAAGCTGCTGAAGGTTGGGAAACCAATGCCGGTGCATGGGCTCACGAAGCCGGATTCATTTCCTGCGGCGCTTTTGTTCTTGACAGCTGGAATCACAACGAATCCATGGTTTATGTAAAGAATCCGTACTGGTATGATGCTGAAAATGTGAAGATCGAACGCATTGAGCTGATGCTTTCCGATGACGATACCGCTATTTTTGCCGCATATCGTGCAGGCGATCTTGATTTTGCTGATTCTGTTCCGACCGATGAAATTGCGAACCTGATTGAAAGCAAAGATCCTGAATTCCATGTTGTTGATGAACAGGGTACCTACTATGTCGTGTTCAATGTGAAGTCCCCTCTGTTTGATGGAAAGACTGCTGAACAGGCCAGCGCTATGCGCCGCGCATTCAGCATGCTGGTTGACCGCCAGTACATCGTTGATACCGTCGGACAGACCGGTCAGGCTGTTGCTACTTCTTACCTGCCGATCGGCATGGCTGATGGTAACGGCGGCATTTTCAAGGATGCTCAAGCCTGGTCTTATCCTGTTGGTGACGGTTACTACGATCCGGAAGTTAACGAGGATGCAGCCCGCGAACTGCTTGAATTCGCCGGTTACAAGTTCGATGAAAACGGTCAGCTTTCTGCTGAAACCCCGATTTCCTTTGAATATCTGACCAACACGAATTCCGGTCACGAAGCGATCGCACAGTGTATCCAGCAGGATCTTGCTGCTGTCGGTATCAACATGACTGTTCGCAGTATTGACTGGGCAGTGTTCCTGAATGAACGTCGTGACGGCAATTATGACATCGCCCGTGATGGTTGGTTGGCAGACTTCAATGACCCGATCAACATGCTGGAAATGTTCATGCCGGAATCCGGTAACAACGACCCGCAGCTTGGCCGCTACTAATCGATAAGTATTAATGTTTTCAAATGCCGCTCAACATTGGGCGGCATTTTTCTTTGATACAGTTAAAGAAAAACCACCGGCAGAACCGGTGGCTATCTTTTTTATCAGCTTTATGATCAGCCAAGTTTCGGACCGGCGGCGACAAGGGCCTTACCGGCATCATTGGTCTCGTACTTCTTGAAGTTCTTGATGAAGCGGCCGGCCAGATCCTTTGCCTTGGTTTCCCATTCGGAAGCATCGGCATAGGTGTCGCGCGGGTCAAGAATGGCGGGATCCACACCCGGCAGTTCGGTCGGGACTTCGAAATCGAAGTACGGGATCTGCTTAGTCGGAGCTTTCAGTACATCACCATTCAGGATGGCATCAATGATACCGCGGGTATCCTTGATGGAGATGCGCTTGCCGGTACCGTTCCAGCCGGTGTTGACCAGATAAGCCTTCGCACCGGATTTCTGCATCTTCTTTACCAGTTCTTCACCGTATTTTGTCGGGTGCAGTTCCAGAAAAGCCTGTCCGAAGCAGGCGGAGAAGGTCGGGGTCGGTTCCGTGATGCCGCGTTCTGTGCCGGCCAGCTTGGCGGTGAAACCGGAGAGGAAGTAGTACTGGGTCTGTTCCGGAGTCAGGATGGAGACCGGAGGCAGCACGCCAAAGGCATCCGCAGAAAGGAAAATTACATTATCGGCAGCAGGACCGGAGCTGATCGGGCGGACGTTCTTGACGATCTTTTCGATGTGCTCGATCGGGTAGGAAACACGGGTGTTTTCTGTGACGGACTTGTCAGCGAAGTCGATCTTGCCGTTTTCGTCAACGGTGACGTTTTCCAACAGTGCATCACGGCGGATGGCATTGTAGATGTCAGGTTCGGAATCCTTGTCAAGGTTGATGACTTTCGCGTAGCAGCCGCCTTCGAAGTTGAAGACGCCTTCGTCATCCCAGCCGTGTTCATCGTCGCCGATGAGCAGACGCTTCGGGTCGGTGGAAAGAGTGGTTTTGCCGGTGCCGGAGAGGCCGAAGAAGATGGCGGTATGGTTGCCTTCCATGTCGGTGTTGGCGGAGCAGTGCATCGCGGCAATGCCCTTCAGCGGCAGGTAGTAGTTCATCATGGAGAACATGCCCTTCTTCATTTCACCGCCGTACCAGGTGTTGATGATGACCTGTTCACGGGATGTGATGTTGAAAGCAACGGCTGTTTCGGAATTTAATCCCATTTCCTTGTAGTTTTCGACCTTGGCGAGAGAAGCACAGTAAACGGTGAAGTCGGGTGTGAATTCTGCTTCTTCTTCGGCTGTAGGTTTGATGAACATATTGCGGACGAAATGAGCCTGCCAGGCAACTTCCATGATGAAGCGGACAGCCATGCGGGTATCGTGATTGGCTCCACAGAAGGCATCAACAACGAACAGGCGTTTGCCGGACAGTTCTTTGACAGCGATATCTTTCAGCGCAGCCCAGTTTTCTTCGCTCAGAACGTGGTTGTCATTCGGATATTCAGGGCTGTTCCACCAGACGGTGTCTTTGGAGTTCTCGTCCATGACGATATATTTATCTTTAGGAGAGCGGCCGGTGTAGATGCCGGTCATAACATTGACCGCTCCCAGTTCGGTGAGCTGACCTTTTTCATAGCCGGTCAGTTCGGGTTTCAGTTCTTCTTCGTAAAGAAAATCATACGAAGGGTTGTAAACAATTTCCGTGGTTCCGGAAATTCCATACTTGTTCAGATCTAATTCTGCCATTATGTTTTCCTTTTTCTTGCTGTTTTTACAAGATAAATAATAAATACAATTTTGTGATATTTTCCTTTGGCTTATAAAGCATTTGCGCTCAGCCAATTATTTCTAAATATCGCCTTATACTATTTTATCATTTTTCAAAGAGCTTGATGAAAAGAAATTATAGGTTGATTTCACTGATTTAAAAAAAGGCATCGCTTGGTTTACATAGAATAAAGCGATACCGTTCTGTTTCTTCAATATGAAGATTTTGCTTTATATGGCGGATCTTCTTGCCTTGCTTTTCGGTTTCCTTTTTTCCTTTTCAGTGGTTTTTGCGCCCGGACGGATCGCGATGTGGTCAAATGTGGATGTCCCCGCGGCAGGGGAGAGGATCATTCCGAGGTTAAACACCGCAGACTGGTCCCAATCGCGGTGCCCGCACACATCACAGACCCAGCAGGGAAAGTCCGGAACGATCACCAGTTCATTTTCGATCCAAGTGTAATAAGTGCTGCCGCGGCGCTTGATCACGCCGACCTGACATTCGGGACAATATCGTTTTTCTTCATCCATACGGATAATTGTACTCCCTATTTCGTTTCACCGGACAAGGTGATGCTGTCATGAATGATACTGATCCTGTTCAAAGGCCAGTAGCGGAAGAATGCATTTCCTATTAAATTCTTTTTCGGAACACCGCCCCAGACGTGAGAGTCTGAGGAATGGTTGCGGTTGTCACCAAGGACGAAATATTCGCCCTCCTTCACATCCCAGGAGCCGGAATACTGCATCGGTTCATGCAGCCACGTTTCCTCGATTTTTTCACCGTTGATGTAAAGCTCTCCATCGGTGACTTCAATGTGGTCACCGGGCAGACCGATCATACGTTTGATGTAATCTTTCCCGGCGTCAACCGGCGAATGGAAAATGACTACGTCTCCACGGCGCGGTTCACTGAACTTGTAATTCAGTTTATTGACCATCACCAGCTGCCCTTCGTGAAAAGTGGTTTCCATTGAAATGTTTTCGACGCGGAAGCGTCCAATGCAAAAGTCAATAGCAAAGTAAAGAACCACTGCCAGGACGATGTCTTCAACGATCTCCCGCCATTTCGGTTTCTGTTTCTTCGATTCTGCTTCGTGAATTTCTTTTGTATAAGATTTCCTGTTTTTTATGTTATTCTTTGCCATTTTTGTTTCCTTAAATTATATCAGATAATCATACACCCGAAATGTAAGAATGCTGTTAATATCTGATAATTTTTAGTGGTCACTGATCACTTAATCCCTATCTCCTTGCCTTGAACACGAATCGGATCGGGGTGCCGATGAAGCCGAAGCGTTCCCGCAGCTGGTTTTCCAGATAGCGCTTGTAGGTAAAATGGGCCAGGTCCGGGTCATTGACATAGATCATAAATGTCGGTGGATCGGAACGAACCTGTGTCGCATAATACATCTGGAGCGAACGACCTGATTTTGATGTGGCATGGTGTTTATCCTGAGCCTCGTGGATCGCATCGTTCAGTGCGGAGGTTGGGATACGGACGAGACGCTGCTCCTGCACCTGCAGCGCAGTGGTCAAAATCTGATTGGTCCGCTGTCCGGTCTTCGCGGAAACAAAAAGGATCGGAACATAATCCATGAAGTTCAGGTCTTTGCGGATCTTTTCCGTGAACTGCTGCATGGTGTAGGTGTCCTTTTCAATTGCATCCCATTTGTTCACTACCACGACCACGCTTTTCCAGGCTTCCAGAATGTAGCCCGCGATATGCGCTTCCTGCATGGAAACGCCCTGTGTCGCATCAATGACCAAAAGGGAGACGTCCGCTTCTTCGATCACCCGCATGGAACGAATAACGGAATATTTCTCCACGCCTGCTTCTACTTTGCCTTTCCGGCGGATGCCTGCGGTATCAACAAGGGTAACGGAAACATCATCGACCATGAGTTTGGTGTCAATAGCGTCACGGGTGGTCCCCGGAATGTTGCTGACGATCACGCGTTCTTCTCCGCAGAGCCGGTTCAGGAGGCTGGATTTCCCAACGTTTGGACGTCCTACGATAGCGATTTTGACGCTGTCGTCTTCCTCTTCTTCCTCCTGTTTCGGGAAAAGAGCACAAAGGGCATCCAGCAGGTCACCGGTCTCTGTACCGTGAATCGCGGAGATCGGATAAGGATCCCCCATCCCAAGTTCATAGAATTCAGGAACGTTGGCACGCAGATTGTTGGAATCGGCTTTATTCACGACCAGCAAAACAGGCGGCGTGAGAACACCGTCGACCTTCTTCTGCATGCGGCGCAGGATCTGGGCGATCTCCCGGTCTGCGGTTGTTACACCGGTCGAGGCGTCGGTCAGGAAAAGAACAACATCCGCTTCTTCAACGGCAAGGATCGCCTGGGTTTTTATCTCGGAGATGAAATCAGCTGATCCTACGGAGAGTGGGGTTTTCTGCCCGGCTGCTTCCGGATCAATGCCGCCGGTGTCAATAATGTCAAATTCGGTTCCGCACCATTCCGCATGTCCGAAAAGACGGTCACGGGTCGTCCCTGGAACGTCATCCACGATCGCGTCCCTGGTTCCCGAGAGACGGTTAAATAAGGTGCTTTTCCCGACGTTTGGGCGGCCGACCAGAGCCACTACAGGTTTTCGTGCCATCTTTCCTCCTGACTGCCTGTGCGTTATCAGGCAATTTCAAACTCCATAATTCTACCATGAAGCCATGTTTGAATTGGGAAATACGGGATGAAAAATGAAAAATCCATAAAAATTCATTTCTTGACGGCTCATCTATTTCCATCTATAATTATTGACATAAGTTTTTCCTTTTGAGGAAAAATCATACAATCTTGCGGAGGATCATAATGAAACGTGTACTGTCTTTACTTGTCGTTTTGATGCTTGTTCTCAGCATCAGTGCTGCCGCGATGGCGGAGACTGTTGAGGAAGCGCTCACCGCTGCCGCGTCCATGAGCAATGAAGAGCTCTATGAAAAAGCAAAAGAAGAGATGGCCGCCGGCGCGCAGCTGAACTTCTATTCCACCACCAGCTTCGCTGAAAAAGCTGCTGCCAATTTCATGACTGACTATCCTGAATTGGCAGACAAGATCATCTATGCGGAAATTGATGATGGGGAAACCTACACCATCCTGACCAGCACGATTGGCTCCGGTGTGAAGGATTCCGCTGACATGGCTCTGACACAGAACGGTCCGGACCTGAAGACCTATCTGCTGGATGAAGGTCTCTCTTTCTCATATTTTCCGGAATCTCTGAAAGATGTTGTTGATGAACAAAACCAGGATCCGGCTATTGTGACCTTCATTAACTCACTGCTGATCTACCATAATGGGAACGGTTCTATCAACCTTACCAATGTATGGCAGCTGACCGAACCCGAATGGAACGGCAAAGTCTTCTTCAAAGACCCGACCAAAGAAACGGTCAACCTTAACTTCCTGATGATGCTGACCAGCCCTGAATGGAGCGAACGCCTGGCAGCCGCATATGAAGCTTACTACGGAAAAGCTTTTGAAGCTGGTGAGTTCAAAAATGCAGGTTATGCCTGGATCGATGGCTTCCTGAAGAACGTCAACTACACTTATACCTCCGCGTCCAAGATCGCGACCGGTATCGCCTCCGGCGCTCCGGGGAACCTGGGACTGTTTGTCTTCTCTAAACTGCGCAAAGTCGATGAAGCTGATCGCGGCAATCTGACCGTGGTTCAGTTCGAAAACGAAGTTGATGGCTTCTCCGGTTTTATGTATCCTGTCTACGCAACCGTTGCCAAGGACAGCGATTGCCCGTACACCTGCGCACTCTTCATCAATTATCTGCTGTCTGAAGGAGGATTTGCCGGTCCGAAATCCTGGAACTCTTCTCAGGGCTACTATTCACCGAACAAAACCATCCTAAAACCGGAAGGTCTTGAAGATCAGGCTTATGAATACTGGAGCACCCGTCTGGTCTTTGAAGATTTGGAATACATTGACGAAAACTATGCTGACATCTATGAATTCGTCGCTGTCCGCGTCGGATAAAAGCTGATGTAAAGTGTGAAGAGTGAAGTGAGAAATTGCTTCACTCTTCATTTTTTAATCTCTTCTCCTAACCTGGGAGGTTTAAATGACTCAGACGAATCAAGAAGTCGTCAAAGAACCGCTGAAGTACCGAATCAAGGGTTTCTTTTCCAAGCCTGCGAACATACTTCTGGTGGTTTTTCTTATTGCTTTGATCGTACTTTCTCTGCTTCCGTTGATCACCATGCTCACTAATATGTTCACGGTCCACATCGGGACTGAGAAAAAGATCTATCGCCTGCCTGTCGGTTCATTCACGCTGAAACATTTTGAGCGCCTTTTTGCCGGTGATGACTGGAGCCGGGTGAACTTCTGGACTCCGCTGATCAATTCATTTATTGTCGCCTGCGGGTCTGGTGTATTGGGAATCGCGGTCGGGGGGACGGTGGCATGGTTCATCACCCGCTCTGACCTGAAGTGTAAAGGCTTTATTTCATCGGTCTTTGTGTTCCCTTATATGATGCCTGCCTGGACGCTCGCTCTTTTCTGGACAAACATGTTCCAGAATTCCAAAGTCGGCGGAGGCAATATCGGCATGATGGAATCCATATTCGGCATTTGTATGCCGGAATGGTTCGTGTATGGACTCTTCCCGATGATCATCGTAGTCGGTTTGCACTACTCCCCGTTTGCCTACCTGCTGATCGGCGGTATTTTGAAAAACATGGACGCCACATTGGAAGAAAGCGCGACCATCCTGAAAGCGTCCCGATGGACGATCATCAAGCGCATCACTGTACCGATCGTGCTCCCGGCGATCCTTTCCACCTTCCTTCTGATCTTCTCTTCCGGTTTCAGCTCCTATACCGTTCCGGTCTTTTTAGGCTCCGCGGTGAAAATGTTCACGCTTTCAACGAAGATGCGGGCACTGATCCAGGCAGGTTATCAGGGCCAGGGCTATATCATCGCCTTCGTTTCCATCGTGCTGGGATGCCTGATCCTGGGGATCAACCAATGGTTCACGGGCAAGCGTAAATCATTTACAACGGTTACCGGGAAATCAGGGCAGGTTTCTCTGGTCAAACTGCGCGGCGCTAACTGGCCAATCTCAATTTTTTTGATCATCTTTACGGTATTTTTTGCCATTATCCCGCTCATTTCTTTCGCGCTGGAAAGCATCATCAAACAGCCCGGAAACTACAGCTTCTCAAACATGACACTGGATTTCTGGATTGGGACCGAAGGCTCTACCTATGAGACAGGCATGATCTCCGGAATTTTGCTGAACCCGACTATGTGGAAGGCTTTGGGACGTCAGGTTCTGCTGGCTCTGGTAGTTGCGATGATCGTTGGTACCTGCGGTATGCTGATCGGATACGCCTGTGTGCAGCGGCGCGGGACGAAGCTTTCACAGGCTGTGGAAAGCCTGGCTTTCTTCCCCTACCTGATGCCGGCGATGTCTTTTGGTACGATCTACCTGGCGGTTGCCACGTCTCAATCGTTCAAGTTCCTGTACGGTACCTTTGGTCTGCTGGTTTTGGTTTCCGCAGTCAAATACCTGCCGTTTGCTTCCCGTTCCGGTGTGAATTCCATGCTGCAGATCGCACCGGAAATTGAGGAGTCGGCACTGATCTTTGGAACGCCCTGGGTGACACGCATGACGCGCATTCTCTTCCCGATCCAGAAAAGCTCGATCCTTTCGGGTTATCTGCTGCCGGTGATGTCTGTGATGCGCGAAGTTGCCATGTACACGCTGCTGGTGCCTTATGCCCGTTATCTGCTTACGACCATGCTGTTCTCGTTCAATGAGACGGGGTATGCGCAATATGGCAGCGCAGTGACCCTTTTGATCATTGTTGTGATCATCATTATCAACAACCTGACGAACAAGCTGACCGGCGCCTCATTTGACAAAGGAATCGGAGGATAAAATGCCTGAAATCATTCTGGAAAACGTAACAAAACGATTTGATAAATTTGTAGCGGTGGAAGATCTGAACATGAAGATCGAAGACCGTGGATTTGTGACGCTGCTGGGTCCCTCCGGCTGCGGAAAGACGACGACCCTGCGTATGATCGCAGGATTGGAAACTCCTACTTCCGGGAAGATCATGATTGATGGTCAGCCGGTGTATGACTCTTCAAAAGGTATCAACCTGCCCCCGAACAAACGGGATATTGGGTTTCTGTTCCAGAATTATGCGCTCTGGCCGCATATGACCGTTTATGACAACATTGCCTTCGGGTTGGAAATGCTGAAATGGGACAAAGGGCGGATCCGCAAGCGGGTAGATGAGTTGCTTGCCCTGCTGAAGATCGAACAGTTCGAAAAACGCTACCCGGCGGAGCTCTCCGGCGGTCAGCAGCAGCGTGTAGCGATTGCACGAACGCTTGCGCCCAGTCCCCGGGTACTGTTCATGGATGAACCGCTTTCCAACCTGGATGCCAAGCTGCGGCAGGAGATGCGCGCGGAGCTCAAACGTCTGCATTCCGATACCAACAGCACTTTCGTTTATGTGACCCATGACCAGCTGGAAGCGATGACGCTTTCCACTCGTGTCTGCCTGATGGAGACCGGGGTGCTGCAGCAGTATGATCCGCCGCTCACCGTTTATAACCAGCCAGCGAACAAGTTTGTGGCGGGTTTTGTGGGCAATCCGACAATGAACTTTATCCCCGCTAAACTTGTGAAGAAGGAAGGAAAACAGGTTGAGCTGACATTGCTTGGGAAAAAAGCTGATTTCACAGCAAAAGAGCAGCCGGGTGAATGCGGCAGTGATCTGATCCTTGGCGTTCGTCCGGAATTCCTGCCGATCCGTGATGGAGGTCCTATTGAGGGACGAATCTATTCGACCCTCCCGACCGGAATGGAAACGACGGTTCAGGTGACTTGTGATGGCATCATGATGACCGGTGTGGTGTTCGGTTCTGTCGACTTCCCGATCGATTCCAAAGTGAATCTGGATCTGACCGGTGATGCGCTGGCGCTGTTCGACGCGGAAACCGGTAAATCGATTGCCTTCGGTTCAGCAAAAATCATCTGATATTAAATGAGGCAACACGGAATACAGCCCTGCTGCGCAGGTTTTGCGGTGGCATTAGAGCTGTATCCGTGTTTTTTTTTATGATTTTTCACAAAAAATAAAAATCACAAAAATTTGAAAATTGGTTGACAAATACGGCGGAATCAAGTATTATATAAACCATTGAGCGGCGGGGTAGCTCAGTGGCCAGAGCAGGGGACTCATAAGCCCTTTGTCGAGGGTTCGACTCCCTCCCCCGCCACTATTAGGACGTTGGTAATACTTATACTTATAGGCAAACTATTCAGTTATCAAGGTTCTACGCGGTGTGAGATGTCTGGTAAACTAAGTCACACCTGACGCCGGATAAGTTCCGGCATTTTTATTTATTGTTTGGTGATCTCAAACAGATCTTCGAACTTGCAGTCCAGCGTAGTCATGATCGCAGCGATTGTCTTGAGTGTCGGATTGACCCTGTGATTCAGTGTATCATAATTGACTCCGGACTGTCTGGATAACTCGCGTATTGATATATTTCTGCTGCTGCAGTATTTCAGTATGTTGTCAGTGATCATAATATCTTTCATGCCTATGCATTATATTACAATATATATGCCAATGTATAAAATTGGTACAAAATTGGTTTTGTAGAATCGTCTGTGTTAAATTTTACTTTTTCATTTCCGCTGCTTTTGCGCAGCAGAATTAACAGAAACGCTGCGTAAAAGCAGCGGGGAGTAACGACAATGAAAAAGTTGATTCTTATCTTTTTATATATGCTTGTCCAGGCGTTTCCTGTTTACGCTCAGGATGAATATTGGAGCTGGGGAGTTCAGAAAAATACACCGGAAGAACAGCAGAAAATCAATGAAGATAATGATCGCTTCCGTAATATGCTGACGCCAACCAAGACTCCGCTGTCGTACCGAAACAAAATAACATGGAAATGTATTGACGCAACTTCATATGATGGTAACGCATACAATGATAATAAGTGTACGAGCAGTTCTGGACAGATCAAATACGTAAGCGATTCAGAAGCAATGAGACTGGATCCGAAATACAAACCGGGTGAATCCGGCGCCTGGTATTACAACAACAAATAAGGAAATGATTATGATATTCCGATGGATCAAAGAACAGTTCTTCCCTCCGAAATCAGAACGGCAGCTGTACGAAGAGGCGGCCTGGAAGAATCTGCGCTATAGCAAAAGTAAAGAAGGAAAACGTCAGACTGAAATCGAAGAAGAGATTCAAAGGATAGAAGAAAATAACATTGACGAAATCAACCCCTGGTCTCGTCCTCAATAAATAGAGCCGGCATACAACGCCTGCCGGCATGGCTCTGTACTCTGATCGTTACGCTGTCGGAGACGCGCGTTCAGAGTTATCAACAATATCACGATGGCGTTTTCCAGGCTACGCCCAGCTCAGCCGATGAATCCGCGGTAAGCACCTGGCCATTAGTACCTACCGGCAGCCGTACCAGATCTCCTTCTCCCCGATAAACCAGAAGGTCACCTTTCATCAGACCCATCGTCAGCGGCACACTGTTCGGATTGTCGGCGTCAATGTCGATCTCATACACATACTTGTCCACAACAACTTTTGCCATTTATTTCTCCTGTTCCCTGGAAGTCACAACAATATAGCTGTATTGAGACCGGATGACATCCTCTGGCTCCACACCAAAGTGCTCAGCAATGATCTCTTTGACCTCCTGCTGATTCAGGATGATACCATCACGCATCATTCCCCCAGTGCTTCGCGGACGGCTTCCCGCCAGCGAAGAGGCACATCGTCGATGGTCATTTCACCTGCGCGGATTTTCTTGACGTACAACTTTACCATATCAACCTCCAATGATCTCTGCCAGCTCAACGATGGCATCTTCCAGCATACGGATTTCAACGTCACGAGGGTCTTCCTCGACGAACGCGAACCAGTATTTATCGTCAACGTGTGCACATTCCTGTACAATCACATTCTGATAAACCTTCTCCCCTTCCCCGCTCTCAACCGTCACCTCAGATAAATCCTCCGGGAAGTCCGGCTTTTCATTCACGATAAAACAATTCCCTGACATTTCCGCTGTCAGTTCACTGCCGTTTGCAAAAGTGATCTTTGCTTCCATACTAACTCCTTATCAAATAAATTACGATATAAACTCTTGATATGCTTTATCTGCCGCCGGGACATGATAGGCGTGTAGTTTCCCATCCACGAACGGCACGACTGAAAGATGTCTTCATAGCTCATCTTCCCTTTATCTAACTGCCTTTTGTAGGCTTTCATTCTCCTGCGCTGACGGGTCACGTTCTTTGGATTGATTCGCTTGATGACCTTCCCTGTGTTCGTCAGAGAATACTTGATCTGCAAATATTTGTACGTACTGCTCAGTTTGACAATGCGTGTTTTCTTCTGGTTGACAAACAGTCCGATCTCCGCAGCGGCATTGACAATTCCTTCGATGATGGATTTCAGCTCATCCCGGTCACGGCAGATGATGTACATATCATCCATGTACCGACCGTACCATTTCACACCGCGCACGATCTTCACGTAATTGTCAATCCGTGTCGGATAGAATATGCCGATGTTCTGCGATACCTGGTCACCGATATTGACGGACTTCTTCAGGAACTTTTCTCCCGTCTTTGCTTCGCCCGGAACAGTGGTATAGTATTTTACAGAGTCAAACTTCTCTGTCATACTCCGGCTGTATTCATCGTCACTCATGTATGACACGTCCAGTTCGAAAGACCGGATGACTTCATCCATCAGCCAGCGGGAACCTTCATTGATTTTCGGAAACACCATCTCCCGGATTTTGTCATGCTGGATATTGTCGTAGAATTTTGACAGATCTACAAATCCGACATAACCCTCATTCGTACGGTATTTCAGCCAGTAATTATGCAGGTCGCGTTCAAACATTTTCCGCGCAAAGGACAGTCCTTTTCCCTTCTGGGATGCCCCGTTGTTATAAATCAGGTACGGATGTAGGGCTTCCTGTAATTCGTTATCACAAAGGACATGACGGATAACTCTGTCACGGATTCTCCCGCCGTGGATGTGCCGGATTTTCCCGCGCTCATTCAGTGTAAACTCTGACCCTTCCATGGTTCTGTATGTCCGTGTTTCGATTTCCTTCCTGAGCTTTACCAGCTCGGAAAGCACATCCAGCTCGAACCGCTGAGGCTCTTCCTTCCATGCGCTTCCTTTCATGGATGACCGGAAACCTTCGTAGAGCAGATTCATGTCAGTCAAATAAGTTTCGTCCATAAAAAAATGTGTGTTCTCCGTAAAGAGTTAAGCCCCGGCTATCAGCTTGACGTATCGTACTGCATAAGGCAAACCGACACACGGCGGCTCCGCATCTCTGCGCTGTCTTTTAGCCTAACGGCAAGGATGATCTTTCCCTTTG
>JAFRIR010000067.1 GCA_017432685.1 Flexilinea sp. | reverse complement strand
CTGTATCGAATTGCAGCGGAATTTGCAGATGTCCGTTCAGATGATGTGGTGCTGGATCTTTATTGCGGGATGGGTACCATCGGCTTGTCGATCGCGTCCGGCTGCGTTCAGCTCATTGGCGGAGAGATCATCCCGGAAGCTGTCAGCAGCGCCAAACGAAATGCCGCTGCTATGGGACTGACCAACGTGCATTTTCTCCGCGGAGATGCGGGAAAGATTGCTCAAATCCTGATCCGGGATGGAATTCACCCGAATCTCATCATCCTCGACCCGCCCCGTAAAGGATGTTCCCCCGAAACCCTTCAGGCAGTCCTGACCCTGAACCCGAATCGCATCGTCATGGTGAGCTGTGATCCGGCTATTGCCGCCCGCGACTGCCGCATTTTGTGTGATCAGGGTTACACCCTCACCCGCCTCCGCCCCGTCGATTTATTTCCCCGGACGAAGCATGTGGAGACGTGCCTACTTTTGTCCAAACTTAAAACCGTGCCCTATATTGATGTGCGTCTGGATATGGACGAACTTGATTTGACAGCCGCAGAGAGTAAAGCATCATATCAGAGGATTAGAGATTATATTCATGAAAAATACGGTTTCAATATTCCCAATCTTTATATTGCACAAATAAAGCACAAACTCGGGATGGAAGTCGGAATCAACTACAATCTCTCGAAGAAAGACTTCCACCGTGTCCCCCAGTGCCCGCCGGAAAAAGAGATGGCGATCATGGAAGCGCTAAAACATTTTCAAATGCTGAAATAAAATGTCTGTAAAGGCTTACGCCGTTTTTCCCGGAAAGATTAAAAATCTGCAGTTCTTACAAGAAAAAATTGCACGCACTGTCCGCGAATCTAATTTAAAAACATTTATCAAGCAATTTTTTTGTTGTTAATGCAATATTTCTCATGTCGTGGTCCCTTCCTGCTCGGGTTTAGGCAATACGAAAAAGAAATAGAAGGTTCACAATTAGACACGAAATCAATACCTAAACTTATTGATGATCTGACTTTTTACGGCTTAATGAAGGAATATGTTCAGCAAATGAGCTATATTTCTCATGAAAACGACCAAATATCGGATTTGGTTGCGAAATATTGTGAGAATCCTGACAGAGTAACACAAGCCAAAACTTATTTTGTAATAGCGTCCCGCTATCTTCAGTCAAAAGATGGACTGCAAAAAGAAATTATTGATTTACTTCCGGATTGTTACGCAATCTGACGGTTTGATAAAAGAGGCAGTCAATAATAGGTGGTCATTGCTACGATTTATGAGATTTACCTTTTAGAAAGAAATGAGATATGTTGTTTACAGATTTGACTAAAAGTGCAATGAAAAACGCATATAAGCAGCATAACGAATAACCTGTTTAATTTCAAAACCATCCTCAGACTGTAAAATGTCGCCCGGTAGGAGACTCCCTCTTTTTCATTTCCTCTATACTATCGATAATCAAACAGGAAGTTCATAAAATCCTACATATGGACATGCTAAAGGCGTGTGAAGCGAACAGATACAAACATGATTGTAGATCACCGTTCATGACTGTAAATTAAGACGAAATGAATGATATTTGTCTCTTATAAAAAACTTGTCACACAGTTATAATTGATGCTTAAAGTCTTACATGATGCCAGGTATGGAGCTTGATACGCAAAAGTGGAAGTGAATAATGAATAGCCTGGAATGAATATAATAGTAGGATTACAGCATTCCAACAGTCAGAATGGCCAAAATCGAGCGAGGTGAAACATGGATGTATTCAGACTACGTGATGAACTGATCGGCGATTACTCGACGTATATCAAATCCTTCATTCAAATCAATGATCAACGTATCCAGAAGAAGGTTGACGAGGAGCTGGATAACGGGCTGCTCTGGCCGGATCCGCTCGTACAGATCAATCCGAATTATGAACCCGGCGGCAGCATAGACGATCTTGTTGAACAGGGAACACTGCACAACCTTTGCGGGAAAATATTCCGCCGGGGAAAAACGGAAGATGATTTCGGCAAACCCTTGAACCTGCACAAACACCAGACCGAAGCAATCCTCACCGCGCAGAAAAACGAAAACTACATCCTGACAACCGGCACCGGATCCGGTAAAAGCCTCTCCTATATCATCCCAATCGTAGATTACATTCTCAAACACCCCGAACAAAAAGGCAGCATCAAAGCCATCATCGTTTACCCAATGAATGCCCTTGCCAACAGCCAGCTGGGAGAATTGGATAAATTTCTGAAATACGGACTAGGTGGGAAAGAATCTGTCACTTACCGTCGGTATACCGGCCAGGAAAGTCCGGAAGAACGAAATGAGATCGGGAAAAATCCGCCGGATATCATCCTGACAAACTATGTCATGCTGGAACTGCTGCTGACCCGAACGAAAAATGATAAGAAGATCCTGAAGGCAGCCCAGGGACTCAAGTTCCTGGTATTGGATGAGCTCCACACCTACCGCGGCCGCCAGGGTGCAGATATCGGCATGCTGGTCCGCCGTACACGGGAGATCCTGAACGCCCGCAATCTGCAGTGCATCGGTACCTCCGCCACCATGTCCAGCGACGGAACGATCATCGACCAGAAACGGCAGATCGTCGAAGTCGCCAATACCATCTTTGGCACAGAATTCAAGCAGGAGAATATCATCGGCGAAACGCTGCGCCGTGTGACAACAGCTTATGATTTTTCAAATCCGACGGCTCTTTCCAAACTCAGAAATGCGGTTCTCGATGAAAACCTGCCGTCTACTTTTGAAGCGTTTCTTTCAAATCCGTTGGCAGCGTGGATCGAAGATACCATCGGCATCACAAAAGATAATGCTTCCGGCATTTGTATCCGCGCCTACGCAAGACCGCTGAGCGGGAAAAACGGTATCGCAAAAGATCTGGCCCAGATCACGGATATTCCTGAAAACACTTGTGAGGAAGCGCTGCAGCGGATGCTGATCGCAGGCTATAACGTTGAAAATCCTGCTACCGGGATCAAGGCATTCGTATTCCGGCTGCATCAATTCATATCCAGAGGAGATACGGTATATGCTTCACTGGAAAGCGAAGCGGAACGCTACATCACAACAAACGGACAGCATTACGTACCGAACAGCAATCAGCAGAAAGTTTTATTTCCGATGGCATTCTGCCGCGAATGCGGACAGCCTTTTTATACCGTGAAAAAAGATCCTGAAAGAGGCCGGGAAAACTATTATATTCCAAAAGCACTGGGAGATGGACCGGACGGGTTCATTTACTACAATGAGTCAGATCCATGGCCGGAAGACTATGATGAAATCGTAAGACGAATACCGGATGACTGGGTTGACGGAGATGGGAGAATAAAACGAAGTTACCGAGACTATGTACCGCGAATCATCGACATATCACCGGCCGGAGAAGTGGGCGGAAACGGTATTCATGCGGCTTATTTCCCGTCACTTTTCCACTTTTGTCCTCACTGCGGAACCGTCTATGCCCGTCCAAGGACAAATTATCCTGCGCTCGCAACGCTCAGTGCCGGTGGCAGATCAACGGATACTACGCTGTTGTCTTACTCCCTTTTGACACAGCTGAAAGATGATCCGGATCTGGATCCCAGCGCTCAAAAGCTGCTCAGCTTCACGGATAATCGACAGGATGCCAGTCTCCAGGCAGGACATTTCAACGATTTCATGGATACGGTTATTCTGCGTATCGCGATTTTTAACGCGATCAGGGAATTTCCTGAAGGTCTCAGAGATGAGAAAATTGCCGAAGAAGTCTATAAAGCTTTGAATATGGAATTTGCCCAATTTGCCAAAAGCCCGAATGAAAAATTCTCTACAAAAAATGAAACGATCAGCGCACTGAAATCCGTTTTGCGGTATCGTATCTATACGGATTTGCGCCGGGGCTGGCGTCTGACATCTCCAAATCTCGAACAATGCGGCTTACTTCGCGTCGAATATCTGGATCTGAAAGAAATTGCTGCCGATGAAGAAACCTGGCAGAACCGACATATAGCCCTTGCTGTTGCCAGCCCTGAAACCAGGGAAGAACTGTTGAAAGTTCTCCTGGATTTCATGAGAAGAGAGTTGGCAATCAATGTTGATTGTCTGACCTTGAACGGATTTGATAAGATCCGATTGAAGAGTGACCAAAAATTGATCTACCCGTGGGCATTGGAGGAAGATGCGAAAACAGCCAGATTATCCTGTATGTTCTTCCCCCATCGGAAACCGGATAATCAAAAATCTCAGGAAGGGAATAAATATATTGGTCCCCGCAGCAATTACGCCAATTATCTGAATAAAGTGCTGGATATTACGATGGATGACCGGGAAGAAGTGATTCGGGATATCTTTGATGTAATCGCAGAGCTTGGACTGGCAGAGAAGGTCGGGAACGATAATGATCCCGGATACCAGATCAAAGCAAGTTCCCTGATCTGGCTGGCGGCCGACGGCTCGGAGGCCTTCAGCGATCCGCTTCGCAGAAAAAACATTACCGGCGCAAGCGGACGTACGAACAAGTTCTTTGTGGATTTCTATCAGCAAACCGATTTGCACAAACTGCTGAAGCTTCGTGCGCATGAGCATACCGCACAGGTTTCTCCGGAGGAACGTCAGAAACGGGAAGCAGATTTCCGTTCCGGAGACCTGCCGCTCCTCTTCTGTTCCCCGACAATGGAGGTCGGTGTTGATATTTCACAGCTGAATGCAGTCAACATGCGGAACGTGCCGCCCACTCCGGCGAATTATGCTCAGCGCAGCGGACGCGCAGGCAGAAGCGGACAACCCGCATTGGTATTTACCTACTGCACCATTGGCAGCCCGCATGACCAGTATTATTTTAAACGTCAGCAGGATATGGTTTCCGGACATGTCTCTCCGCCGCGAATTGATATGTCCAACGAAGATATGCTGCGCAGTCATGTCCAGGCGTTATGGCTTTACAATGCCGGTGTGGACCTTGGAACCAAAATGCCCGATGTGATCTACCATCTCGACACAGATACATTGCCGCTGATGGAAAACGTTACGGATGCTCTTCAGAATCAGGCATTTCGGAACCAGACGATCTCTATGGCGAACCATATTCTGAAAGAAATGCAGAGCACCCTCAATGAAGCGCCCTGGTGGAGCGAATCCTGGCTGGAAAATGTCTGTGGACAGGTAGAAAAGAATTTTGAACAGGCCTGTCAGCGCTGGCGAATGCTGTATAAGGGCGCACGGGACCAGAAAGAGCGGCAGGATCGGATCACGCTGGATAACAGCCGGGATAAACCGACAAGAGATATTGCTAAAACCCTGAGTAATCAGGCATACCAGCAGATGATCGCCCTCGAAAGCTCAGAAGGCGTGAATTCTGACTTTTACCCCTACCGCTATTTCGCCAGTGAAGGATTCCTGCCCGGGTACAGCTTCCCGCGGCTTCCGGTTTCGGCTTATATTCCGGGTACCAAAGATGAGGGAACCTATTTGCAGCGGCCCCGCTTCCTGGCAGTTTCCGAATTCGGCCCGCAGGCATATATTTATCATGAAGGCAACCGTTACCAAATCTCCCGTGTGAACCTGCCTTATTCCGATACGGATGGTGGTAATGCATTGATCGATTGCAAGATTTGTCCGAAATGCGGTTATATTCATGAAGTTGATCCCTCATCCCCGATCGACACCTGCGAAAATTGCGGTTCACCGCTGCCGGAGACCTTCCATGGCCTGTTCCGGATGACATCTGTCGTGACAAGACGCAAAGATCACATTACTTCCGATGAGGAAGAACGGATGCGGCTGAGCTATAACCTCAAAACCGGTTATCACTGGGATAAAGATAAATACGGCAATCCAATGACTGTCTTTGCGGAGATCAATCCCAAGAGTGAAGATCATTCCGCGGAACTGACTTATGGACAAAACGCTGCCCTTTGGCGGATCAATCTCGGCTGGCGCAGCAGGGAGGAAGAAGGCGTCGGGTTTGATCTTGACATGGAACGCGGTTATTGGGTCAACAGAAATCGAACGAATAACACAAATGACGAGGATCAGGAAGAACCCTACAGCAGCCGCATCGAAAGAGTGGTTCCGTTTGTGGAAGATCATAAGAACAGCCTGCTTTTCAAACCGAATGAACCGCTCACGGAAGAACAGATGATCTCCCTTTCAGCAGCGCTTCGCAGGGCGATCCAGACCGAATATCAGCTGGAGGACAGCGAACTGGCGGCGGAACTACTTCCTGCCGGAGACGGCGCCTATCAGATCCTCTTCTATGAATCCGCGGAAGGCGGCGCCGGTGTACTGCGGCGTCTGGCTGCAGAAAAAGATGCCTTTGCGAAGGTCGCGAAAACTGCTCTTGAGATCTGCCATTTCAATCCTGAAACAGGAGAAGATGAAGGCCATGCTCCTCATGCGACGGAACGTTGTGAGGCTGCCTGTTATGACTGCCTCATGAGCTATTCCAACCAGCATGAACATCTGAAACTCAACCGCTTCGGCATCCGGGATATTCTTCTCAGCTACGCTTCGGCGGAAACCAGGAGATCATCTGTTTCCGAACCGCGGGATGATCATTTTAATAAGCTTCTCGAAGGCTGTGAAAGTGATCTGGAAAGAAAATGGCTGAAATTCATTGATGAACATGACCTTCCACTTCCGGAAGAAGGACAGCATCTGATTTCGGATCCGATGACCCGCACGGACTTTTTCTATTCTCGGAAAAACGCTGTTATTTTTGTTGACGGACCACAGCACGATCAGGGCGCACAAAAGGCGAAGGATGAAGATCTGCGGGAAGAGCTGGAAGATGCCGGTTATCTGGTGATCGTCTTCCGTTATGACAGCGACTGGGAAAAGATCATTGCCGCTTATCCTTCGGTATTTGGAAGAATCTGATCAAAGGAGAGGCTTATGCAGGATGAAAAGTTTACAGTAGGAAGCCTGGTCAAAGTTCGTGGCCGCGAGTGGATCGTACTTCCGGATTCTGATGATAAATGGCTGTCTCTCCGACCGATCGGCGGCTCTGAAGAAGAAACCACTGCGGTTTATATTCCGTTGGAACCGGTGGAGTCAGCTTCCTTTGCTCTGCCGGACATTTCCAAACCGGGTGACAATTCCAGTGCGGGACTGCTGCGTGAAGCGATCCGTCTCGGCTTCCGATCCAGTGCGGGGCCATTCCGTTCCGCAGCGCATCTGGCATTTGAACCTCGTCCTTATCAGCTGGTTCCGCTCCTTTTGGGACTGCGGAAAGACACCGTCCGTATTTTGATCGCAGATGATGTCGGTATCGGCAAGACGGTCGAGTCCGGTTTGATCGTCCGTGAACTGCTGGACCGCGGAGAGATCAGCCGGCTTGCGGTGCTCTGTCCACCTCCGCTGGCAGAACAATGGCAAGCAGAACTGCGGGATAAATTTCACATCGAAGCCGAATTGGTTTTGTCTTCCACAATTGCGAAGCTGGAGCGGAACATCAGTCCCGGCAAGTCCGTTTTTGAAGCATATCCCTTTGTGATCGTTTCCCTTGATTATATTAAGGGAGACCGCAGAAGGGACGAATTCATCCGTACCTGTCCGGAGTGCGTCATTGTGGATGAAGCCCATACCTGTGCCTCATCCCAGGGAAAAGCCGCCCAGCAGCGTCACGCACTGGTGCAGACGCTCGCAAAAGATCCAAACCGGCACATGATCCTGGTGACCGCCACACCTCATTCCGGAAAGGAAGATGCTTTCCGTTCCCTGATTTCGATCCTCAATCCGGAATTCGAGGAACTGCCGGAAGATCTGACGAAAACGGAAAGCCAGGAAATGCGGCGGAAACTCTCCGCTTATCTGGTTCAGCGGCGCCGCGGAGATATCCGCAGCTACATGAAAGAAGAGACCCCCTTCCCGCAGCGGGAAGAGAGCGAGCTCAATTATGTCCTGAGTAAAGAATATGCCGCGCTCTTCCGGAAAGTAATTGATTACGTGCGGGAGATCGTAAAAGATACAGGCGAAGGAACTTTCCGGCAGCGCGTCCGCTGGTGGTCCGCGCTTGCCCTGCTGCGCTCTATCGCTTCCAGTCCGGCAGCTGCGGCAGAAACCCTGCGCAACCGGGCGCTCACGGCAGATTCCGAAAAGGAAGAGGAAATCGACCGCATCGGCAGACAGACGATCCTGGATTATTCAGACGGAGACATGCTGGAGACAATGGATACTCCGCTTGGGGCAGACATTGACACGGAAGCTGTTTTAACAGAGAGCAAACTCCGCAATATGGCTAAGGAAGCGGATGAACTTTACGGAAAAAAGGATCAGAAGCTGCAGACGATCATCCCTCAGGTCAAAAAACTGCTGAACGAAGGATATAATCCGATCCTCTTCTGCCGCTTTATTCCGACTGCCGAATATGTAGCAAACGCTTTGCAGGAAGCATTACCGAAAGATGTAAAAGTGATCTATGTCACCGGAACCCTTCCGCCGGCCGAACGCGTGGAAAGGGTGGAAAGCCTGCGTGAATATTCGAAACGCGTGCTGGTTGCCACGGACTGTCTCTCCGAGGGGATTAACCTCCAGGAACTCTTTAATGCAGTCATTCATTATGATCTTTCCTGGAATCCGACCCGTCATGAACAACGGGAGGGCCGCGTAGACCGTTACGGACAGCCCTCCGGGACGATTCGCGTACTGACTTATTTTGGGAAAGACAACCAAATCGATGGCATCATCCTCAACGTACTGCTCCGCAAACACAAGCAAATTCGCAATTCACTGGGTATCTCCGTCCCGATCCCGGGCAACGCTGAACAGGTGGTTGACGCTATTCTGGAAGGGCTGCTGCTGAACAAAGGTAATGTCGACACAGCCAGGCAGGACTTCCTGCCCGGACTGGAACCGGCGGAAAAGAAAGCCATGATGCGGGAATGGGACAACGCCACAACGAGAGAAAAACGCTCCCGCACCATCTTTGCGCAGGAAACCATCCATCCGGAGGAAGTCGCGGCAGAGCTTTCAGAAGTCCGGAACGCAATCGGTTCCGGCGTGGAGCTGCCTGAATTTTGTGAAAATGCTCTGACGCTGAACAATGCCCGCATTCAGAAACCCGGACCGAACACCCTGAATGTGGATCTTTCTCAGATTCCTAACCGTCTGAAGGACAGCCTGGACTATGCCATGGGCCAGGGGAACCTGAAAGATAAGATGACCTTCCGCTTTGAACTGCCGCTGCAGCAGGGACAGCGTCTGCTGACCCGTACCCATCCCTTTGTTGAGTCGCTGGCGAATTATGTGCTCGAGACCTCACTGGATGAGCAGAACCGGGATGATCCCTATGCCCGTTATGCCCGCCGCTGCGGTGTGGTGAAGACGGACGCGGTCAGCACAAGGACTACATTGCTTTTGCTGCGCTTCCGCTATCACATCGTCGATACACGTTCAGGGAAACCGATGCTTGCGGAAGAATGCGTACCAATGGCTTTCGAAGGCCGTCCGGGAAAGGAAACCTGGCAGGATGAGGCAGCTGCGGAAAAGCTGCTCAAAGTGATTCCATCCGGAAATGTCCTTCCGGAACAGATCGAAAGAGCTTTGAACATCGTGGTGGATGGGGTTGACGCCCTGCAGCCGAAGCTGAATGAAATTGCCGCTCAGCGCGCGGCAGCGCTGCAGGAATCGCATAACCGTGTCCGCAGAGGCCGGAAAGCCACCGTCACGCCGCAGCTCCCGGCGGATATTCTGGGCTTTTATGTCTATCTGCCATGAAAATGATTTGCAAACAATACTTTTTAATCTTGTACAGATTACAAATCCTGAAAAATTGGTGCATTATTCGTCACTTCAGGGTCTAATGATATAGTTGTGAAATAGAGAAAAGGATCAATAGCTGATGAAAAAAAATATTAACAAAATTGAGGCGCTGACAAAGGCAGATAATGAGCTGCTGATCAATGAACTATGTCAAAATGCTATAGATCTTATTGAATTTGCACGTCGGATAGCAATAAAACAAGTCGATCTTGTACAGCTTATGACTTATTATGCTATCGGAAAATGGATCGTTGAAGTTCAGCAGCAGGGAAACAAAAGAGCAGAATACGGCCGGCAAGTGATAAAGAAACTGTCAGAATCGCTGACAGAACGGTTTCAAAGAGGCTTTTCTGTTGATACGCTTGAGAATACCAGAAAATTTTATCTTGTTTATAAAGATAGAATTTCCGAACCGGTGTTTCGGAAATTCGCTGTAGAGAAATCCGAACCAGCGGTTCGGATTTTCAATGACGTTCCTTTTCAACTATCCTGGACTCATTATTTAATACTTATGAGAATCAAGGACGATAATGAAAGACTGTTTTACGAAAAAGAAGCTGTTTCTCTTGGATGGGGTAAAAGGGAATTGCAGCGTCAATATGGCAGTTCATTATATGAACGTCTTTTGTTAAACTCCGATAAAGGCAAGGTGACACAATTATCAAAAATCGGACAAATTATTGAATCTCCAAATGATATTGTAAAGGATCCGTATATTTTAGAATTCCTTGGATTACAGGAAAAGCGGGAATACAGCGAAAACGAATTTGAATCAAGGATTATTGACCATCTTCAGGAATTTCTGATGGAAATGGGAAAGGGATTCACTTTTGTCGGACGTCAGGTGCGGTTCACATTCGGACAAAAAGCTTCTTCAGGAAAAATTACGGGAATGGCTTGAAGAGGAAACGGGAGATGCAGCATGAAAAACAACTCAACTTACCCCTCAATTCACAGCGAAGGCGCACTGCTGCCGATGGACCTGCTGGAACGGGTCGCGGCACTGGAGGCGGAGCTGCCCGGACTCAAACCGCTCCACTACGGACTCAGCCGCAGCGAACGCATCAACGAAGCCATTAACCGCTCCTGGAGCCGTCTGCTCCCGATCTGGCAGTCCTTCCGTGAGGATTATGAGACTCTTCCGGATTCCGACGCCGGCACCACCATCACCCGTGAGGACTGGCTGGCGCCGCTCTTCCAGGAGCTCGGTTTCGGCAAGCTGACGCTCAGCAAAGCGGAGATCATCGCCGGGAAGAGTTACGCCATTTCGCACCGGCGCGGGGAGATCCCGATCCATCAGATCAGCTTCCGCTATGACCTCGACAAACGGGCGGAACGCGTTGCCGGGGCCTCCCGGGTCAGTCCGCATACCCTGATGCAGGAATACCTGAACCGCACCGAAAACAGCCTCTGGGGGATCCTGACCAACGGACGGCAGCTGCGCATTCTGCGCGACTCCGTGATGCTTTCCCGGCAGGCTTATCTGGAATTTGACCTCGAGATCATGTTCAACGGTGACTGCTTCTCGGATTTTCGTCTGCTTTGGCTCCTCTGCCATGAGAGCCGCTTCGAAAACGGGAAGGAATGCCTGCTGGAACAGTGGACGAAGTTCGCTGTACAGAGCGGCGCGCGGGCATTGGACAGTCTGCGGGACGGGGTCACCAACGCCATTCAAAGCCTGGGCGCCGGTTTCCTGAAGAACCCCGCCAACCGCGAACTGAAGCAGAAACTTCGCAGCGGACAGCTGGACAAACAGGATTATTACCGACAGCTGCTGCGCCTGATCTACCGCTTCCTGATGCTCTTTGTAGCGGAAGACCGCGGCACGCTCTGGACCGCGGTGGATCCGGAAACACTTGCCCGTACGGAAGAGGCTTTCGGGACTCGCCGGCTGCGGGATCAGTCCGTGCATCTGCGCGGAACGGCTCACGGCGACCGCTGGGAAGCGCTGCGTGTGCTTTTTGCCCAGCTCAGCTCCGACAATGGCTGTCCGGAGTTGGGGATCCCGGCGCTGGGCGGTTTTCTCTTCAGCCCGGAGGCGATCCCGGATCTGAAGGATGCCTCCCTTGCCAACCGTGACCTTTATGCGGCTGTCCGCAGCCTTTCGCAGACTATGGACGGGAAGATCCGCCGTCCGGTCAATTACGCGGAACTGGGCGCGGAGGAACTGGGCAGCATTTATGAATCCCTGCTGGAGATGCACCCGATCCTGGACAGCGACAACGGCAGCTTTGTGCTGAATGTCGCGGCAGGTAATGAGCGCAAGACGACCGGTTCCTATTACACGCCGGAGAGCCTGATCCGTGTCCTGCTGGATACCGCGCTGGAACCGGTGGTGGAAGACCGTCTGAAGGGTCTGAAAACAAAGGAAGAACAGGAAGCCGCCCTGCTTTCCCTGCGTATCTGCGATCCGGCTTGCGGCAGCGGGCATTTCCTCCTCGGAGCTGCTCGCAGACTGGGAGAACGCCTGGCATCCATCCGTCGGGATGGGGATGAACCTTCTCCGGATGACAAACGCATGGCGCTGCGGGATGTGATCCGCTCCTGCATCTATGGGGTGGACCTGAACCCGATGAGCGTAGAACTCTGCAAGGTTGGACTGTGGATGGAATCCATGCAGCCGGGATTGCCGTTGAGTTTTCTGGATGCTCACATCCGCTGCGGGAATTCGCTGGTTGGGATGGGACCAAAGCAGAAAATCATGGACCTACAGGTGCCGGATAACGCCTTTGACCCCAAGACGGGAGATGACAAAAGTGTAGCTGCACAAGTCAAAAAACTGAACAAACAGGAATCTTCTCAATACGCATTATCTCTGTTTACAAATACATCCGGTGTAAGTTCTTATTTTGGAAGTATGTACAGATTTGAAGAAATGCCGGAAGATAGTGTAGCAGATGTCAGAGAGAAAAGGAAAGCCTGGGAAGCTATTGAAGCTTCTGAAAAGTTCCGGTTGCAGAAAGATATCGCAGATCTTTGGATTTCTGCCTTTAGCTGGCCATTGATCAGGTCCAATGAGAATCTAACATTCCCTACACAGGGAAATTTGTGGAATTTACAGCATGGAATTCCGGTCAACAAAAAACTCATCGAAAAAAGTCATGAATTATCAAATCAGGCAAATGCATTTCATTGGCCATTGATGTTTCCCGGTATTTTCTCCGGTTTACCCGATTCCGGATTTGATGTTGTGCTTGGAAATCCCCCATATATTCAGCTGCAAAAAGAGGAAATCCGTGAACAGACAGATATTCTGCAGAAAATGGGATACGATACATTTGCCAGAACAGGGGACATTTACTGTCTGTTTTATGAACGGGGAAACCAGATGCTTCATGATAATGGTTACCTTGGTTACATTACCAGCAACAAATGGATGCGTGCCGGATATGGTGAAAATCTGCGGCGATATTTGGGCGAAAAAACCAATCCGAAACTCCTGCTCGATTTTTCGGGACAGAAACTTTTTGGGGATGCTACTGTTGACTGTAATATCCTTGTCTTTGAAAAATCTGAAAACGAAGGTAAAACTCTTGCCTGTCAGGTAAAAACAGATAGCTTAGATAATTTGAGCGTTTATATTACACAAAACGGAGGAACAAATCGATTTGATTCATCCGAAAGCTGGACGATCCTATCACCAATCGAAATCAGCATCAAGCGTAAAATCGAGTCCATTGGTACACCTCTGAAGGATTGGGACATTCAGATTTATCGAGGCATTTTGACCGGCTGTAATGAAGCTTTTATCATCTCCGGTGAAAAGAAAGACGCCTTGATAAAAGAAGACCCAAAATCTGCAGAAATAATACGACCGATTCTTCGTGGCAGAGATAT
>JAFRIR010000066.1 GCA_017432685.1 Flexilinea sp. | reverse complement strand
TGTTCCGGTCTCGACGGGGGAGGCTGGTCCCGGATTGCGAGTCGAGAGGTGCCGACCTCGTAAAATCAGTACAAAAAATCAAGTGCCAACAATCGCACTTCCTACGCTGCAATGCCCCTCGCTGCATAAGCGAAGCGGCTGAGCCGCAACTGGCCTTTTCAGGTCACGTTCACCCGCATCGTACTGCTGACCGATCGCGGAGTGGGCGTCACAAAGTCAGCATGCTGCCCGCGGAGTCACGACGCGGCGCAAAAGAGGACTTTCGGGTCTGAGTGGATCGCCTCAACCGGTTTTGTTTGTTTCTCCGCTAAGAGGTTAAACCAATAAATAAACTACGCTCGTAGTATATCCGAGGGTCGAATCTTTCGGACGCGGGTTCGACTCCCGCCATCTCCACTGAAAAAAGCAGCCGTTACGGCTGCTTTTTTCGTCCGACCACAGGTCGGATTTCTCCGGCGCAGCCGATTTTACCTCTTGTGTTGAATAATTTGTAAGACAACTTCCTGACTTTTTACAGAAAATCCAGTTATCAAATATAATTATTTTGCTATAATAAATTCTCTTCGAATGGTCAAAGGAGTACTTTCAATGGAGAACAACGATTCACGGCAGGTTATGCTTTCGGATTTCGACAGTTTCCTCTTCCACCAGGGAACCAACTACGGGATCTACAACAAACTCGGTGCCCACCCGGACACAGAAAGCGACATACAAGGCACAAAGTTCATGGTTTGGGCGCCAAACGCCCAGGCTGTCGCGCTGATCTGTGCCCGTACCGGCTGGGAAAACGAACAGTGGATGCACCGCTGTGAGTTTGACGGTGGGATTTGGGAATTGTTTCTTCCGGGCGTTGGGGACGGCGATGCCTATCGGTATATCGTGACCGGTGCGGACGGCGTGCGCCGCTGGAAGTCTGACCCAATGGCCTTCCGTACAGAGCTGCGGCCTGCCAATGCCTCCATTGTCTGCCCTTTGGATACCTACACCTGGCACGATGACGCCTATCAATCACAGCGCGATAACACCAAAGTGAATGAACGCCCGATGGCGATCTATGAAGTCCATCTGGGTTCCTGGAAAAAAGGCTTCCGCGATGGTAACGATCAAGACGGCTTTCTGAATTACAGACAGCTGGCAGATGATCTGGCAGAATATGTGAATTATATGGGCTATACCCATGTAGAACTGATGGGCATCTGTGAATATCCCTTTGACCTTTCCTGGGGATATCAGGTGACCGGCTATTATGCTCCGACATCCCGTTATGGAACACCGGATGATTTCCGCTATTTCGTCGACAAACTGCATCAGGCCGGGATTGGTGTCATCCTCGATTGGGTCCCCTCTCATTTCTGCAAAGATGAATGGGCAATGAGATATTTTGACGGTACCCGCCTGTATGAAAACAGCGACCCGCTCCGTTCGGAATTTCCGGTTTGGGGTACGATGTCTTTCGATCATGGCAAACCTGAGGTTCGTTCCTTCCTGATCTCTAACGCATTCTATTGGATCAACGAATTTCATGTCGATGCGCTGCGTGTAGACGCGGTCGCCTCAATGCTTTACAATGACTACGATCGTAAAGAATGGCGTCCCAACATGTTCGGCGGACGAATGAATCTCGAAAGCATGGACTTCCTGCGTCAGCTGAACTATGAGGTTGGCGGTAAGACCACCGGCTATCTGATCGCGGAAGATTCTTCAGCAGAATGGGGAATCACCGCGGATGTGAAAGAAAACGGCCTCGGTTTCACCCTCAAATGGAACATGGGCTGGATGAATGACACGCTCAAATACTTGAAGAAAGACCCGGTCTACCGCCGCTGGCACCATGGGGAGCTTACTCACACTGTGGATTACGCATTTTCAGAAAGCTACGTGCTGGTCCTTTCCCATGACGAGGTCGTTTACGGTAAACATTCCATGGTGGAAAAAGCTCCCGGCAGCATCATGGACAGGTTCGGCGGACTGAAGGCGCTTTATACCTATCAGTTCACCCATCCGGGAAAAAAGTTGCTCTTTATGGGGCAGGATTTTGCGCAGGAACGGGAGTGGAACGTACAGGAAAGCATTGACTGGCATCTGGCAGATGACTTCGGACACCGTGACATCATGCAGTGTATGCGCAATCTGCTGGAAGTCTACAAAAAATACCCCTCACTTTATAGCGATTCCAGAGATACCCGCACCTTTGAATGGGTAAACCGCAATGACGCGGACCGGGATATTCTCTGCTTCATTCGCCGGAATCCTTGGTCCTATGATGGGGCTGTTTTGGTAGTACTGAACTTCTCCCCGAACCGTTATGACGGTTATACCTGCGGCATTCCCTTTGGCGGCACCTACCGCCGGGTGTTTGACAGCTATGACAGTCTTCCGGGTGGAGGCAGTCCCGGCGAAATCGGCGGAGTCCCCGAACTGCCGGTATTTGAAGGTGAATGTGACGGTTACCGGTGGCACTTGTGTTATGATCTGCGGCCATTCGAGGCGATGATCATTGAACTGCCATCCTGAATTGACTTGAAATAAAACTCACACAGGAGTAAAAAATGTTATTGTTTGAAACCGAGGCCCGGACTGAACTTAACCAACAGGAATGTGATTTTCTTACCGCTCTTTTCAGTGATGAAACTGAGTCCTATCGCTCTCCTGCCGAACCGGATGCGGGAGACAAAGTCAGTGTCCGCATTCGCACCCTGAAATCTTCGGATTGCCATGTCTGGCTGGTCTTCAATGATCGCTCCGATACGGTCCCAATGAGCATTGTAAAAGAAAATGAATACTTTTCCTGGTACGAAGCTGAATTTATTTGCCCGGACCATCAGGTTTCTTACTGTTTTCTGGTCGAAAACGTCGGGAGGAGCTACATCTGCAAGCGTTTTACCTCGGAGCTGATGGACGATAACAGAAAGCTTGATTTTGTCCGCGCCTTCCGCATTTCCCCCGGGTTTCATACACCGCAGTGGGCAAAAGGTGCCTTGCAGTATCAGATCTTTGTGGACCGTTTCCGTAATGGAAACCCTGCCAATGACCCGGTGAACGGTGAGTACTGTTATGAAGGTGTACCGATTCGGAAGCGGAAAGACTGGTATGCGATACCGGATAATGACGATTACCGCTGCTTTTACGGTGGAGACTTCCAGGGTGTGGCAGAAAAACTGGATTACCTGAAATCGCTGGGCGTGGAAGTGATTTATTTCAATCCCATTTTCCTTTCACCTTCCAATCACAAATATGACACTCAGGACTACGATCATGTCGATCCTCATTTCGCTGTCATTCAGGAGGATCTTGAAAATGACATGTTTAACGATGATCCCTGGGAGATGGACCGATATATCAAACGGGTCACGTCAAAAGTGAACCTGGAGGAAAGCAATGATTACTTTGCCTGGCTTTGCGGGGAGATTCACAAGCGGGGGATGCGCCTGATCCTGGATGGAGTGTTTAACCACTGCGGTTCGTTCAACCGCTGGATGGACGGGAAAAACATCTATGCCCGCTCCGGCGCAGAGATTCCGGGCGCGTGGCAGTCTGCAAAAAGTCCTTACCGTAATTACTTCCGCTTTGATGCTAAAGGCAGTAACTATGATTCCTGGTGGGGACACCCGACGCTTCCGAAACTCAATTATGAAGGGTCACCAGAGCTGTGTGAGGAAGTTTTCAGCATTGCCTGCAAATGGGCTTCGGAACCTTATTGCATCGATGGCTGGCGGCTGGACGTGGCGGCGGACCTGGGTCACAGTGTGGAGTTCAACCACTGGTTCTGGTCTGAATTCCGCAAGCGGGTGAAAGCTGTCAACCCGGATGTCATCATCATCGCAGAGCATTATGGCAATCCGGCTGACTGGCTGAACGGCGACCAATGGGACAGTGTAATGAATTATGACGCTTTCATGGACCCGGTCGGCTACTTCCTGACTGGCATGGAAAAACACAGCGACTATTTCCATGACGGACTCTATCAGGATGGGCAGCGCTTCTTCCGTGGGATAAGGGATGCAATGTGCAACATGGATCTTTGTTCGCTGCAGTGTGCGATGAATGAGCTTTCGAACCATGATCATGCGCGTTTCCTGACTCGTACGAACCGCACAGCCGGCAGGTTGGCGACAATGGGTGGTGATGCGGCGGCTAAAGGCATTGACAAACGGGTCTTCCGTGAAGCTGTGGTGATCCAGATGACCTGGCCGGGCGCACCGACCATCTACTATGGTGATGAGGCTGGACTTGTGGGTTGGACAGATCCGGACAACCGCCGCTGCTATCCCTGGGGACGGGAGGATCAAAGTCTGATTGACATGCATCGGAACCTGGCTGCTTTGCGCAGAACCCTGCCCGTGCTTCGTACCGGTTCCCTGAAGGCGCTTGATGCCGGCAACGGATGGATCGCTTATGCCCGCTTTAATGAGGATGACCGGATTGTTACTGTCTGCAACAACGGCAATGACAATGTGCTCCTTAGGCTGTATCTGCGGGATGTCGGAGCTATGGAAGGAGAAACCTATTCGATCGCTTTCCGTACCGATAACCATGGCTGGTCGGATGAGAAATTCTTTGCGGGCAAGGTGAAAAACGGCTACATTCAACTGTTGATGCCTTCACATTGCGCAGTGATCCTGACCAGGGATAAATAAACATGCCTGTAAAAATTCCCGTTGATTTACCTGCCGCAAAGACGCTGCTTGAAGAGAACATCTTCGTCATGCCGATTGACCGGGCTGTCCATCAGGACATTCGGCCACTGCGGATCCTGTTCCTGAACCTGATGCCGACGAAGATCATCACCGAGACACAGTTTGCCCGCGTGCTGGGCAACACTCCGCTGCAGATCGAGCTGGACCTGATGAGTGTCAAAAGTCACATTCCTGCGAACACAACCAGAGAACATATGCTATCTTTTTATCGTGGGTTTGATGCGGTGAAGGATGAATACTTTGACGGCATGGTGATCACCGGCGCCCCGGTGGAGCAGATGCCGTTCGAGGCAGTGGATTATTGGGAGGAGATTTGCGAGATCATGGAATGGAGCAAAAGTCATGTCCATTCCACGCTTCATGTTTGTTGGGGCGCTCAGGCTGCTTTATATTATCATTATGGAATTCCCAAGATCCAGCTGCCGGAAAAACTCTTTGGTGTATTCCGACATCACCTGACATACAAACGCTCCATCCTGTTTCGTGGCTTTGACGATACCTTTATGATTCCTCATTCCAGGCATACGACTTTTTCAAGGGATGCAATTGCAGAAATTCCGGGCTTAAAAATACTTGCGGAAAGCAAACGCGCCGGAGTCTATGCCATCTCAACGGACGGAGGACGGCAGATCTTCCTGACGGGGCATGCAGAATATGATCCAAATACACTGGAACTGGAATATCTGAGAGATAAAAATGCCGGGCTGCCGATCCATGTTCCGGAGAATTATTATCCCAATGATGATGACACACGGACTCCGGTATGCAGCTGGCGCTCCTGCGCGAATCTGCTTTATTCAAACTGGTTGAACTATTTCGTGTATCAGACAACGCCGTACGATGTAATGTCTATCCAGCCGCTGTAGAATTATGGAATCTCACAGATGACGATTTCTCCGCGGCGGGTGAGGTTCGTCGAGGAGGATTCGGCGGATGATTTCTCAGTGACAGTTCTTTCACCGGAAAAGGGCATGACGGTTTTGAGCCGGTCAATGATGCGGGAAGAGAGCTTCTCGCCAATGGGCGTTTGGTTGAAATATAGCGCGGCGGGTTTGTAGTTGTCGATAAAGTGCATCAGGCAGGAACACCGGTTATCTATGTTGAAATCCTTCATCGCCGGGTCATCATAGACGAACACCCGGTCGGCGCCATTCGCAAAGTAAGCACGGGCTGTTTCCACAAGTCCCTCTCCGATGAGCAGCAGTTGGGCTTTGTCATCGGTCTCATCAGTCAAGTGCCGGGTCTTGCCGAGCAGGTTCAATGCAGCCGGATCAAGTGTGCCGTCACCCAGCAGTTCTCCGAAAACGGTGATTCCCCGCCATTCCTCTGGATTCCCATCAGGAAATTCATATTCACGATAATTGCTGAGTTCACCGCTGTAATCTTTTGAATAAACAATAATTTTCATGAATAAGCTTCCATCCTGAAACCTAATACCTAATACCTAATTACTCTCCGCATAGTTGACGCCCGCCATGGCATCCTTGCAGTAGGCATCTGCACCGATCATGTCGGCATAAGCCTGTGTCATGACAGCGCCGCCCACCATCACCTTACACCAGGGGGCGGCCTCCCGCAGCTGTTTGATGGTCTCTTCCATTGCGGGAACGGTGGTGGTCATGAGGGCGGAGAGCCCGCAGTATTTCGCGTGGGTGGAAACAACCGTTTCGGTGATCAATTCAGGTGGAACATCCTTGCCGAGGTCGATGACATCATAGTCGTAGTTTTCCAGAAGTACCTTTACAATATTCTTGCCGATGTCATGAATATCGCCCTTTACGGTCGCCAGGACGATCGTACCTTTCTTTTCGCGAATTTCTCCGCTCCCTGCCATATGGTTCTTGAGCACTTCGAATGCTGCTTTTGCAGCTTCCGCGCTCATCAGCAGCTGCGGCAGGAAGGCTTTCCCCTGTTCAAAGTCTTTGCCGACCTTGTTCAGTCCGGGAATCAGTTCCCCGTTGATGATATCCAGTGCACTGTGGTCTTTGAGCATTTCCGTGGCAAAAGTGGCTGCACCGTCCTTGAGCCCGCGTTCAATGCAGGCGCCCAGCGAATCGGCAGAGCCTGAAGCTTGCGGAACAGCGGCAACAGTAGCCGGAATGGGTGCGGCAGCAGCGCTCACCAGTGTTGGCGCCTTTTCGATAAATTCCTGGCAATTGGGGTCCAGACCGGCCAGAGCGCGATAGGCATAATAAGCGCGCATCATTGGCTCGGAGTTTGGATTGATGATAGCAGCGCTCAGCCCATGGGAGAGCGCCATGGTGTAAAAAGCGGAATTGATGATCTCACGCTGAGGCAGTCCGAAAGAGATGTTGGAAACACCAAGCACAGTGTGACCGTTATAACGATCGCGGATTCCGTCCAGGGTAGCGATAGCGGCTGTCCCGGCGGTCGGTTCCGAGCTGATGGTCATCGCCAATGCATCAATGAGGATGTCTTTCTTATCGATCCCGTAGCTTTCCGCGGTTTTATAGATCTTGTCGGCAATTGCCAATCGTCCTTCCGCAGAGTCGGGAATTCCCTCTTCATCAAGGCACAGCGCCAAAACGACACCGCCGTATTTTTTAACCAGCGGGAAGATCTGCGCCATCACTTCCTGCTTACCGTTGACAGAGTTCACCAGCGCCTTGCCGTTATAAAGCCGCAGGGCCTTTTCCATGGTTATGGGGTTGGTTGTGTCGATTTGCAGCGGCAGCCCGATGACAGATTGCAGTTCATAAACGACATCTGCCATCATTTGGGTCTCATCGATCTCGGGCAGCCCGACATTGACGTCCAGAACGTGGGCGCCGCTGTCCTGCTGTTTGATGCCTTCACGGACGATATATTCAATGTCATGATTGCGCAGGGCTTCCTTGAATTTCTTTTTGCCTGTGGGGTTGATACGTTCCCCGATGATGACCGGTTCCGGCCCGATCTCAACCGTTTTTGAGGTGCCGCAGACCAGGGAACGGTTATTCTTCGTCAATGGCTTGTGTTCGATGTTTCGGCAGCGATCGATCATAGCGGACATATGTGCCGGAGTGGTGCCGCAGCAGCCTCCCGCGATCCAGACACCGGCTTTGACGATTTCTTCCATCACTTCTGCGAATTCATCCGGCCCAACGGAGTAAACAGTTTTGCCGTTCACGGTAGTGGGAAGACCGGCATTCGGATTGACGATCATCGGTTTTGAGGAATAGTCCAGCATTTGCAGTGCGATCGGCTTCATTTGTGCCGGTCCCAGACCACAGTTAAGCCCGTAGGCATCCACGCCCAGCCCTTCCAGCAAGGCAACTTCTCCCGGAACATCACCGCCGGTCATCAGCCGCCCGCTTGCGTCATAGGTCATGGTGACAAAGACCGGCAGATCACTGTTCTCTTTGGCTGCAAGCACAGCAGCTTTCACTTCGTAAAGATCATTGATGGTTTCGAAATGGAGAATGTCTGCTCCAGCGGATGTGGCCGCTTTCACGGTTCGGGCAAAGACTTTATATGCTTCGTCAAAAGGCATGGTCCCCAGCGGCTTGAGAAGGCGTCCGAGAGAGCCGATGGAAAAGGCGATGAATCGCGGTTCCGATCCTCCATCGAGTTCGTCAGCGCGGGAGCGAGCCCGATTCGCGTTTTCAACAGCCGCTTTAGCGATGTTTTCCACACTGTATGTTCCGTTATCCGGGAAGTTCAGCTCATTACAGCCCAGTGAATCGGTGGTGACAATGTGGCACCCGACCTGATAGTAGGAGAAATGGACATTTTCGATGATATCCGGATGTGAAATGTTCCAGCGTTCCGGTTCCTCACCGGGCTGTAAACCCTGAGCCTGCAGCAGCGATCCCAGACCGCCATCAAAATAAAGCATCTTTTTACCGATCAGATTCCGAATGTCCATAAATTCCTTACCTTTTTAATTTCTGTATACATTCTACCTTTAATTGACACGCTGTGCCCGGTTATTGACTGATTGTTTTTGGTGGATTCGCTGTTTTTCTGATACTGATCAGACAACTGAGCGCTGTCCAGACCATGCACAGGATGCTGATGAGTGCAGATGCCTTCCAATACCACTGTGGCTGGAAAAATACATCGATGATTCCATCAAAATCGTTTTTCACCATAAAACTGATTTCTTTATTCCAGTTTTCGTAAATGTTGTATTCCTGTCCATATTCGTCGATGATCCTGTATCCTTTATAATTTGTAAGCGGCAGGATCAGGGAACCGGGTTCGTTTCCTGTTATGCAGTGGAGCTTCCAGTGAGTTCCCTGATCATTCAGAATTTCCACAGAAACATCGTCTGCCTCGATGTGTTTGAGAAAATATTCCGGGTTTGAATCATACCGGAGTCCGTGGTCAAGCAAAACTGTACCGACTTCAATATCATTGGTGTTGAGGTAAAGGTTTCTTGTGGCATCAGAGGCGTAGTTGCTTGATATCAATGTCGCTTCAATTAAGATGAAAAATGACAGGACAGAAAGAATAACCGGAAAGATAAGGTTCCGGATGTCCGGATGGATCCCTGTTTGGCTTGATGTAAGGGACTTTTGCAAAATTGTCAGCAGTTCTCCCATAACAAAAACCGTGAACAACGTCGTCATGGACAAAAACCGCCAGGGGAATTGTATTTGGGACAGAAAAATCCCGATCCTGTTATTATATGCAATGGCGTTATAAGGGAACAGGTTTGACGACAAAAAAAGACATAGCAGGCTGAGAAATGTCATGAACCTCAGGTATTTTGTGCTTTTTCCTTTGACAATACATAACACAGCTGCAGCTATTGTCAGTGTTAATGTCATCCCGATGGAAAGGTAGAGGCGGTCGCCAAGTCCCGTGTTTTCGTGGGCAGGGCCAAATATATCCTTGAAAAATGTCAAAAATTCGCCCGGTTGGACACCACTTGATTGTATGGTTGGAATCTGTGTATCGATGTTGTGATTTATGTCTAAATCGTTGCTGAAATAAAAATCGATAAACGGTACAAGAAATATAGCACTCAACATCAGAGATTTTACCGCTGCGGTACAAAAAGCCTTAATTCTACGGAGAGAAAACACTCTCCTGCATAATAACAGACATGAAAACAGCAGAAGAGCAGCGCTCATCACTGTTGTCAGTATGTGGGTGAGAAGAATACCGGTCATGCCGATTGAAAGATAGCGTATATACGGTTTGACCTCTTCCTTCCAATTTGTCAGATTAGTTTCAGTCTTGATGATCCCGTAAAAACCGCTGCATACAAGCGGTAAAAATGCCATTGCGCAATATTCACCGACAGCACAGCGGACAAAAACATCGATCAGGCGGTAGGGAGAACAGACATAAGCAAAGACCAATACCCAGGAAGCTTTCTCATTTTTGAAGAGTTTACGAAACGAAACAAAGGATGTCAGGCAGGTTAAGACGTTAATGAGAAACACAAAAATTTTGAAGGATGCATCAAATGTGAACCCGGCTAAACGGAAAAGAGCCGGGATATAAAGCAGTATGTCTCCGTAAAACAAAGCTGAGGGATAGCCATGATTGCCCAGCCAGTTTGATTGCAGGTAAACGGGAAATTGACCGTCTCTTAATCCGTCGGCGACCCCCTCGATCCGCATGAAATGGAAAGGAAAGTCATGACCGGAGTTCAGACCTTCCAATAAATAGGGAACAAAGGCGATGACGGAAATGGTCAGGATCAGCATGGATCGTTTTGCGGTTTTCGGATGTTTCGAAAACAAGAACAATTCCGCCGCAATGAAGGATAATATGATGAATGATGCAACAATGTTCCGGATGTAAATGATTCTGTCTTTATTCAATTGCAGATTTATTGAAAAATCCTTTTCTCCCGCACAATCAGCACTGATTTTTAAATTCTTCAGAGGTTCGAGAACCGTAACGGAAAAGGAGATCCTGTGGAGACGATGGTCTAAAAACAAATCACTTGCTTTCAAATAAGCAGACGGAATTGCACTGAATGAAAGTTTTCTGGTTTGTTCTGAATCATATTCAATGGTTCCGTGGTAAATTCCGGGCAAGATCTTCCCGTAATCAAAAATTATTTCAGTATTTTCAGCAGAATCGCCCGATGAAGTGTATCTTCCTTCATCCATCGATGTATATCCAAGGATACTTTGCGGGGTTATTTGTGATGTCTGCTCTGGAAAAGTTAGATAATGAAACAGATTGATGGAAACGGACAATATTCCAGCCAGTATCAGAACCGGCCATATCAAGTTTTTGATAGGAGCCTTTTTAATTTTCATCTTCTGAATGTACACTCACTTTTTGAACAGGCTTCACAACCCTGAAGATGGCAATTGTTATCGGTACTGCTGATGCCGATGATGGCGGTGACGGATTTGATCGGAACCATCAGTCCTGAATCAGTCACGGTGAGCCCGATATTCTTCTGGGCTTTGAGGAGATTGAGAAAGTCCCGCTGACAATCCAGGGACAGATCTCCGTAACCGGGACTGAAACGCGGACGTAAATAAAGCCCTTCGGATTGGGCCTCTTCGCGCAATTTTTCATTCTCTTCATCACAATATGCCTCTATGACGGCCGCAGCGGCGGCCTGCATCACGGCTCCTTTGGCCGTGTCCATCAGCGCGGCCCGTTTGATGAGCGTATCGACTGCGATGCCAAGTGTGGCTGCAAACAGGTAAACCTCATCACAGCCTGCCAGATTCCGCATTAGTGAGCGGCTCTTCAGGTGAAGTGATGCGACAAGAAACGTCTCATCACCGGAAAACAGCAGCGGGAAACGCTCATGAGTCGATTTCGGAACTGCAGCGGCCTCAACTTCGGTAATACAGGCTTCAATCAAAGCCTGTACTGCCGCGTCCGGCTGTGTTCTGTGATATCCGAGATAACGTGCCGCTTCCCGCGGATCAGCATTCAGCATAAGTCATTCGGCAATCAAAGAATTTCAGAGAGATTCTCCATGATTTTTTCGGCTACATCCGGTTTGTTCATGGAATAAACATGAATGCCTTTAACACCGTTGGCAATCAGGTCGATGATCTGCTCGGTGGCATAGGCGATGCCTGCCTGCTTCATAGCTTTCGGATTGTCACCGAATTTGTCGGCAATTGAAAGGAACCGTGCCGGAAAGACTGTTCCGGAGAGCTTGATTGCCTTTTCGATCTGGCTTTTCTGTGTGATGGGCATGATGCCTGCTAAAACCGGAATGGTAATGCCGATCTCACGGATGCGGTACAGGAAGGAGTAGAGGATACTGTTATCAAAAAACATCTGGGTCGTCAGAAAAGAGCATCCTGCATCCTGTTTGAGCTTCAGGTTTTCCATATCCGCCTGTTTTGAGGGAGCTTCCGGATGTCCTTCCGGGTAACAGGCTGCACCTACACAGAAGTCTCCGTAACTTTTGATGTCCGCTGCCAGTTCATTGGCATGCAGGTAACCATTTTTCATCGGAAATTCATATCCTTCCGGAATGTCACCCCGAAGCGACAACACATTTTCGATTCCCCTGGCCTTGAGATCATCCAGCCGTTCATGGATCCCGTCCCGATCGGTAGTTACACAGGTGATGTGTGCCAGTGCAGTGACATGCTGTTCCGTTTGGATGTCAGATGCCATTTGAAAGGTGTATTTCCGTGTGCCGCCGTTGGCGCCATAGGTTACGGACATAAAATCCGGATGCAGCGCAGCGATCTTCATAGTTGCTTCGCGGTGTTTTGCAAACAGTTCTTCACTCTTCGGAGGATATACTTCAAAGGAAATGGTCGGTTTTCCCTGTTTCAAAATTTCACTGATTTTCATGGTTCCCGTCCTTCAGTTGTTTGAGATCCTGTTTTGTGTTTGTTCAATTTTAACATGATTTGCAGCTGATGGCTGATATTATTCCTCATTTGATTCTGCTTCTTATTCCGAAAATTGAGCATTATAAATTTCTGCATAGAAACCATTTTTTGCCAGAAGCTGTTCATGGTTCCCCTGTTCCGTGATATGCCCTTCTCTCATGACCAGGATGATGTCCGCACTTTGGATGGTGGAAAGGCGATGGGCCACAATGAAGCTGGTGCGTCCCTCCATCATTTGCGCAAAGGCATTCTGGATCAGGATTTCTGTACGGGTATCGATAGAAGAGGTCGCTTCATCCAAAATCAGCATCGGCGGCAGACAGAGCATTACCCGGGCGATACAGAGCAGCTGTTTCTGTCCCTGTGACAGTCCGCTCCCGGATTCGGTGATAATTGTGTCATATCCCTGCGGCAGACGTCGGATGAAGCTGTGCGCGTGAGCTGCTTTCGCGGCTGCGATCATCTCTTCCTCGCTTGCGTCGGGTTTCCCCATGCAAAGGTTCTCCCGTATCGTAGCATTTTTCAGCCATGTTTCCTGCAGAACCATTCCGTAATTGCTGCGCAGGCTTTGGCGGGTCACTGTCCGAATGTCATGTCCGTCAACTTTGATCGAACCTGCTTTCACGTCATAAAACCGCATCAGCAGGTTGATGATGGTGGTCTTGCCGCAGCCTGTTGGTCCGACAATGGCAACACGCTGACCGGGTTTGACATTGATGGAAAAATCTTCAATGAGTTTTTGGTCGGGAGTGTAAGAGAACCATACGTTATCGGCTTCCACGGAACCATGGGTCCCTTTCAGAACAAAAGCATCCTTCGGTTCCGGTGTTTGCGGTTCAGCCTCGATCAGTTCGAAGATACGCTCCGCACAGGCCAGCGCGTTTTGAAATTCCGTGATGACGCCTGAAATTTCATTGAAGGGTTTTGTATATTGATTGGCATAACTGAGAAAGGCGGTAAGCTGTCCGACGCTCAGCCGTCCGCGCAGCGCTGAAAGCGCCCCGGTGAGCGCAACAGCCGCGTACACCAGGTTGTTGACAAAACGGGTCCCGGGATTGGTGAGAGAAGAGAAAAATGTTGCCCGAAGCGAATAGTTTTTTACTCGTTCGTTGATCTCATCAAATTGCTCCAGGGCTTTCTTTTCAAAGGAAAAAGCCTTGATGACTTCCCGGTTCCCGATCATCTCCTCCATAAAGGCGGTTTGTTCTCCTCTGGTTTCCGATTGGAGCTTGAACATATCAAAGGTATGTTTGGCGATGAATGATGCGACAAACAGGGAAAGCGGTGTGATTGCGACCACTAACAGAGCGGTCTGCCAGTTGACAGAAAACATCACGCCAAGTGTGCCGAGAATTGTGAGGATCCCGCTGAAAAGCTGCGTGAAGCCCATCAGCAGGCCGTCGGCAAACTGATCAACGTCCGTGATGACGCGGCTGACGATATCTCCGTGAGGATGGGAATCCAGATAGCTCAGCGGAAGGCTCTCGATTTTACGCATCGCATCATTACGCATCTCCTGCACGATCTCAAAGGTCATGCGATTGTTGCAGATGTTCATCAACCATTGAGCGGCAGCAGCCAGCCCTGCACAGACAAGAACGGTTGTCAGCGTTTCCAGTACAGCCGTGAGATCGACCCTTCCTTCTCCGATGAGATAGTCGATTGCATTCCCGTTGACGACCGGGATGGCAAGTGTCAGGAAAACATTTGCAGCAGCACAGAGTATGGAAATGAGCAGCAGCGGCCAGTGACTGCGGACACGGCTCATGACCTTTCGGAAAGTTCCGGGGGAAGCTTTAGCTTTATTCTTTTTCACGGAATTCCTCCTTCCCGGCAGTTTCTTTCCTGAACTGGGAATCATAGATCTCGCGGTAAACCGGACAGTTTTCCATCAATTCATCATGATTTCCCAACCCGCAGATTTTTCCGTCATCAAGGACGATGATTTGGTCCGCAAAACGTACAGAGGCGGTTCGCTGTGAAACAATGATGACTGTCATGTTCGAGTCGGCCTGGCGGATAGACCTGCGCAGATTAGCATCGGTCATATAATCAAGAGCGGAAGCGCTGTCATCCAAAACCAGTATTTCCGGTTTGCGCGTCAGCGCACGGGCGATGGTTAGCCTTTGGCGCTGCCCGCCGGAGAAATTGCGCCCTTCCTGGGCGACTTCCGCATCCAGCCCGCCTTCCTTCCCACGGACAAAGTCTTCTGCCTGGGCAATGCGCAGCGCTTCCCACATGGTGGTTTCATCTGCCTCGGGATCTGCCATAAGCAGGTTTGAACGGATCGTACCTTTGAACAGAGTTGCCTTTTGCGGGACCAGCCCAATCTTTTTCCGAAGGGCTTCCGGTTTGTAAGATCGCACGTCCTGTCCGTCGATGCGTACCGTGCCGGATGTGGCATCAAAAAACCGCGGTATAAGATTGACAACAGAGCTTTTCCCGGAGCCTGTCCCGCCGATGATACCGAGGCTCTGACCATGGCCGACTGAGAAATGAATGTCAGTCAGCGCTTCTGCGCCTGCATCCGGATAGGTCAGGTGGACGTGATCAAATTCCAGACATCTGTCATCGGATGTTTTTTCAGGCGGTATCATCTCCATTCCGGTCTCGATTTCGAGAATGTCCTGAATTCGGTCAGCGGATGCTATAGCTTTGGAAATAGTGACGATCAGGTTTGCAAATTTGATCAATTCCACCAGAATCTGGGACATATAATTGACCATCGCGACGACCTGCCCTTGTGTCAATTCACCGATGTTGACACGCAGCGCTCCGTAATAGATCAATCCAGCTGTTGCTCCGTTGACGATTACATAGGTCAGCGGGTTCATCAGTGCAGAGATGCGTCCAACATGCTGCTGCATCTGTGTCAGCGCTTCGTTGCCGGATTCAAAATCGGAAAGCTCTTTAGCTTCATTGTTGAATGCACGAATCACGCGGACACCGGTGAGGTTTTGCCTTGTCAAGCCGAGAAGTCTATCAAGTTTTGACTGGACTTTCCTGTAAAGCGGTGTGGTGATTTTCATGATGCCAAAAATCACCACAGCCAGGAGCGGGATGGTGATGACAAAAATCAGCGCTGCTCTCACATTGACCGTAAAAGCCATGATCATGGCACCGAAAACGATGAAAGGCGAACGCAGCAAAAGGCGCAGCGCCAGGTTGAGTCCCGTTTGGACCTGGTTAACATCGTTTGTGATACGCGTCAGCAGGGTCGCTGTTCCTATCGTCTGAGACCTGCTGTAAGACAGGTTTTGGATGTGATTAAAGAGTTCGTGCCGAACCGTGGCAGCCAGCCCGACTGCCGCTTTTGCGGAAAAATACTGTGCCGTGATGGAAAACAGCATTCCAATCAGTCCCAATGCTGCCATGATAAGCGCATCGCGGATGATAATATTTCGGTTCCCATTTGCAATACCGACATCGATGATGTCTGCAACAACAAGGGGAACCAGTAACTCAAAAGAAGCCTCGAGCAGCTTAAACAACGGTCCGAGGATGGCTTCTTTCCGATATTGTTTTAGAAACGAGAATATTTTTTTCAAATCAAACCCTGTTTTCAATCACCGATTCAATGCTGATCACAGTCCGCTGATGTAGCGTGCCACATGAACGCCGCTGACAGAGGCATGGGAGAGAGAGTGGGTGATCCCGCTGCAGTCACCGATGACAAAAAGACCTTTGTGCAGCGTCTGGAGATGTTCATCAAGAGCAACTTCCATGTTATAAAACTTGACTTCAACACCATATAGAAGCGTGTCAATGTTAGCGGTTCCGGGGGCGATTTTGTCAAGTGCGTAGATCATTTCGATGATGCCGTCCAGAATGCGTTTGGGAATAACAAGGCTCAGGTCTCCGGGCGTGGCTGCAAGCGTAGGTACCGTGAAACATTCCCGCATACGGCTGGGCGTGCTTCTCCGACCCCGAATCAGGTCACCAAAGCGCTGTACCAATACACCGCCTCCCAGCATGTTGGAAAGTCGGGCAATGCTCTCGCCATAGTCGTTGCTGTCCTTGAAGGGTTCGGAAAAATGTTTGGTGACCAGCAGCGCGAAGTTGGTGTTTTGGGTCCATTTTGAGGGATCTTCAAAGCTGTGTCCGTTTACTGTGACAATGCCGTTCGTGTTTTCGTTGACAACAGCGCCGTGCGGATTCATGCAGAAGGTGCGGACCAGGTCACCGGTTTTTTCTGTGCGGTAAAGGATCTTGCTCTCATACAAAGAATCGGTGATGTGTGAAAAAACTTCTGCCGGAAGCTCTACTCTTACACCGATATCGACCCGGTTGGATTTTGTCGGTATCTTCAGGTCGCGGCATACCTGTTCCATCCATTTGGAGCCGCTGCGCCCGCCGGAGATGATGCAAATCGGGGCTTCAAAGGTTTCTTTTGCTGTATGAACAACGTATTTGCCTTCTTTTTTTTCTACCTTCTCGGCGGTTGTATAGAAATGGATATCGACTTTGTCTTTCAGCTCTGCATAGATGTTCTGAAGGACAACATAATTTTTGTCGGTGCCAAGGTGACGAACAGATGCGTCTAACAGGTGCAGTCCGTTTTGTATGCAGATTTTTTTGAATTCGGAATTGGCGGTGGAATAAAGTTTGGTTCCTTCTCCGCCATGGGACATATTGATCTCATCGACATAATGCATCAGGTCCAATGCTGTGACTTTCCCGATATATTCATGCAGTGTGCCTCCGAAATCATTAGTGATGTTGTATTTTCCGTCGGAAAATGCACCGGCACCGCCAAATCCGTTCATGATGGAACAGTGTTCGCAATTAATACAGTTCTTGATTTTTACACCGTCAATGGGACATTTTCTTTTTTCCAGCGGTCCGCCGCTTTCCAGCATGGCAATTTTGAGATCGGGATGAAGCCGAATCAATTCATATGCGGAGAATATCCCTCCGGGACCGGCTCCGATAATCAACACGTCATAAGTATTTTCCATGATATCTCTCCTCATTTCGACCCTCTTATTATACATGGGAAATAGAAAGAATTAAAAAAACACAGGATTACACCTGCGTTTTCACGGCATCAATCATAGACCGGTGCTTTTACATCACGACCCTGTTGCGTCCTGCGACTTTGCCCATGTAAAGTTTTTTGTCCGCTTTATCCAGAATTGTTTCAATGGGTGAATGAAAATCGTTTTCTTCAATGCCGATGGTGATCGTGATGGAAAAATCATTTCCTTCAAAGCTCAGTTTCATTTTCCTCACTGCTTCACAAAGATCAAACATTTCATTCCACGCCTGGTCAAGATTTTGGTTAGGCAGGAAAAAACAAAATTCTTCTCCACCCCAGCGGCATGTCTCATATTTTGTCTCCGAACGTTCTCGAAAAAGTCTGGCTAATTCTTTCAGCGTATAATCTCCGCAATTGTGACCGTAGGTGTCGTTTACTTTTTTGAAATAATCAATATCTCCGATAGCGACACAAAATGGCATATCCGGTGATACTTCACGATAAAACGTTATCATATCAAGCATCCCCCTGCGGTTTGCAAGCCCTGTAAGCGGGTCCGTATCTGCCTCTTTATGCAGTTCCTGGTTGTTGAGACGAAGTTCCCGCTCGGTATCTTGAATGCTGGAACCGAAAATGATAAAGTCAATTGCAAGGATCAGGAACAGGGTGATGCTGTTGATGGTTTGAAAAATGATATTGGTGGTTGAGTCAAGCTGGTAAAGTGAGATGTGGTGAATCGAATAGTCGAATAGAACCATCCGAAATATAAGAAGTCCAACTAACATCCCTAATTTTTTGCGCGGAGAATTGTATATGTTGAAAAAGGAGAGTACCAGCAATGGCAAAAGCATATGCTGACCGCCGCAGGCCCATCCAAACGCGTAAACATAATATCCTGTCCAAATTAGTACAAGCAATGTAAAAGTTATGATATTTGCCCGCATACTCATTTTTGAATGATACGCAAGGCATGCGGTCATCAAAACCAGCAGAATAATGGGAATGATTTCGAATCGCTGATTTTTCCAGATAAAAACAAGCAGACTGAGCAGAAAATAAAAAGACATCAGCTCTTCATTTATGACCAATGCGCTTTTAAAATATTCAGGCATTTCCGTCACAGTTTTCGGAACTTTTTGATGAAAAAAATCAATCAGGTATTTCATGCCTCTGCCTTTTAATCAGCCTTTAAATAACTCCTTATACTATTATAATATGTAAATGCCTATTTTAATATGAAAATTCTTTGAATTATTTGTTTGTTCGTGAGTTTAGGAAAATTGCTCACTTATCAGAATTCTGATAATACGATACAATAGAGTTAATTATTATTGGAGGTTAACTATGCATTGCACGAAACAAATTTTGAACGATTTGCTTTGGGTTGGAGCTGATGACCGCAGACTGACCTGCTTTGAAGGGGTTTACGGGGTTCCTGACGGAGTGTCGTATAATTCCTATCTTTTGCTGGATGAAAAAACGGTTTTGTTTGACACCGTCGATAAGGCTGTAACACATACATTCTTTGACAATGTTGCTTACGGCCTGAACGGCAGGAAGCTGGATTACCTTGTGATCCATCACATGGAACCGGATCATGCGGCGACCATCGAAGATCTGATCTATCGCTATCCGGAAGCTTCAATTGTTTGTAACGCCAAAATCAAGGATATGCTTGCCAATTACTTTGATTACGATATGAGCGGCAAGCTTCATATCGTCAAAGAGGGCGATACGCTTTCAACAGGCAAACACAATCTTACTTTTGTCAATGCTCCCATGGTTCATTGGCCGGAAGTGATGATGTCCTATGACCTGACGGATAAGATCCTTTTTACAGCGGATGCCTTCGGCACCTTCGGTGCACTGAACGGACATATCTTTGCGGATGAAGTGGACTTTATGCATGACTGGCTGGACGAAGCCCGCCGATATTACACCAATATTGTCGGTAAGTACGGTCCACAGGTTCAGACTGTCCTGAAAAAGGCTTCGGCACTCGAAATTAATTATGTCTGTCCACTGCACGGTTTCGTATGGCGCAGTCATTTCGGTGATTTTCTGGAAAAGTATAATCAGTGGTCTACTTATACGCCTGAAGTTAAGGGTGTCTGCCTGGCTTATGCCTCTGTTTACGGTCATACGGAAAACATGGCGAATATTTTGGCTGCAAAACTGGTTGACCGCGGGATCCCGGTGGAGATGTTCGATACTTCCGTTATCCCCGCCAGTTATATAGTTGCCAGCGCTTTCAAAAACAGTCATATGGTTTTTGCTGCCACTACTTATAATGCCGGTGTTTTTGTTACTATGGAGAACCTGCTCAATGATATTGTGGCCCATAGCTTGAAAAACCGCAAAGTTGCTTTGCTGGAAAACGGCTCCTGGGGCCCGATGAGCGGAAAGATCATGAAAGATATGCTTTCTAAACTGCCTGGAACGGAATTCATCGCCGATACCATCACCATCAAGTCATCTCCGAAGGCTGCTACACTGGACCAGCTGGACGCCATGGCTGATGCGATTGCGCTGGATATCAATCCGAAGCTGTACGATGTGAAAGAAGTGCTCGCTGCTCCGGCTGCTGCTGCGGAAGCAGCCTATGTCACAAAGGCTGTTGCTTCTGTCGATCCGACTGCTTTCTTCAAATTTACTTATGGTCTGGAAATCGTTACGACTCAGATGGACGGGAAAGATTATGGCTGCATCATCAACTCTGCCGGTCAGGCGGCTGACGGTGACCCGAAGACCGTCACGATTTCTGTGATCAATAAAAACCATACCGCAGATATGATCAAATCCGCCGGGAAGTTCAATATTTCCGTGCTGACGGAAGATGCTCCCTTCTCCCTGTTCCAGCACTTTGGTTTCCAATCCGGGCGTGACGTTGATAAATTTGCTGATGTGGACTATGCGGATCGACTTGGGAATGGAATCCGCTATATTCCAGTTTATACCAATGCTGTGTTTGGCTGTGAAGTGATCCAATCGGTTGACCTGGGTAAATCTACGCTTTTTATTGCCAAAGTGTCGGAAGCAAAGGTTCTTTCCAATGCTCCGAGTGCGACCTATGCCTACTATCATGCGCACATCAAGCCGAAGAAAGCGCCTGTGACTGAACAGAAGGAAGGCTGGCGCTGCACTGTCTGCGGTTATTTTAATGAGGGTGCGGAGCTCCCGGACGATTATGTCTGCCCGCTTTGCAAGCATGGCAAAGAAGCTTTCGAATATGTCCCGGCGGTGAAGGTCGAAAAGAAGAAAGGCTTTATCTGCAAGATCTGCGGTTACTTCGAACCTTTCGACGGTCCGGAACTTCCCGCGGATTATCAGTGTCCGATCTGCAAGCACGGCCGCGATGACATGGAACCGGCTGAACAATAATTACCAAAACAATAGAGGAGCACGGCTGTGCTCCTCTATTGTTTTGAAATATTATTTACTGTAAATCTTTTTCCCTTCACTGTAAACAGCCACTACGCCCCCGTGTTCGCGGCGATAAACGCAGCGCTCAAAGCGTTCATGAACAGAAAGCGGACGGACCATGGGAAGTGTTCCATCTTCTACAACGATGGCATGGAGCATGTTGCCAGGTGCAAAACCGGGATTTTCTCCGAAAAAGGGCGCTGCTGCGGATGTACCGAGATAGAATGCCTCTTCAACGGTTAGAAAATCTGTTTTCCAATTGTCCATGATGCGCCGGGCTTTCGAAGCGCGGATGGCTGCAGTGATGTTCTTGAACATGGAAAGGTGGTCACCGCCGGCGATATCGCTCCCCAAAACCACGTTCAATCCTTCGTTCAGCATCATCCGCACCGGTGCATAACCGGAAACCAGATTTTCGTTAGAAGAAGGACAATGTACGGCCCATACGCCCGCATTTTTGATTCCTTTTCGTTCACGCTCATCGGACCAAACGCAATGAGCCATCAGAGTTTTGTCATTCCACAGACCATATTTCCGGTAGGTTTCCCAGTATTGCTTGCAGTCCGGATGCAGCTCTTTCACCCAGTCCAGTTCACCGGTGTTCTCTGAAAGATGCGATTGGATTGGCACCTTCTTTTCGTTTGCGATCCTCCCTAATTCCTGCATCAGTTCATTGGAACAACTCGGGGTAAAACGGGGCGTGATCATTGGTTTGATATGCTCAAAACTGCACGCTTCCAGCCATTTTATCGTTTCCGAAATTGATTCTTCCGTAGTTTCCTGATAATTCTCCCCGCCGTTGCGGTCCATGTTGACTTTGCCGACATAACCGGTGATGCCGGCATTTTCGAGTTCTTCCATCAGGATCAGGGTCGCTTCACGATGGATCGAGGAGAATATGCATACACGGGTGGTTCCTTTTGCAGCCAGTTCACCCGCCAGTCTATGGTAGGTTTTCCGTGCGAATTCGGTGTCCTTGAAACAGGCTTCCGTTGGAAAAGTGTAGGTATTCAGCCAATCCAGCAGCGGCATATCCATTCCCATTCCCAACATGGGATACTGTGGTGCATGCAGGTGCATATCGGCAAAGGACTGCATCACCAGAGCATCTCCGTAATCTTCAATTTTCAAGTTTTCATAATCCTGTGGAAGCTTCTGATAAATCCCTTTTATTTTCCCGTCTTCGGCAATAAGATAGCCGTTTTCTGTGATATCAATCTTTCCGAACTCCGGTGCGGAAATAATGTTTCCCTTGATGATCTGTGTTTCCATAGCTGAATTTTCCTTGATGAATCAATCAAACTTTTGTATGAATTATAATACTTGAAATATCGATTTTCGATGTATACTTGTAAAGAAATTCCGTCTCAGGCGAATAAAGACAAGGAGTATCAGATGAAGCTTTTGTTCCGCTTCATGAAAAAATATTGGTATATGGCGCTGCTGGCCTCGGCATTTATGATCGGGGAGGTTTATATCGACCTGTATCAGCCGCGTATGATGGCAGAGATCGTCAACGAAGGTGTTCTCGGACTTTCGAACGGCGGCCAACCGAACGTGCAGTTGATCCTCTCGACCGGTATCCGGATGCTGCTGGTGGTGCTCGCGGGAGGCTTATGCGGACTTCTTTCCGGAGTGTTTACTAACATGACCGGACAGGGCGCCGGGAATGACATCCGCAAGTTGTGCTTCGAGCGGATCATGTTTTTTTCCTTTGAGCAAACAGATGCGTTTTCCACCGGATCGCTCATCACCCGCATCACCAATGATGTGACACAGGTTCAGCAGCTGATCATGCAGCTTATCCGAGGTCTGGTGCGCTGTTTGATGTTTTTCATCGGTGGGTCTGCCGCGCTGCTTTCACTGGATTTGAGTTTCGGCGTCATTGTCGCCTGTGCCTTCCCGCTGATCCTGATCGATATCATTTTTGTTGTCTGGCGGGCTAACCCGCTCTTTACGGTTTTGCAGCAAAGTCTTGACAGGCTTAACAGCATCATTCAGGAAAATGTATCTGGAATTCGTGTAGTCAAAGCATTTGTGCAGGAAAAAAGTGAAGAACAGCGTTTTGAGACGGAAAACCAGCATTTGGTAGATACACAGTTCAATGTTCAAATGCTGCTTTCTTTCCTGCGGCCGGTGATGAACATCGTGCTGAACATGGCGGTGGTCGGGATCATCTATGTCGGTTCTATTCAAGTCCAGGAAGGCAGCATTGCTCCCGGAACCGTGATGGCAGCGATCACCTATATTTCCCAGATCCTGAATGGCATGATGATGCTGGCGATGATTTTCCAGACACTTTCCCGCGGTCTGGCTTCCACAAAGCGGATACAGGAAATCATTGATACACAGTCGGATATCAGGCAGGAAGCTCTGCCGAAGGAAGGGGATGGGACCCGCGGGTCTGTCCGGTTCGAAAATGCAAAGTTCGTATATCAGGATAATGGTTCCGAGGTCCTTCATAATATTAACCTTGATATCGCTCCCGGAGAGACGCTGGCAATTATCGGTGCGACCGGCTGCGGGAAGAGCAGCCTGGTGAGCCTGATCCCGCGGTTTTACGATGCTGCTGAAGGCCGGGTTTTGGTTGACGGGATCGATGTCCGGGCTTATGAACCGGCGGAACTACGGAAAAAGGTAACCTACTGCCTGCAAAAGGCAGAATTTTTCTCCACAACGATTCGGGAAAACATTGCACTGGGTGATCCCGGTGCGGATGAAGCGGCAATTCGAAAAGCTGCTGAGGCTGCTCAGGCGGATAAATTTATCCAACAGCAGCCGGAGGGTTATGATACAGTCGTAGCAGAACGTGGTATGAGTTTGTCGGGCGGCCAGCGGCAGCGTATCGCCATCGCCCGGGCGCTGCTGAAAGGAGGCGAAATCCTGATCCTTGATGATGTGACCAGTGCGTTGGACCTCAAAACGGAAGCGGCGCTGTATGCAGCATTGAATCGGGATTATACAAATTTGACAAAGATCATCATTGCCCAGCGTATCGCGTCTGTTCGTAATGCAGACCGGATCGTTGTGCTGGACGGGGGAACCATATCGGGTTGCGGAACCCATGAGGAATTGATGGTCTCGAACAGCCTTTACCGGGATATCTATGATTCCCAACTGAAAGAGGAGGAAAACTTATGAGTCAGGCGCCTGTATCCTCCACAGCTGAACGTGGTTTCAAACGTACCGGGAACCGGGCAGGTATGGGAAGACCTGTCGAAAAACCGAAGGATCAGAAAAAAGCGCTCAGCCGGCTGACAGCTTTCTTTAAACCCGAAATGAAGTATGTCGCATTACTGGCATTGGTTGTTGTTTGCGGGGTTATTGCCAGTGTGATCGGACCGAGTCTGCAGTCGAATGCAATTGATGCTCTTGTCAGAGGAGCATTTTCGGAAATTCCGGCTATATTGGGTTGGATGCTTTTCGTGTATATTCTCAACGGCGCGGCGACCCTGCTGCAGGGATTCTTGTCCGCTCGGCTTTCCCAACGTGTGATTTTCAGATTGAGGGGAGATCTTTTCAGTAAGGTGGTCTCTCTCCCCATACCCTGGCTGGACAACCATTCTCACGGTGATGTGATGAGCCGAATGACGAATGATGCGGAAAATGTCTCGAATGTGATCTCTTCCAGTCTTTCCTCTTTGTTTTCCGGAGTTTTAACGCTCATTGGTACGATTATTATGATGCTGCGATACAGTGTTCCGTTGACGCTGCTAACCTGTGTGACGGTTGTGCTTTCGGTGGTGGTGACCAATGTGATGTCTAAACTTATGCGGAAATATTATGTTCGCCGTCAGGAACTGCTTGGAAAGCTGAACGGGATCGTTGAAGAAAAAGTCTCAGCCGGAAAGACTGTGACGGCTTATAATCTGCAGGCTGCTACCATTGCCGAATTTAATGAAGCCAGTGATGAGATGACAAAAATTGGAATCACGGCTGATGTGATCGGCAATGCCATGGGACCGCTGATGAACATGATCAACAATCTTTCCTTCGTGATCGTGGCAGCTTTCGGCGCCTGGTTCGCATTGAAAGGCATGATTTCCGTAGGTGTGATATCAGCCTTTATCATTTATTCCAAACAGTTTTCCCGCCCGATCAATGAATTGGCCCAGCTTTATGGGCAGATCCAGACAGCGCTTGCCGGTGCGGAACGAATTTTTGAAATTCTGGATGCGGAAAGCGAAGACAAGAGCGGCGAGGTACGGCTTGAAACAACGAACGGAATCATTGAATTCAAACACGTCAATTTCAGTTATGTTCCCGGTAAACAGGTGATCCATGATTTCAGCCTGAAAGTGGAATCGGGAAAGAAGATCGCCCTGGTCGGTTCTACCGGTTCCGGAAAGACCACGATCGTCAACCTGCTGATGCGATTTTATGATATCGACAGCGGCGAGATCACTGTGGATGGCATGAACATCAAAGATATCAATTGTGATACCCTGCGGGATGCCGTCGGGATCGTTCTGCAGGATACGGTGTTGTTTACCGACACTGTCCGTAACAACTTGAAATACGCAGACCGCTCGATTTCTGATAAGAAAATGATCGAAGCTGCTGAAAGTTCGAATTGTGACAAAGTGGTGGCTGCCTTGCCGGATGGTTATGACACGGTGCTGACCGGCGCAGGGGCGAATCTGTCCCAGGGCCAGCGTCAGCTGCTGACCATAGGCCGTGCTTTCCTGAGCTATCCTCATATTCTGATTCTGGACGAAGCGACTTCTTCGGTGGATACACGTACCGAACAGCATATTCAGAACGCTATGGTGGAGCTGATGAAAAACCGGACCAGCCTGATCATTGCTCACCGGCTTTCCACCATCCGTGACGCGGACCAGATCGTCGTCATGGAGCAGGGGCACATCATCGAGACCGGTACACATGAAGAATTGCTGGCCCGCGGTGGTACATACCATCAGCTCTACATGACACAGTTTGCAGGCAGCGCGACATAATAATTAACAACAGAGCACACAGAGACGGCCCTGCTGTTGTTGCAAAGCCAACACGGCAGGGCTGTATCTTGTGATGTGTGGTCAGTTTCTGAACAGTTACCATTTAACTTGATTTTTTCCAGAAACATGCCTATAATAACCGCGGTTGAAATTTGAGGCTTTTATGGGAAAAATCAGGAAATATGCACAACATTTGCTGCTTTATGCCCGAGCGATGGCGAAGTGGTTAATGGTTTCGCTTGTTGTCGGTTTGCTTTGTGGACTTCTGGGTTCCGCTTTTCATTATGGCGTTTCCCGTGCCAACATGTTCCGCGAAGTTTACCCGTGGGTGATTTATACGCTGCCGGTCGCCGGGATGCTGGCAGTTGCCCTGTACCGCTTATTCCGTACGGAAGGTCAGGGTACCAACAATATTCTGCAGGAGATCCAGGGCGGCAAAGGTGTCTCCCTTTCACTGATACCCGCGATCTTCCTGACAACGGTGCTGACCCATCTGGCCGGCGGCTCGGCCGGACGGGAAGGGGCTGCGCTTCAGATGGGCGGTGGGATCGGCTATAACATCGGCAGGCTGCTGAAGCTGGATGATCGGGATTTGCGGACCGCAACCATGATTGGGATGGCGGCCTTTTTTTCAGCTCTGTTCGGTACACCGTTGGGCGCTGCAGTTTTTTCACTGGAAGTGATCAGTGTCGGTTTGATCTATCACGCGGCGTTTATTCCATGTTTCATCGCATCGCTGACCGCTTATGGCGTTGCACTTCTGCTCGGGATCACTCCTGAACGCTTTACTGTTTCCGTGCCTCAACTCAGCATTGTGATGCTGCTGCGCGTGGCAATTCTCGCTGTTCTGGGAGGAACACTTTCGGCTGTTTTCTGCGGGATCCTTCATTTCACGGAACAAAACATGGAAAAACTGCTAAAAAACCCATGGGGCAGAGCTTTTTCCGGCGGTGCAGTCATCCTTATACTGACGCTGCTGCTTGGCAATGACTACAATGGAGCGGGCATGGGGCTCATCAGGTATGCGATCGAAGAGGGTTCAGCGGTTTCGACTGCCTTCCTCTGGAAGATGGTTTTTACCGCCATAACACTTGCTGTCGGTTTCAAAGGCGGTGAAGTGGTACCGAGTTTCTTCATTGGTGCCACTTTCGGCTGCGTTGTGGGACCGCTGCTGGGAATGCCTGCGGGTTTCGCTGCGGCTGTGGGCCTAATCACGGTTTTCTGCGGAGCGGTCAATTGTCCGCTCGCTTCCATTTTCCTGGCGATTGAGCTGTTTGGTGCAGAAGGAATGCTCTTTTACGCGTTTGCATGCGGCCTGAGCTACGTTTTTTCCGGTTATTCCGGATTATACTCCAGCCAGCGCATCCTCTATGATAAACTGAAAGCTCAGTTCATTGATGTACATACCAATGCTTATCATGAGGGCGATCGGTCCGCATAAATACAAGTGCATCAGTTCTTTTTTTAGCGTGAAAATCAGTACAAAGATTGTGATCCGATATCAATTAATAATTTTTTCTTTCATTTTCACTGTTGACAGGAATTGAAAGGTGTTTTAAAATATAAGAATTACTTTCGAAAACGTTTTCGGAAGTGAAGTTGAACACCATCGCGGAGGTTTTATGAACAAAGATATTCAAACAGTTTTTTTTGATGTCGGAAACACATTGCGGATCGTTCTTCCGGATAAGCCGTTCATTGAAGCAGCTGAAGCTGAATTGATGAAACTCACAGAGACGAAAGAATCACATGACGAATTCTTTGCTAAACTGGAAGACCGCTGGAAGGCTTACCGCAAGCTTGCAAAGTCTTCTTTGCTCGATTGCTCTGAGATGGAATTGTGGATGCAGTATATGCTGCCGGATTATGATCCGGAGCTGATTGCTTCACATGCCAGCCGGCTGACACGCTTGTGGCGTGATCATGACGGCAGAAGGGTCGCACGTCCGGATGTCCGTGAGACGCTGGAAGGGCTCGACCGCATGGGCTATACTATGGGGATCATTGCCAACACCGTGACGGAAACCGAGATCCCGGATTGGATGGTGACAGATCATGTAGCTCGTTATTTCAAGACAACCATCCTTTCCTCCAAGGTCCGGCTGCGCAAACCGAATCCCGAGATCTATTATCTTGCCTGTCGTTGTATCGGTACAAAACCGGAAAATTGCGCATATGTTGGTGACAATCCCGTTCGTGATGTAGAAGGAACCCAGGCAGCCGGGTTCGGTTTGATGATTCGGATCGATGAACCGGATACGCTGAACCGCGAAAAAGCCACCGGCAAGGAATTTATTCCTGATTATGTCATCACGAAACTTTCTGATTTGCTCACGATCCTGCCGGATCGGAAAGGAAAGCAGGCATGAACGAAAACATCACTGCCATCGTATTTGATTTAGGCGGAACCCTTCGGATTGCATTGAAGGATGAAGAATGGATGAAGCAGGGCAGGATCCATATGGCTGAATTGGCCGGGACGGACCTGCCTTTTGAAGAATTTTATGGGCTGGTGGAAGAGCGTTACGAAAAATACCGCGAATGGGCTTTACGCGAAAACAAGGAGTCTAACGACGAAGAGCTCTGGTGCAAGTGGCTGCTCTTCGATTATCCGCATGACCTGATTTTTACAAACCGTCATAAATTATCCTATGAATATCGCCAGTCAAAGGGACGCCGGGTCGTTGTGGAGCATGGGAAAGAGGTGCTGCGCGAACTTTACAAAAGAGGATATAAGCTCGGGATCATCAGCAACCTCATCGGGGAAACGGAAGTTTACGATTGGCTGGATGATGACAACTTGCGGGAGCTTTTCTCCTCTGTGATTCTTTCCCCGGAATGCGGTCTGCGAAAACCGGATGCGGAAATTTACCGGGTCAGCAGCCGGGATCTGGGCGTACCCTGTGAACAGATAGCATCGGTTGCTGATAACCAGGGGAGAGATATCGAAGGTGCCCGGGAAGCCGGGATCGCTTATAACGTGATTTACAATTCTCCGGAAAAGAAACATCCGGTGGATCCGAATGGGGAAAACCCACCGGATGCTGTCATTAATGATTTTCGCGAGCTGCTGCCGCTGTTCCCGCCAAAGGAGGCCTGATGAATACAGATATTCGGGCTATTTATCTGGATCTGGGCGATACTTTCCGGATCATAAGGAAGGAAAAGGAATATATTCTGGATGCGAAACGGAAGATCGCAGAAATGTGCGGCACGGATGAAGATGCGGAAAAGTTTTATGATGAAGTGATCTCTCCCCGTTATGATGTTTACCGTGAATGGGCGCTGAAATATTATTGTGAAGCTCCGGAACAGGTCCTCTGGGGCCGCTGGCTGGCTTACGACCGGGATCCGGAACGTATCCGGAAATATGCCGGTGAACTAACCTATCAATACAGGCGAACCAAAGGCCGTCGGGTTGTGGTGGATGGCGGGATCGAGACGGTGAAAGAGCTGAACCGCCGGGGTTATGCGGTCGGGATCATCTCCGACCTGGTTGGGACAAAAGAGATCGATGAATGGCTGGATGAAGACAGGCTGCGGCCCTATTTCAAAACTGTTCAGCAGTCTTCGGTCTGTTACGTCCGCAAACCGGGACCGGCGATCTACTATTATGCATTGGATGAAGTCGGGATTCCCGCAGAGAACAGCGCTTTTCTGGGTGATAATCTGGACCGGGATATTATCGGTGCAAAGGCAGTCAACATGGGAATGACCATTGCGGCAAAATGGGGAGCGAAAAAATATACATTAAATTCGGAAAACCGTCCTGACTGCGTGATCTTCGCTTTCCCGCAGCTGCTGGACTTGTTCCCGGAACCGGGTAAAGTCAATACAACGGCAATGATCCCGCCTGAGGCGGCATGGCCGGGAGGTGAGAAAAATGATTGAAATGAAAAAGACACACGGCGGTACAGAGCTGGCGAAACTGGTTCGCCGATCCTATGATAAAGGGGAAATTGATTATTCGCTGAACCCGATCACACTCGGAACCGGCTGTATTCACGATGGTGACAATGTAGTGTTCTGCTGCCGCCGCGGTGAGCGTGAGATCGAACTGACCGAAATGTTCACCGATCCGGATTTTGATAAGGTTGAGCGGAAAGCGCTGAAGAATCTGGATTTTTCCATCCTGACACTTTATCATGAAAAATTCAAGGATTTGCCGGTCGTTTTCGGCCCGTCTCACGTGAAGATGCCGCTGGCGGAAGTCTTGAGCAAAGCCGGAAAGACACAGTTCCATTGTTCGGAATCCGAAAAATTTGCGCATGTGACTTTTTTCCTGAACGGTGGGGAAAATCAACCGTTCCCCGGTGAGACTGATACCTGTGTTCCTTCGCTGAAGGGAGTTCCGTTTGACACCAAACCGGAGCTATCCCTGCCTGAGGTGGCGGACAAAGTCGTTGACGCGCTGGGAAAATATGATTTTATTGTAACGAATTTTGCTAATGGGGATGTGATCGGTCATACCGCAAACGATGCCGCCAAGATCGAAGCAGCCGGCCATGTGAGCCGTGCACTGGAAAAGGTCGTTACCGCTGCAAAAAAAGCGGGATATGTGGTTGCCATCACAGCCGATCATGGCAACATCGAGGTGCTGCATACCGACAAAGGCAAGCCGCATGTGGCACATACCTCCAACCTGGTAGCGTTTATCATGATCGATCCGGAAAACAATGCTCCGATAACACTGAAAGACGGTTCCCTGAAGGATATTGCCCCGACGGTCCTGAACGTGATGGAAATCGACCAGCCGGCGGAGATGGATGGAAAAGTGCTTTGCAGCGGGCATGATTTCGGCAAAGACCGGAAGATGCTGCTGATCATCTGCGACGGCTGGGGTTTCGGCGACAAAACGGACAATGATGCGATCTTCCTCGGAGATACACCCTACTGGGATCACCTGCTGGAATCGGAAGCATGGTCTTCCCTGCATGCCTCCGGTGGTTATGTGGGTCTGGGTGAAGGTAAACCCGGCAACTCGGAAGCCGGTCACTCAAACATTGGCGCCGGACGGGTGGTGCCTCAGGATGATATCCGTCTGGACAGTGCTATCGCGGATGGTTCTTTCATGGAAAATCCGGTGCTGCTGAAGTCTATCGCCCATGCAAAAGAAAAAGGCTGCGCCCTTCATTTGATCGGTTTGCTGACCAAAAAATCCTCTCATGGCTCCATCTACTATCCTCTGGCGGTTGCGGAAATGGCGAAGGATCTTCCGGAGGTTTATCTCCATGTTATCTTTGACGGCCGCAGCACAGAGCCAGGTTCCGCGCCGGCACTGCTGGAAGAGCTGGATGAGATGATCGAATCGCGCGGATTGAATCTGCAGGTGGTGGACGGTGTCGGCCGCGGCATTGCCCTTGATCGTGATGGAAACTATGGTAAGGTCAAGCTGGCTTATGACAATATGATCGGAGCGTAGTATAAATCGTCATGACTTTTATATTACATTGCTCTATACTCTCTGAGATTATGGGTGCAATTGGGTTGACAAACAACCCAGATACCCTTAAAATATTTAATAATCAATTCCGAAAACGTTTTCGGTTTAATCTTTACAGACACCTGAATTGAGAGGTGAATGATGGCAGAGACGAAAAAGCCATTTTCATGGAAAAAGCTGAAGAATCAATTTCTGGATGTTGTAACGAATCCTTTCAACATGATCGTGTTCATCTCACTGGTCCTGTTGATTTTTCTCATTGCAGTCCCCCTGATTCGAATGCTGCGGACAACCTTTGTCCTTGCTGCCGGCGAATTGCGCCGGGTTCAAAAAACCGATCCCGGTGCACAGGTCGGTGATTTTACACTGTATTATTGGAAATACCTGTTGACCGGGAAGCTTGCCAAGGCGAATTTCTTCACACCTTTAGTACATTCCCTGACGATTGCTTTCTTTGTGACCATTATCGCCGTTCCGCTTGGCGCGGGACTTGCCTGGCTGATGGTCCGCAGTGACCTGCCCGGAAAACGCTGGCTGACACTGGGCATTATGATCCCTTATATGATCCCTTCCTGGTGCAAATCCATGGCCTGGCTGGCAGTATTTCGGAACAATAGGGGAGGATCGCCTGGTTTTCTGCAGGGGCTTGGGCTGAATATACCGGACTGGCTGGCTTACGGACCGATTGCCATTATCTTGTGTATGGTGCTGCATTATTATGCCTTCACCTACATCATGGTCTCCGGTTCGCTCCGTTCCATCAACAGTGAACTGGAAGAGATGGGGGAGATCCAGGGAGCCAGCAAGGTTTATATCCTGCGCTCCATCACGCTGCCGCTGGTGATGCCGGCAGTGCTTTCCTCTGCGATCATGACACTGAGTAAATCTATCGGAACTTATGGTGTGGCGGCCAACCTGGGGCTGCGCATCAGTTATTATACACTGGCAACCAAAATGCATGACTTCATCAACACCGGTTCGGCAACCGTAGGCTACTGCATGGCGATCCTGCTTATCCTTATGGCATCCGGTACCATTTGGGCGAACCAGGCTTTCATCGGTACCCGTAAATCCTATGAGACGATCGGTGGGAAGGGTGGTCACAGCACCATGATGAAGCTGGGCGGAGCCCGTTACCCGATCATGGTTTTCCTGGGAATTTTCCTGATTTTTGCCATGTTTGTTCCGATGTTTATTCTGGTAATGGAAACCTTCCAGATACGGACCGGCGCCGGTTACGGTGCGGATAACCTTACCCTCTATAACTGGATCGGTGAACTGAAGGACGCTCCCCGTGATATGGTCAACTATCCGGGTATTTTCAAGAACCCTGAGTTCTTCTCCTCCCTGAAAAACACGGTCGTGCTTACGATCGTTGGTTCGGTCATCACTGCTTTCTGCGGTTGTTTGCTGGGGTATATCACCTCCCGCGGACGCGGCAAGTGGTACGGGAAACTGGTTGAACAGCTGGTGTTCATCCCTTATCTGATGCCTGCCGTTGCTTTCGCTGCCATTTATCTGGCAATGTTCAGCCGCAGGATCGGCCCGATTCCATCCCTATACGGTACTTTCACAATCATTTTGCTGGCGACGGTCGTTAAACATTTCCCGTTTGCCAGCCGTTCCGGCACTGCAACCATGATGCAGATATCAACCGAATTGGAAGAAGCTGCGGACATTGCCGGTGCCAGCTTCTGGCGCCGACTGGGACAGATCGTTATCCCTTTGGCGAAGGGCGGTTTTCTTTCCGGTTTTCTGCTGGTTTTCATCAGTATCGCCAAGGAGCTGGATTTGATCATCCTGTTTATGACACCTTCCACTCGAACGCTCTCTTATTTGTCATTTGTTTACAGTAAAGAAGTGCTCCCGCAGATGGCGGACGCGATCTCAGTGGTGGTGCTGGTGTTCGTGCTGTTTTCCTACATCCTGTCCAACCTGGCAACCGGTGCGGATATCGGCAAGAGCTGGGGATAGTTTGAAATAAGAAATAAGAAATATGAAATCAGATATTTAAATCGGTAGGTTAAGATGAGTAAAATTGAATTGATCCATATTGATAAATATTACGGGACAAACCATGTTCTGCATGATGTAAATTTAACCATTGAAGATGGCGACTTCATGACGCTGTTGGGACCATCTGGATGTGGCAAAACTACAACATTGCGTGTAGTGTCCGGACTGGAACGTCCGCAGGGCGGTGTTATGTTGATCAACGGGAAAAAAGCGATCGATTGTGACGAAGCATTCTATCTGGAACCATCGAAGCGTGGCCTGAATCTGGTGTTCCAGAGCTATGCCCTCTGGCCGCATATGACCGTGTTTGACAATGTAGCTTTTGGACTGAAGATCAAAAAGATGCCCTCTGAGGAGATAAAGAAGACAGTCCGCAATGCGTTGGAACGAATGCGTATCGCTGAATTTGAAAAACGCTATCCGAATGAGCTTTCCGGCGGTCAGCAGCAGCGTGTGGCGATCGCCCGTGCGATTGCTTCCTCTCCGGAATTGCTGTTGTTGGATGAACCGCTTTCCAACCTGGACGCAAAATTGCGTACCGATATGCGCGCGGAGCTGAAGCGCCTGCACAAGGAATTGGGTACGACGATTATCTATGTGACCCATGACCAGGTGGAAGCTCTGACCATGTCCACAAAGATCGCACTGTTTGAAAACGGGAAGCTTTCCCAGGTCGACAAGCCTATGGATCTTTATCTGAACCCGAATAACCTGCGCAATGCGGACTTCATCGGCAACCCGCGCATCAATTTCATCAACGGGAAAGCCTGCGTGAAGGGTGATGTGATGAACGTGAAGTGCAGCCTCGGTGATTTCAATTATCCAAAGGAAGACTGGACAGACGAAGAGATTCCTTCCGGTGAGTTTGACTGTGTGCTCGGTGTCCGTCCGGAACAGATCAAGATTGCGGAAGAAGAAGCTGATAACACGATCACTGCTATTGTGTATGCGGGTCAACCTGCCGGTTCCGAAACCCTGGTGACGGTTCGCGTAGGTGGTGACGAACTGCTGCTCAAGCAGATCGGTATCGCCGAATATGACATTGACCAGGAAGTGCTGCTGAAAATCAAACCGGATCGTTTCAATGTATATAACAAGGAAACCACTCGCTTGATAAAATATTCAAGAAACAAGAAAAAGGCGAAAAGTCTTTGATTATTTTTTGACGGATACAGATGATACAATATAGTAAATGTATTGCAGCTGATCATATATCAGCATAAAACAAATGAAAGGAAAATCATGAAGAAAATTTTTGTTTATCTGATGGTGTTGACAATGGTTTTGTCAACGGTTCTTACCGCAGCCGCGATCGACGTTCCGACCAATGCGGAATATAACGCGATGTCCGGGGATGAGCTCCTGGAACTTGCAAAAGCCGAAGGCGGCAAGCTTGTTGTCTATTCAACCACCAGCAAAATGTCCAAAATCGCTGATGCATTTGCGGAAGAGTATCCTGAATTCACCGTTGAGGTCTATGATTTGGATGGAGGTGAAGGAATCACGAAGGTTGTTACCGAAGTGGACTCAGGAAACATTATTGCTGACCTGATTCAGGATGCCGATGCCCGTGGAGATATTGCATTCAACTATTATGGCAAATATTTGGAAGCTTACTATCCGGAAGATATCTGCGCCCATATTGATCCCAGCCTGCTGACCTATGGTATGCCATTCTATACTTCTTTAGCATTCTGGTATTACAACACAGATGCATTTCCGGATGGCGCACCGGTGAATAACTGGTGGGATATCATCGAACTGGATGAAAACGGCAATCAGAAATATGACCTTTATTCCAAAGAAATCGGTTCTGAATCCACATATCTTGCGCTGTTCAGCCACTTTGTCTCCCAGCCGGAAGATCTGGAAGCTGCCTATGAAGAAAAATACGGTGAACCGATTGAATATACCTACCCGGATGACCTCGGCTTTGAAGAGAACAATGCCGGTTATGAATATCTCTACCGCCTTTCTCAGTTGAAGATGACCTTCATTGGTGACGGTGATGAAATCGTTGAGGCCGTTGCCAATTCTACAGCTGAAAATCCTGTTCTCGGATTAGCTTCCGGTGGTAAGATCGGGAACCGCGATGACAACGGCTGGCCGATCGCCTGGGTGACGGAACTTGCGCCCTATGTTTCAGGTCAGAACACCAATTATTCATTTATTGTCCCCGGTTCCGACAATCCGGCTCTTGCCCGCTTCTTTGTACGCTATATGATGGGTGGTGAAGATGGATCCGGTGAAGGCTATAAGAAAGTCATGAAGGAAGGCGCCTGGTCTGTCCGTGATGATTATTTCAACAAGAAGAATCCCTTCAGCCTGGCTGACAGCGGAACTGTGCCGCTTAACATGGAAGGCATCTATGACAATTATCTGGATGTCTCTGACTTTTGGACTTACTGGCACGATATGAGCCCGAATAAATAAGGACTATATTTAACTTGAAGCACACAGGGACTGTTCCAAGGCTGCCGCAAAAACGGATCTGATGGGCTGTGCCCTGTGTGCATCTTTCATTTACAGCAATACAGACAATGAGCGATAAACAGGACAAGCTCGAATTTAAAGAATTTTTCCGTTTCACCAGAGACGGAAAGATGAAAAGCGGTGCATTTGCATATAGCATCACTTTTGCCGCTTTTTATCTCGTTGTCTACGGTGCTGCCTATTACCTGCTGGTTGATGTGCTGGCGCCGATCACAGATGGACTTCCAATCTGGCTTTCGGATATGATTGGAGCGTTTGTCCCAGGGCTGGCAGGTGCAATAGTTTGCCTTTTCCTTATGAAATTAACCGGTACTAAGAAGCCGGCTTTTCTGGGATATGTCTATCTGGCAATTTTTGCACTGGTGTTCCTGATCGCGATGTGTGTTATGCTGAAGGATGATCGGGATGCGCTTTCGATTTTCCTGCGTTTGTTTGTGATTATGGTGCCTGTTCCGCTGTTGTTAGGAGGCGGTTCAGCCTGGTATATATGGAAAAAATCTGAAGGACTCGATGATAAAGCGGAGGATTATGATTGATACGGTTTTGTTTGATATGGGCGGAACACTGGAAGATATCTTTGTTGACAGCACCAGTCGCAGTGAGGCTGCCGAAAAGATGTTAAAAATTACGGAAAAGCATGGATATAAACTGGATGCAGACGTTGAAACTGCTGTTCAATTGCTGCAGGAAGGGTGGGACGCTTACGGGAAACAGCGTGACAGTGATGACCGAGAACTGAAACCGGAAGAGATTTGGGGAAATTATGTCATGCCCCGCTTTGGTTTGAACTTTGAGCAGGTGAAACCCTTTGCCGAAGAACTTGCGTATATGTATGAAGTCTCCCATTATCATCGAGCCCTTCGTCCCCGGGTGAAGGAGATGCTTGATGGGCTAATGGGCATGGGAATTAAACTTGGCATTATTTCAAACACCGCCAGTCTCTATCAGGTGTTTCAGATTCTTGAGGATTATGGCATACGGGATTATTTCCGGGATGTGACACTTTCTTCAGTGACCGGTTACCGAAAGCCGGATGGCAACATCTTCAAGGTTTCAATTTATCAGATGCGCTCTAAACCTGAAAATTGTGCCTATGTGGGCGATACCTATTCCCGTGATATTGTCGGAGCTACTCGAGCCGGATTTGGTAAAACGTTTCACATCCATTCCCAGCTGACTGCACTTAAGGATGTCGGAACCTATGAGGAAAAACCGACTCACACGATTTCGGATATCTATGAAGTCTACACGATACTGAAAACGGAACAAGAATGAGAGTAAACATGAAAAGCAGGAGAGAAACTGTTTTTGATGTTTCCAAATCATTCAGTTAAATTTCTCATAGCTCTTATTTTGAACTGTACCGGATATGGTGCAGTTTTTTCTTGTAAATAATTATTAATTCTCCTTGACCAAAATATCATTTAAAGTATAATGCATGTTATATAACAGTAGTAATATAAGAAGGTCAGATGGCGCCAAAGATAAAGATTACAAAAGAAATGGTAGCACAAGCCGCATTTGAGCTCATCAGAGCCGTTGGGCACGAGGCGCTGAATGCAAGGTCGATCGCAGAACATCTTGGATGTTCCACACAGCCTGTGCTTTATAACTTTAAAACTGTTGACGAGATTCGGGCAGCTGCTTATGAAATTGCCGATGACTTTCATACGGCTTACATCAAGCCAAAAGAAATGGATGAAAATCCCATGCTTGCGCTTGGAATGAATTATGTTCGATTTGGACATGAAGAAAAGAACCTGTTTCGCTTTCTATTTCAGACAAACAAATTTGGCGGGATGGACGTAGCTGCACTTATAAGTGATCCGAACTTATCCGGTGTTCTTGACGTTATAGCAGGAGGCCTTCAATGCAGTGAAGATACAGCACGGGAAATGTTCCTGACTTTTTTCTGTGTGGTTCACGGACTTGCCAGTCTGCTTGCCAATAACGCTATGGACTTCGATGAGAAGAAATGTGTAAAAATGTTGGAAAATGTTTTCTTTGGAATGACAGCTTTCCGGAAAGGAAAAGCGGATGAAAAAACTCTATGAGAAGAATGAACTCCTTTTTGCTCTGATCTGGATATTTATTTACTGTCTCGTGCTGGCTCCGGTTCGGGATGAATTCGGGGATGAGAGTCCATGGATGCTGCTGGCGCTGCTTATTTTTGCGTTATCGGCTGCTGTATTCGTAAAAAAGAATCAACTGGAAGGGAAATACGGTCTCAAGGGATGGCCGGCAAATACAAGGCGATATCTTTACTTTATCCCGATGTGGATCATCACAACGGGCAATCTGTGGAACGGGATTTCTCCTGTCTATAAAGGTTTGGCACAGGTTTTTGCGGTGGTTTCCATGCTGCTTGTAGGCTATGTAGAAGAACTGATTTTCAGGGGATTTTTATTCAAAGCGCTTATTTCAAAAAACGGAATCGTGAAGTCCATCATAATTTCATCGGTTACCTTTGGATTGGGACATATTCTCAATCTGTTCACCGGACAGGCAAGTATTGAGACCTTTATCCAGATCATCTTTGCAGTCAGCTGGGGTTTTCTTGTTACCATGGTATTCTATAAATGCGGAAGCCTGCTGCCCTGCATTCTTTCGCATGGGCTGATCGATGCATTCTCAAAATTTGCTGTCGATTCTCATATGGGAAATTGGCTATATGTTGTTGTGACGATCATTGTGGCGATATTTTATTGTCTATATTTATGGAAATTGCCGGAAGATAATGGTGGATCCACGAATTCATGACTTAATCCAACTGTCTAATGATTTTATGCAAAAAAAGGCCGATCTTTCCAAAATAACATCGGCCTTTTATTATGAATTATTCTTTTTTCGTTATACACTCATACTGCGTTTGCCGGTGAGTTTAAAGAAGAGCAGCATGGAGAGGACCGAGGTAACTGTAAGAACAGTAGAATATGCAGCCGCGTTGCCAAAACAGTCGCGGATGACTTCCGTATAAACGGAAACAGTCAATGTCTGCGTACTGGCCCGGTATAGCATGATTGATGAAGACAGTTCACTGATGACAGTGACCCAACTCATGATGGCACCGGAGATCACTCCAGGCATCATCATCGGCAGCGTGACATCCCAGAAAGCCTTCACTTCACCGGAACCCAGCGAGATTGCTGCTTCTTCAATGGAAGGGCTGATCTGGCTGATGATTGCCGTTGAAGATCGGATGGTGTAGGGCATTCGCCGAACGGTCAGCGCAATGATGATGATGGCTGCCGTACCCGTTAAAGCCAGCGGGGCTTTTGCGAAAGCATAAAGGAAGCAGATACCAAGCACTGAACCCGGGATGATGTAAGGCAGCATGGTTAGCGTGTCCACAGTCTCTGTGATCACGGATTTGCGCCGCACCGCCAGATAAGCGATCAGCACACCAAAGGTGATCACTAAAACGATTGCGCACAGACCGAAGATATAAGTGTTCGGAATCACCAGTGGATTCTTCGAGAAAATCGTGCGGTAGTTCACCAGCGAAAGTTCGTTGGTGAAAATACCCGGAGTGGACTCCTTCAGGAAGGAAGTCACAATAACTGTCAGCTGCGGCAGCATTGCCAGCAGAACGACCAGATAAACAAAGACATGACACAGGATGTTCGGCAATGTACGCAGCGTCCGTGGCTGCATCGGCTTGAGCGCAGACATGGAATAAGAATGCCGGGCTGCGATCCAGCGCTGCAGGAAGAAGAAAACCAGCGTGATGAGCATGATGATCACGCACAAGGCTGCCGCAAAGTTCGAGTCATTGGTCACCTCACCCATAAACTGGTTATACAGCACCACAGGATAAGTGCGGTAGCCTTCACCGATCAGCATCGGTGTACCGAAATCAGAGAAAACCCGCATGAAAACCAGCAGGGAGGAGGCCAGCACGGTCGGCAGTACCAGCGGCAGGATGATCCCGGTGACCCGTTGAAAGTTATTGGCGCCCAGAGACTCCGCAGCTTCATTCAGGGAGTTGTCCAGGTTTTCCAAAGCTCCCGAGACATACATATAAACGAGAGGGAAAGACTGGAGTGAAAAGACCAGCACAATACCCCAGAACCCATAGATCCCTTCAAATTGGATACCGAACAGGTTGTTGATCGCTTTGGTGAACAGACCCTTTCGACCCAGCAGCTGGATCCAGGAATAAGCGCCAATGAACGGAGGGCTCAGGTAACTCAGCACGATAGCAATGTTGAGTGCGCTGCTGCCTTTGATGTTGTACTGCTTGATGATGTACGCCATCACCAAGCCCAGAAAAGCGCAGATCAACGTTACTACTGTCGTGACCTTGAAGGAATTCAGCAGCGTGTTGGTATAATATTTCCGCGAGAAGAAGCGGGTGAAATTGGCAAAGGTGATCGAACCGGATCCCGGATCGACAACACTTTTATAGAGGACCAGCGCCAGCGGATAGACGACGAAAATCAGGAACAGCGCCAGAATCGCCAATGCCAGGAAGGTCCAGATCGGAGATTGTTTTTTGTCCTGCATACTACGCTCCTTCCGGAATCAGCGTATTTTTGCTCTTTCTGTCAAACACATTGATCTTTTCAGGTACCACCTGCAGAGATACTTTTTCGCCATCCGGCAGGATGTCACTCAAATCACTTGGAACCACGATCTCCACTTCCTGACCGTTATCTAAAGACGCAAAGTAATGCAGTGTCATCCCAAGGAACACGCTGGAGTTGATGGTTGCCGGAATACCCGGTTCACTCTTTTTCCGGATGATAAACTCATCCGGACGGACCGCAACACGGATCTCGGAACCTGCATTATCAGCCAGTTTCAGCGGAACCCGGTAGAAGCTTCCGAAATCGATTACACCATCCTTGTAAGATGCGTCAATGAAATTGGAAAGGCCGATAAACCCGGAGACAAATTCATTGGCCGGGCGCTGATAGATGAATTTCGGCGTACCGATCTGCTGGATCACGCCGCCGTTCATGACGGCAATGCGATCAGATATCGCCAGAGCCTCTTCCTGGTCATGTGTCACATAGACCGTAGTGATGCCGACTTCGTGCTGGATGCGTTTGATGACGTTGCGCATTTCCACACGCAATTTCGCATCCAGGTTGGAGAGCGGCTCATCCATCAGCAGTACATCCGGTTCGATCACGATGGCACGTGCCAGGGCCACACGCTGCTGCTGTCCGCCGGAAAGCTGTGCCGGCATACGGTTTGCATACTGATCGATCTTGACCAGCCTCAAAATATCATCGACCTTTTGATATCGATCATTTTTACCGACACCGCGGTTCTTCAGTCCATACGCTACATTGTCGCGTACGTTCATGTGTGGAAAGACTGCATAATTCTGGAATACCATCCCCATGTTGCGTTTGTTTGTCGGGATGTCATTGATTCGTTTCCCGTCCACCCGGATTTCACCGGCTTCAATAGAGTTAAAGCCAATGATCATACGCAATAAGGTCGTTTTTCCGCATCCGGATGGTCCCAGTAGTGTGAAAAACTCTCCCGGTTTGATCGTTGCAGAAAGCCCCTCGATGACTACAGTGTTCTGGTATGCCTTTGTGACATTATCGATTTCAATAGAAACACCCATTTATCCTCCTTTACGGTGGTCGGTGATCGGTGGTCAGTGATCGAATTTATTTCGCTTACCGCCGAATTACATTCTATTTGTGAAAAATACAGGAAGCCCTGCAACAAGCTTCGGACTTCCCGTTTTGCTTTATGACTTTTGAATTTTCAACGTGTTATATGAGCCGGTTTTGTAAATAATCACGATGGACAAAGGAACTCTGCTCTCTGACCACAGACCACCGACCACAGACCACACATTACTCAAGTGTCATTTCCACATGGTCGAGGTATTTTGCAACGATCGCCGGCTTGTTTTCAGCGATGTATTTGGCAGAATAGGCATCGAACAGTTTGAGTTCATCGGTGGGAACCATCTTTGCATTGGTCGGAACACCCATGCGCAGCGGGCGCAGGTTTAGTTCCGCGGCAACCGCGTTCTGGGATTCTTCAGAAAGGACGAAGTCAACGAACTTCTGGGCGGCTTCCATGTGCGGAGCGTTCTTGATGATCTGAACGGATTCACCCGGGAAAATCACACCCTCAGTCGCGTAAACGACTTTGACCGGATGTTCACCGGTGGCTTCCAGCTCAACACAGGGGTCTTCATAGCTCAGACCGACTGCATATTCACCGTTGGCAACACCGTTGTAAACCTGAGATGAAGAAGAAGCGATCTTTCCATCGAGGTTGACAAGAAATTCATCAATGAAATCCCAGGCCTTGTCGCTCATCGGGTCTCCATCTCCCATACCATAGAGCATACCGATCAGGCACTGGAAGGCGGAAGAAGAGTTCGCCGGGTCGGCGGAAATGATCTTGCCTTTGAGCTGCGGCTGGGCCAGGTCTGCATAACTGTTCACTTCAATGCCCATTTCTTTGAGCATATCGGTGTTGACGATCATGACGTTCGGTTCTGCATAGGCACTGTTGAAGCAGTTGGTGCCGTCATTCTGGAAAGCAGGCATCAATTTGTCATTTTCGGTCGGAACATAGACTTCAAACAGGTCACGATTGGCGGCAAGCATGGTTTCATCAGCTGCCCAGTGGATGTCAACAGTCACGTTGCCGGATTCTACTTCAGCCTTTACACGCTGCAAGACCTCACCTGAGGAACCGGTGATCATTTCGACCTTAATGCCGGTAGCTTCTTCAAAAGCCGGAATAACAATGTTATTCAAACGTTCATTGCGGGCAGAGTAAATGACTAGAGTATCCTGAGCCATGGCCATTCCGCAGACAGAAAGCAGCATAACGAGTGCTGCGAGACAAACCAACAACTTCTTCATAGAAACCTCCATAATTTTATATTTGTCTAACAATATAGACCCTTTCAAAATGATATCATGAACGAGTTTTTTCCCTGAAGTGTAAATCATCTGATAAAGAAAGTGATTTTTGTCACGATTTTCCTGTTTCAGTTAACATCTTGTCAATATGCGTTTTTCTCTAAAATTTTTCGAAATATGAGGTTGGCATTCGTATCTCATAGATATCGTGGAAAAATAGTGGAAATTCGGAACTTCAAAATTCCATTCGCCATTTTTGGCAAAAAAAAGCCTGTTTTGCGATCAATTTACTCGTAAAACAGGCAAAAAAAAGTAGCGGGGATTGGATTCGAACCAATGACCTCCGGGTTATGAGCGGCTCCTTTCGGGGATTAATTGGTCCAAAATTGCACTGTTTATTGCTGTTTTAGTCGTAAAAATGCAATATTATTTTTATTCACCAGATAATTTTTCCCTGAAATCGTGGCGGAAATCGTGGGTAAAAAAATCCATTCGTTTTTGTTAAGGTTCATCGTTGCTTTTTTTAGTAACTATGTTATTGATAATACTATACTTTACAAACCTATAGTTTATTTGAGAGCTTTCACCAAAGTATTTCTTATTGAAATTATATCAAATCAATTATTGACTGAAAGTAGTTTCTCGTTATTATTTGAAGAAATCCGTATTTCATATTTTTTTGATATTTGAAATACGGATTTCAATTGTAAAAAATTGAATGTCAAGTCATGGTCCTCTGAAATGAAGGGAATTATCCATCTGGTTGTTAAGTTTAATATCTTGATGCTCCCTATTATGTATCTATGATAAACTCATTTTTTCTCGTTGAAACAGGGTTGGCTTAATTAAGGAACAACCATCATCACGTTTAAGATTATTATTTGAAATTCTTACCGTTGGTACTGCCGCCGTCGATCAGGACGTCTGTTCCCGCGAGGTAGCCGCTCCGGACATTCGCGATCATGGCGATGGTGAAGCCAAGTTCATCGGCAGTGCCCATTCTTTCTTCAGCGGAATATGAGATCAATTTCGCTCCCTGTTCTTTCTCCAGGTTCCCCATATCCGTATCGATCAGTCCGGGACTCACGGAGCAGACACGGATGCCCTTCTTTCCATATTCGAAAGCGCACTTTTGGGCGTACCAGATTACAAAATTCTTTGACAGAGCGTACGCCATTCCGGCCTTTTCATACGCGCCTCGTGCCATTGCAGTCTCGCCAAGCATTTTCTTCACAAACTCGTCTTCCTCGTATTCTGCCAGCTTGTAGGTCCCATGCTGGATCAGGATCGCAGGCAGGGAATAAGCGGAATTGCTGGCAACATCCACGATCACGCTGCCTTTTTCCATGTATTTAAAGAATTCCATGTTCACATTTTTCGTTCCCACCGCGTTGACCCGGATCAGGGTCTCGGGATCCGACATGGAGGGCGACATCCCTGCCGCGTGAACCACATTCTGGATGGTTCCAAAGGATTTGGCAAAGAGGCACAGCTCATGGACATCCTTCCGGCTGGTCACATCGCAGGTGATATAGTGGGCATCATAGCCTTCTGCTGCCAGTTCTTCGCAGGCTTTTTCCAGACGTTTTTCTGTTCTTCCGCAGATCACGATGACATTTTCTTTCGGCATATTTTTAGCGATGGCGAAGCCGATGCCGCTTCCGCCTCCGGTGATTACACTAACGTTACGCATTTTCTTTTCCTCCTTTATTTTCTGTTCAGGCAGCTGCCGCTGCTTTTTCTTCGGTGTGTTTTTCTTCGTTATGATTGGCAATTCGACCGGTCTCCAACAGCCACTGCACTTCATCATGGATCGTTTCGCGGTAGGATCGAGTATTGTAACCAAGCTCTTTTTCCGCTTTTGATGAGTCAAAACTGTTGTTCCGTGCCAGATTGTAAACGGAGAAGGTGGTCATCAATGGCTTTTCGCCTTTGGCTTTAGCTGTTTTTTCCATCATACTGCCCATCATATTTGCCGCCCAGATCGGCAGGAACATTCCAATCTTCTTGCCGCTGCTTTCTTCGGTCACCATCTGTGAAAACTCCTTGAAAGAAACCGGTTCGTTTCCCAGAATGTAGCATTCTCCGCTCCGACCTTTATCCGCAGCTGCAATGGTTCCCTGTGCGAGATCGCGTACATCGCAGAGGTTGAAGTCCCCGCTAATTCCTGCCGGCATTTCGCCGTTGATGATCTGGATCAGAGTTTTTGTTGTCTCTCCGCCTGCAAAATCTTCCGGTCCCATGATCCCGCTGGGATGAACGATACAGGCGTTCAGTCCGCGGTGATGGACGGCATCCAGGACTTCCTGGGAAGCCAGAGCTTTGGACATGCTGTAGCAGCCCTTGACCTTTGTCTCATCGAAATAATCGACCTCTTTGATCGTCTGCCCCTTTGGCAGTTCCGGGATCGCGCCCGTGCTGCTGCAATAGACCAGCTTTTTGCATTCGGGATGAGACAGGCAGAGTTCGATGATGTTCTTTGTTCCGCCGACATTTACATCGATGACTTTCTGGTTGTAGTCCGGATTGACAGTCACGATTGAAGCGATATGCAGGACGATGGTTTCGATCCCCTCGGGGACTGTAAAGAAATATTCGAGCGATTCGATGTCGGTGAGGTCGCCTTCAACAATTTCCGCCTCTTCCGGTACAAATTTGATCGCCGGATCGTTGGGAAGCACAAATGCCCGGACTTTATCACCGCGGTCGATGAGCTGCCGGCAGACCGTTCCGCCCAGAAATCCTGCCGCTCCAGTAACAAGATACATGGTGTTGGTGTTTTCAGCGTTCATTTCAAATTCATTATCGCTGTTTTCAAATGTTTCATATTCATTCATCTTTTCCTCCGTTTATGGCATATGCCATTGTTTTTTGTTTTGTTGTGTATATATTAGCAGGCAAAGATTACCGAATTGTTTCCGAAATGTTACCGTTTTGTTATTCTTCATTTGAAAATAAAAACCGGCTTCCATATGCTCTTGACGGAAAACCGGTCTTCACTATTGAATCGGGGCTATTTTTACATATCATACAACTCATAGATCTTTCGACATAATCTGCTGATATTTATCTCGAGCTGATTTCGGGAGATCGTTCCTTTATCAAAGCCTTTCTTCAGGTCATTGAAATCTCCTTTGCTGCCCGGCATGAAGAGGCAGTTCCCGGCAGCGGCAACTTTGTCTGCATAAGCCCCCGGATAACGGGAACGCTTGTCCATGGTCCCGTGATTGATCAGCCAGTCGGTCATGACAATGCCGGTATACTGCAGCTCTTTATACAGAAAATCGCTGACCAGTGCTTTGGTCTGGTTCAGATGCTCCCCATTGATCAGGTTATAGGAGGTCATCAGAGCATGAGGGGCTGCTTCTTTGATACAAATTGCAAATCCTCTGAGATAGATTTCCCGCAGCGCTCGCTCCGATAAGATCGAGTTACTGTTCGCCCGGTTGGTCTCCTGATTGTTGCAGGCGTAATGCTTGATCGTCACCCCACAGCCCTTATGCTGCTGTACACCTCTGGTGATCCCGGCTGCCATCTTGCCGCTCAGCAGCGGATCTTCGGAATAATATTCAAAATTTCTGCCGCAGCGGATATCGCGATGAATATTCATAGCGGGAGCAAGCCAAAGGTTAACATGGAATAATTCCATTTCACTCCCGACAATATCTCCGCAGAGCCTGGCGAACGCTTCATTCCAGCTTTGCCCGATCGCGGTCCCGATAGGAATTGCAGTGGTAAACTGCTGGAAAATTCTTGCGTTTTTCTTAGGTTTCGGCAGGATCCATTTCATCAGTTTTTGCTGAAACGGTGACATAAATTCAAGAATCGTTGCCGGGATACTGGAATCCAGCGAGTGGATACCTTTTTCATCTTCAGATGCATTTTTCGCCAGCCGGAGGCCCGCAGGACCATCTGCCATCACAAGAATACCGATCCCTTTGGACTTTAATGCAGAGGAGGTCTCCCCGGCGGCCCCAGCAACGGTAAAGCTTGCATTTCCGATAATGCTGGTCATCCCACCTTTGCTGTTGAAGGCTCCGATATTCATTGTTACCAATTCGTCATCACTGAGGTTTTTTACGAAATCACTGACCGGATCCAGCGTATTATAATCAACAGTTTCAGTGATAACGGAAGAAGTATCCGCATCGATGGAGAAAACCGTTGAACTGTCTGTGTCTGAAACGAAAGTCTTAATATCCGGGTCCTGGAAATCCGGCTTGTTGATCAGGTTTTTGACATTTCGGATGACTACCTCTTCGTTGACCGTTACCATTCGAATAAGCGTATTGTCCCGGCTGCTGTTTCCCAGATAGATTCGATAACTCCCTTTTTCGAGATAATAACGGTGATTTTCAACATCAAAAGAAGCGAGGTCCGATAACTTAAAAGAGAGAGACAACATTTCAGTTTCTCCGGAATGGAGCAGGCGAGTCTTGCGAAAGGCAGCCAGCTCCTTCTTCGCCTGATTCTGACGGTTCTCAGGCTTGAAAACATAAACCTGAACCACTTCTTTTCCGTCGAACTTTCCGGCGTTCTTCACTTCTGCCTGAACCGTCACTGTCTGACCATCGAGGAAAACATCCCCGGCTTTGATCTCAAATTCACTGTAACCCAAGCCAAAACCGAAGGGATACAATGGCGTGACATTGAAGGCATCGAAATAGCGGTATCCGACGAAGATGCCTTCTTTATAGCGCGTGTCATGCAGGTCACCGAACTCGCCAAGTTTTGGATAGGTTTCCTGTGTTGCCCAGGTCGTAGTTAATTTTCCGGAAGGAGATTCTCCCAGCAGGATCCTGCCGAGAGCGATGCCGGTCTCCACACCGAGCTGAGAGAGGACAAGGATATTCTTCACATGATTCACAGGCGAAAGATCGACCGGTCCACCCGTGTTGAGCACCAGCATGAATTTTTCATAATGTTCATTCAGCAGATTGATATCACGAACCTCGGTTTCTGTCAGCAAAATATCGCCTTTGATGTATTGACGATCGCTGCCTTCCCCGGAAATTCTGGAAACAACATAGATGGCACAGTCCGCGTTGTAATCAAATTCCAGCTGATAATCCGGTTCAGGCATGATCGCACCCATTCCTGCGACCGCTGCCGGTACGTGTTTTTTCTTCGCTTCCTGCAAAATTGCTTTTTTGAATTGTGCTCGTGCCTGTACGTAAACGCGGTCGTATTCGTCCAGCCATTTCGTGGAGATCAAAGTGAAACCGCACTGTTTCAACCCTTCTTCAATATTAACAAAGAATCTTGAGTTTACCTCACCGGACCCGGTTCCACCCTTGACAGTCCGCCGGACACCATTGCCATAGGCGGCGATCGTGCTGGGTTTGTCGAGCGGGAAGCTGCCGTCTTTTTTCAACAGGACAGTGCACTCTGCCAGGTGAGGGGCCAGTTGCCGCAGGTGTTTTTCTTCATAAGCGTTCATTTCCATAGGGTAAGCTCCTTATAAGATCTCAAGAGGGTGTCATATTTCGGCTGCAGCCAGCTCGCCAAGCAGAGAGAGGCTCTTTTTTGGATAGCGCTGCAGTGTTTTCCGGTCGACGGCGATCAGACCGAAGGTTTTGCTGTAGCCGGCCTGCCACTCGAAATTATCGAGCAGGCTCCAGCAGAAATATCCGCCGACTTTGACGCCGTCTGCCTTGGTTTGCATGACACTTTCGAACGCTTCCCGGATGAATTCGCATCTGCGTTCGTCATCATCGGTCGCGATGCCATTTTCAGTGATGATCAGCTCTCCGCTGAAATCTTTGGCGGCTTTCCGGACAACATTGCCTATCGAGAGGGGATAATCCTCATACCCCATCTGGGTCACGGCTGACTTCCGCGGGACATCCTGGATGCCGGCGGCGCTGACGAGCTTCCGGGAATAATTTTGAATACCGACGAAGTCGTCATCACGGAAGAACGGCAGATAAAAGCCAAAATCTTCATACCAGAGCTTTTCCACATTGGCTTCGCCGCCATCGACCGGCTGATAATCAAACAACGAAAGCGTGAGACCGACTTTGATGTCTTTTGAGATGCTTTTGATCACGGATCTGGCCTTCTGATGGGCCTGCATCACGATCTCCTCGTCTTTCTGTGAACGGGGACGCAGAAAGGCGTTGATCTTCAGCGGATTGCAGTGGAAGGCTCTGCCCTGCTCGATCATACTCAGCAGGATGTTTTTCATGTTGATCTTCACACCGACCTGAACATCGCCCTCCCGTTTGGAGGCATTCATCATATCCTTCATGACTTTCTGGAGCTGGAAGCCCATATTCGCCTCGTTGATCGTGCAGACGTATGAGAGCTCGTCCTTCAGATTTTCAACCACATATCGGGTGTATTTTCCGAATGCGTCGACGACGTATTTGTTCTTCCAGCCGCCCTTGCCGATGAGCCAGGCCGGGCTGGAAAAATGATGCAGCGTTACGACCGGAGTTACGCCGTATTTTCTGCAGGTTTTCAGGACATTCCGATAATGTTCGATCTCCTTCGGATCAAACTGCCCTTCCAGCGGTTCGATTCGCGCCCATTCGATGGAGAAACGGTAGGCATTCAGCCCGGCATCTTTCAGCAGGCAAATATCCTCTTCGTAGCGGTTGTAGTGGTCGCAGGCGATCCCCGAGGGTTCCGCATAATCCGAATGCTTCAGATTCTCCATCACCCAGAAATCACAGTGTGTATTGTTCCCTTCAACCTGATGTGCGGAAGTCGCCGCACCAACCATAAAACTTTCCATAATGCCTCTCTTTACAGGTAATCCTCGATTCTCCATTCATCATGCCAGCGGATGTAGGGGACGTTGTTTTTCCACTCGATCGGCAGCCAGACATAGCGTGAGATCGAGGTGTTTTCGTGACGTTTGAAGGTCTTCTTCGGCAACTCCATCATCTCTTTCGGACTCAGATCGGGCTCCGTGATGTTTTTATGCCGACCGGAAGACATGGCCTTTTCGACTATGCTCAGGTACATTTTGCCGAATTTCTGTTGGAAAGGCGTTGGCTTCCAGCGGTCTGCCATGGCGATATAAAGCTCGCTGTTCGAAACTTTCAGTACACAGGTGAACTGAGAGAAGAAGCTCGTCCCATCCGCATCATCAATGCAGACGAGGCCGAGATCCCGATATTCGCTCAAAAACTCGTCAAAAACGCAGACTCTGGTCGGGTTGGGATAGTAAGATGAAGTCCCGCTGGTGTACATATAGTAGCGGCCGTCTTTTTCAAAAACAGCCGGAGCTTCCCGTGAGAAAGGCGGAAACAGGTTTTTGTAATTTTCCACATACTCACCGGCCACGTCACAGTAATCATCCGTCAATTTCGCGGTGACAACTTCAAAATGTGGTCGGTCGAAGATGAAGAAAGCATCCCCGTTCCGGTCCTTATACAGCGCGAAATCACCGGTATCCATCTTCAGCGGTTTCAGGATCTTGTGAACGGTTTCATACGGACCGAAAAAGTTATCCGCCTGCATGACGCACATGAACTGCGAGGTCACGTCACACATAACCTTCAGCCAGCAGACGTATTTCTTCGTCTTCTCGCAGTAAATGATATGGGGACGGTCCATGCAGTAAGTAGGATGAAGCGGAGAATCCAGATCATCCGGCGTCGGTTCGATAATCAGACCGAGGTCCTTCCAGTTGTAAAGATCTTTGGACGAATAACAGCGAACGCCCCAGTGCCAGATCGTCCCCTTTCCGTCGGTTTTTTCCTTATTTTCACCGTACCAGTAATACATCTGATTGGCTTCGTCGTAGAAAACGGAGAAGCCATGAGCCTGGATTGGTTTTACTTGATCGTCAAGCCATAACTCACCGGGTCTGATCGAATCGCACATCATTCCTCCCTGAAATGATAAATTCCGGAATCCAGTACGCTGCGGACGCCGTTGATAATGACATCTGCGCTGGTGTTGGACGGAACCTCTATCTCATAATCAATACCGTCCGCCTGCTTTCCCCAGCGGACGCGGACTTTCCCGTAGATACTCTGATATTCCACGGCAGCATGGTTCAGCGTACCGCCGGGAATCGGGCGAATATCAAAGTGATTTTCTCCGCTGACCCGGATCCCGCCGATGGTATTGAAGAACCAGGCGGTCACAGCTCCGGGAGAATAGTGATTGAGACTGACGGTGCCTTCCCAGTCTTCCCAGACCGTGGTGGCTCCCTGTGAAACTTCATACAGCCAGGAAGGTGATTTCCGGTTTTCGAGCATCTTATATGCAATGTCACTCCGGCCTGCATCGGTCAGAACATCCAGCACAAAGGGCGTTGACAGAAATCCGGTCATCACACAGTAATCCTTGTTGACAGCAGCTTGAACCAAACGGTTTTCGAGTCCCTTTTTGGTTTCTCCGTCTGCCAATCCCAACGCCAGCGGACGAACGATCTTCGCCTGTCGATCCGTATCCGGAATGGTTTTCAAAAACAGGTCATTGTAAGCCTGCTTTGAACCATTGGAATACTCTCCAAAAAGTTCAGCGTCCTCTGACTTACCCAGTAATTCAGCAGTTTCTTTCAGGCAAGCCATGGAATAATGCATGTAAGCGGTAGCTTCTTCGGTCCTTACGGTCATTTTGCCTGGCTTGATGGTTTCCTGAAATTCCTTCGGCTCCAGCCATTCACCCAGGTGGACACCCTTTTCGTAAACATAGCGGCAGGCGGCGGTTTTGGTGTTGTCTTTTTTATTCTTAAATCCGGCATTTTTGATCATAAACATACCGAGCTTCCGCATCAGCTCATAGTTATCCTGCAGAATGCGGATATCATTGAACGCCTTGTAAAAACGCCAGGGGATCAGGATCGCGGCATCCGCCCAGCCGACCGATGTACCGGTGTTGTCCAGCATGATGTCTGCACCGCAGCGGGGGACTGCCGCAGAAACTTTACCGTCTTTCTTCTGGTTGTCCTTCATGTCAATGATGTACTTCCGGTAGAATGCCCGGATATCCATCAGATAGGCAGCCGTTTCGAAGAAGACCTGCGCGTCACCGGTCCAGCCAAGCCGTTCGCGGGTCGGGCAGTCAGTGGGCAAATCCAGAGAGTTGGATTTCATTGCCCACAGAGTATTCAGGTACAGGCGGTTGATATCCGGATCGGAACATTCGAATTTGCCGGTCACGTCCAGGTCGGAATATACCGCGATCGCTTTGACATTGCGCAGCTCAATCTCATCCTGACAGAAGAACTGAGCATAGCGGAACCCGGCAACGCTGAAATTCATTTCATAATGATCATCTCCACCGCTGCAGTAGAAAACAACCTCCTGCTTCGGTGTCAGGACATAATTGTCCTTCTTCGGCTTCCACATATAAGTGGAGACCATGATCGTCTGCAATTTGCTGAGTTCCCCGGCAGGCCGTTTTTCCTGGATGGACGAGAGATCCACTTTGCCGTCAACGACCCGCTCACCCAATACAATACGCAGCTTCTGTCCTTTCCGTCCCTTCACATCAAAGGAGAGGATCCCCGCGAGATTTTGACCGAAGTCGTAAATGTTGTACTCAGTCTGCTTTCCATCAAATACTTCGTGCCGTCGGACCGGTTCGGTATTCGCCGCGCACAGGTTTTTGTCTTCGCTAACGATGACTGCCTTTCCTCTGAAGGAAGGCTTCAGCGATGCGTCATAGACTTCCCCGTCCTTCATGTCATTGAAGCGGACCGGACCGTCATTGGACCAGGAAAAGGAACCGTCTGAACAGATCGTCTCTGTCTGACCGTTGCCGTAGGTGATCTCGAGCTGCAGAAGCAGCTTCGTCTGCCGTCCAAAGACATTCGTGACGCTGAAGGCTCCCAGTGAGCCGCGGTACCAGCCATCTCCCAGATAAACCTCAAGACAGTTCTCCGCTTTCAGCAGTTCCGTGACATCATAGGTTTGGTAATACAGCCGTTTGTCATAGTCCGTTGTGCCCGGCATGAAATAGCTGCCCGAAATCCGCTGTCCGTTGAGGTATGCATTGTAGATCCCGCATGCCGTCATATACAGTCTGGCTTTGTCGATCCCGTCTTTCAAGCGGAACGCCTTCTGAAAGCAATCCACGGGATAACGCGTGTTTCGCTGGGGGTGATAATCTCCGCATATCCAGGAAGCCTTGAAGTCTGCCGGGGTCAGCAATCCCATTTCAAATGAAGATGTGATTGCTTCTCCGACAGAATCGTTTTCATCCCAAAGCGTAATGTCAAAATCGATGTGCTGCCGGCTCTGCAGTGGCTTCCCTTTATAGGGGATGTGGGACATGGAAGCAGAATTCACCTTTCCGGAATCCCACATCACCTCACTGCCGTCACGGCAGACGATCTTGTAAGCGGTCTGTTTTTTTCCGCCCTCACAGGTCCAGTCGAAGCGGGGCTCGGTGATGTCGATCCCGATCGGGGCGCGAAGGTATTCGACCTTTACATTCGCAGCTTTCATATTATTCGACCCTGACTGTCGTTTCCGCATTCATTCCGTTTCCGGAGGCCTTCACGGTGATCAAGCCAGGCTCTTTGGCTTTGACGATCGCCAGCGCTTTGCCATAATAGGTGGTATATTCCCCAGCATGAATGTCTTCTTCGGTGCAGGGGTTTGCGCTGCCGAAGGCGAGCAGTTCGCCATATTCGACTTCGATACGAATCTTTGTATCTGCATTGCTCTCGACGGTGCCTTTTTCATCGCAGATGCTGAGGTTGACATAGACGAGATCATTGCGTTTTACCGTCTTCTCTTCGCTTTCCAATCTGAGCTGCAAGTTCGGGCCGGCAGTAGTCAGCATGTTTCTGGCAAGTTCATTTCCGGCTTTGTCATATGCGATGGCTTCCAGCGTCCCGGGCTGGTATTTGATGTTGAACTTCGCGCGGGATCCCTTTACCTTTGCGGAGCCAATCTTCTTTGAATTCTGGAAGAGCTCAACTCTGTCGCATTTGTAAAAGACCTCACAGACGCCACGTTTCCCTTCGCAATTCCGCCAGGAATAGGAATCAATGCCATTAGTCCCGCGCCAGGTCGCTTTGTACGGCCGTCCGTCGTGATTGAGCGGCTGGACGGTGATCATCGGCCGTTCCAGTTTTCCCCAGGCTGCCTGAACCCAAAAGGCTTCCGCATTGGGTGTACCGATGATGTCATATGCACCGGTATCCGCCAGCCACCAGGGATAGGGCTTCGTGAAGCCGGCGTTGCCCTTGCCATAGGCCCAGGCACCGATGCCGTTTTCGCCGATATAGTCCCAGGCGGTCCAGATGAAATCACCGATCACCGTCGGATACTGCTCGACCATTTTCCAGTTCTCATCGATGGTATAAGGGAAGGTCTCCGAGCCGTAGATCACACGGGTAGGGTGCTTCTTCGCATCCAGTGGATAGCGGCCGGATCCGTAGTTATACCCGGCGATGTCCAGTGCGTCCATGGCGGGGGAGACAGTCTTATCGGCTTTATCCGAATTGGCGGATTTGTTCATTCCCGGTCCGACGAGGGATGTGATGAAATTGAACATCCAGGAGTTCATGCCTTTCATCTTCCCGGAATCGTCACTGGAGCGTCCGCCTTCTTCATCGTAAATCCCCTTACCCTTGGCGGCATTGGCGATGATCATCAGGTTGAAGCCGCCGGTCACCAGGCGGTTGCTGTCCAGCGAGTGGATGAGGGCAACCATATCTTTGACAGCCTGCAAGCCTTCCGGCTTTGCGGGCTCGGAGACTTCATTGCCGATGGAATAAAGGATCACGGACGGATGGTTGAAATCGCGGTCGACCATGTTCTGAATGTCTTCGTTGTGATGTTCTCTCCAGAGTTTTCCGCCATAATCCGCTTTATTTTTCTTGAAGAACCACATATCCCAGGTCTCATCCATGACATACATTCCGAGTTCATCACAGGCCTGGAGCAGGTGTTTGCTGGTCGGATTGTGTGCGGAACGGATGGTATTGAATCCGGCTTCTTTCAGGATCTTTATCCGGCGGTATTCCGACTTGTAATAGGTGGCGCTGCCCAGCAGACCGTTGTCATGGTGAATACAGCCGCCCCGCAGCAGGGTGTTCTTCCCATTGATGAACAGCCCGTTGCTGTTATATTCAACGGTGCGGATCCCAAATTTTTTCTCGACCGTATCATTCCCGACTGTGATTCGGGCAGTATAGAGGTATGGGTGATCCGCATCCCATAATTTGGGTGAGCTGACAGTAAGGTCAACGTCATTGCCATACCCCCGCGCGATCACTTTTCCACCATCCAGAATCTCGATGTCCGCAGCTTTCGCGTCCACTTTCACGTTGATTTTGCCGGTCTTATAGTCAAGCGTGCTGATTTTGACGCCGTTGACTTTGACAAATTCATCGGCATCGCTCGTATACAGATTCACATCGCGGTAAATCCCCGCGCCCGGGTACCAGCGGGATTCCGGCTCAGCAGCAATCCCGCATTCCACCCGGACGACATCTTCCGCTTTGACGCTGCCGAGTTCGACAGTGAAAGGTGCATAACCGTAATGGTATTCTTTCTTCAATTCATCATTCAGATAAACTTTTGCGTCCTTGTATACACCGTCAAATTCCAGAAAAGCGTGTTTTGCGGAGACGCTGATGGGTTTTTCATAAACATATTCACCGACTTGAAAGAAAGCTGCGGCATCGGTGCTGGGGGCATCCGGGCTGCGCTTTTCATAGATCATCGCGTCATGCGGCAGGCAGACCGGCTGCTCCGCATCTGTTCCCTTTTTTCTGAATTTCCAGTTTTCGTTGAATAATTGCTTCTTCATTTTGATCCTCTGTTGGTTATTATTCTTCTTTGGTCAATCATTTATACAAGGAAGGTGAAATCTGACTATACTGCCTGCTCATCAGTTTCACCTTCCTCCGATGTCGGGACGAAATTTCAGGACTATTTCAGATAATCCGACAGGTAACTTTCAAATTTCGGCGTCCACCAGTCCCGATATCCGATACGTGACGGATGGATACTATTGACCATATAGAGTTTATAGTCTTCCGCGGAAACAGCATTCATCTCAGGATCGTTCCACAGGTCGAGCACGCCGATATCCCATTTCTTTTGAATTTCCAGCAGAAGATCGACCATTTGAGCATAATGCTCATTCTTATACTGGGTACCTGTGAAGAAAATCACCGGGCAGTCCCAGGTTTCCCTTGCATAAGCGATCACATATTCGATCGCTCCCGCAACGGTTTGGGTGTCGAAATCTTCCTTGCTGAAGCTTTCGGAAATTGTCCCAAGCGGTTTTTTCATTGTCGCGTCATTGGTTGATAGCTGTACAACAAAGGCATCAGCCGGAATATTCGGATCGATCGATTTCATTCGTGCGATATAGGATTTCTTTCCCCATACAGACTTATCCACCAGTGTCGTTCCGCTGAGCGCTTCCTTAACAGCGGTGATTCCATCTATTTTTTCAAGATAATCTACAAACGATTCTCCATGTGAAGCTGATCCGTATGTAACGGAACTGCCGAGAAATATTATTGTTTTGCCTGATAATTTACTGTCAGATTTAGGCTCAGTATTCGCGACGCTGTATGCTGCCTTATTTCCCTGTGTAAATAATCTTCCACTCTGGATCGCCCATGTCAGGGGGCCCTGTATGCAGAGGATCGCGATGATCACACCGATGATGATCCGTTTCTTTTTCTTATTTGACTGTTTTTCCGCCATGATCTTTATCCTTTATTTTCAGTTATTTTCCAGCTGGCTCTTTGTCAGTTTTGCCTTCATATCCGCGGCGATTTCCTTCGTGATGGGGTACTTCCGGTAGATCAGGATCGCGATAATGCCGAGGATGAACGGGATCAGCCCCATGACCACGATGAACCAGTTATTCATGGTCGGGATCGTGGACAGCTCACCGATATAGTCACCGGTCGCGGCATCCACCTTATACCCGATGGCGATCAGGATCAGACCGACGATGCCGGATGAAAAGGCGTTCTGCATCTTATCCAGGAATTTCGCGGTAGCATTGACCATTGCGGAGCGGTCTTTCCCGTTTTTGTACAGTTCATAGTCCATACATTCGATATTGATGATCTCGCCGGGAATGTAGTTATACCCGATACCTGTGGCCGCGATGGCGAGCAGGATAAAGAACACCACCGGGACACTCTGCAGGATCCCAAGGATCTGGAGAACGAACATCACACCGAGCGGGATCGCCTCAAGCAGAAGACCGAAATCGTAGGCTTTGACCGTCGTCTCAAACTTTTTCATGATTGGTGTCGCAATAACCGTCCCGATCAGCAGCGGCAGCAGCATCATCATGGACCCGATCAGAGAGTAGATCCCATATTTGTCCGTATCAAAGGCACCGGTCGCGGGATCCACACAGTAACCGTACTTCAGATAGTAAAGCATGGTTGCGAACATGAAGGTCCACATAAAACCGGAAAACAGTGTCGCCAGAAAACGAATACGAAGCGCCTCATTTTCTTTGAACAGCCGGATAACATCGGAGACTTTGATGATCGCGGTTTCGTCCTCATCTTCCTTCGGATGATGTTTTTCTTTGACCAGGAAAACACCGATCAAAGCGAAGATCAGAAAAGCGCCTTCAAAAATCAGGACCGTTCTGCCAAATGCTCTGTGAAGCGAGCCGAGATTCATGGAGGTGTTGATATTTGCGACGATTGCGAGGAAAGATCCGGTGATCATCCCTGTGATCATGTTCAGCATACGCGGGGCGATCATCAGTTTTCCGCGTTCGCCGGAATCCAGCGTTACCGTGCGGTAGATCAGGTTTGGCGCAAAGAAAGAGCCGCCGATATCATAAATCAGATATGCGATCACAAGCCAGATGATCGCCAGCGGACGGTTGGCAGCTACGCTTTCCGGCAGGGTGAAAAGTCCGACCACACCGATGAATTCGAAAAGAATGGAAATCAGCAGGAAGGGTTTGTATTTCCCGAATTTTCCGACCTTTGCTTTGTCCATGATCCAGGCTTCGATCGGGTCATTGACCGCGTCAAACAGACGCATCACCAGCAGGATCGTGGTCGCGATCGCTGCCGCTCCGGCGATGCCGGAATAATCGGTCAGGTACGTCATGAACCAGGACGTCATCAGACTCGCGCTGATGCAGTCGGTCAGTGCCATCAATGCGGTCCCTGCATAATCTCTGAAAGTCAGCGAACCTTTTACCTTCTTTGCTTCTTTAGCCATCTTACTGCTCCTTTTTTTGCTGTGATACACAGTGTATTGATAACAATTATCAGGATTATCAGGGAAACAATGTATAATTATTTAGAGATTCTTGTATAATATTAGATACTTTGATTTATTGTAGCTAAAATATATTATTAATAGCTAATTATTTATATTTATGGAAAAAATCGACATTTTTGCTGAATTTATTCAATGTGTGCATCCAATGTATCTGTGGGTCTACGATGCGGATGGCAATCTTCTGCGAACCACAACGCCTCAGTTTTCCCATATATATCAGTTTTTGTTTGATGAACATATTGAGACAATCAAATCTTTCGCTATAAAGCACACACGGCCATCCATCATCACCAGCGGGTTCCATACCATGTGGCTGGTAGATTCCAGCCGTGAAAACGACGAATTGAAAAACGTTTATACACTTGGCCCTTTTTACCTGGATTCCTATCCGGAAAAGGCAATCCTCGAGGAATTCGATAAACAGTACGCTTCCCTGCCTTCCCGATATGACCTCATCGAGAACCTGAGAAGACTGCCGGTCATCTCCTCCCCGAAAATATTGGAATACACCGTGATGATGCATTATGCGATCACGGGGGAGCAGATCAGTTTGTACGACCTGCATTACCAGACCGGCCCGACCCATGACCAAACCACATCCGAAACCCAGACAAAGGTCCACGGTACCTACGAGGCGGAGCAGGAGATGCTGCGCATGGTTCGGGAGGGAGATCTGCGGGTGATCGATCATATGAAGCGGATGTCTACTATGGCAAATGTTGGGAAGCTCGCCAACGACAACTCCGCACCGCTGCGTCAGCTGAAAAACACGATTTTCGTTGCAATCACATTATTTTCCCGGGCAGCGATTGAAGGTGGACTGTATCCGGAGACCGCCATGACCCTGACCGATATGTATTTTCAGGCAGTCGAGGCAGCAGACTCTTTTCAGGAGCTGACAGATATCACCATAACGATGCAATCTGACTTCGTGAACCGGGTCCATAAAATAAAAAACGATCGATACTCTAAACCGATCCGTAACCTCGTAGATTATATCGACCTTCACCTCGAAGAGAATATCCTTCTGGAAACTGTCGCAGGAGAATTCGGATATTCTGAATACTACCTGACGAAAAAATTCAAAAAAGAAACCGGTGTCACATTCAAGGAATACATCCGGGACCGCAGGCTTGAACGAGCAAAAGAATACCTGGGCGACAGGAGTCTTTCAATATTCGATATTTCCATGAAACTGAAATTTACATCACAAAGTTATTTTATTGAATCGTTCAGAAAGAAATTCCTTATGACCCCCAATGAATACAGGAATACACTGAAGTAAAAACGGGGAAGCAGCCGGTTGCTGTTTGGGCATTTATTGCTTGAAAATAAAAACCGGCTTCGATATATTTCATATGGAAAACCGGTCTTATCTATTCATTCACGCTATAGCTTTTACACCAGATTGGTTCTTTCCAGGACGATCTTGCTGCCGATTCCGATTCCGGCTGCGAAGATCGCACCGCCTGCAAGGCACAGGATGACATTCATCGGACCGGAATTCAGCGGGGTCATCATCGGGATCATCATGAAGAGGAGCATCCCACCGAAGAGATAAAGCAGGAC
>JAFRIR010000065.1 GCA_017432685.1 Flexilinea sp. | reverse complement strand
TTAGGACTTCTTGCACGCGGAAAACTAATTGTACTGGCTGAAGCTCAGTCAACATGGAGTGTAAATATTATTTTCCGATTGGCAGATTACTATTTTGATTCTGCAATGAGTTACCTCACAATGAAAAAAGCTGATTTGCACAGTTCGGTTAAGGTGGACATTCCGGATGTTGAGGCATTTGTTATTTATACAGGCAAACGAAAAGTAGAAAATGACATATTATCTCTCAATCAGGAATTTTTCAAGGGAGATTCTGACAAACCGGAATTCAAAGCCAGAATCATCCACGGGAATTACAAAGGTGGAATTATTGAAGAATATATGGGCTTCTGCCGAATTTGGGACGAACGAGTTTTATCGACAAAGACACTGGAGGAAAAACAACAGGCTGTTATTGACACTATCAATGCATGTATTGAAAAGGGGTATCTGGCTGATTATCTGAATGCACATAGAATGGAGGTTGAAAAAATCATGATCACAATGTTAAGTCCTGAATACATCCGGGAAGTTTCCGAACGTACCGAAAGAATAAAAGGTGATATCAGTTTTGGTCGTTTTGCCGGAATGACTGACCAACAAATCAAAGAATTAATTATTCGCCGCTATGACTTGACTCCGACATATGCCCAGAATTTTCTCGACGATGATTCTGATCCGGCAGATTCCCGCCCCTGGGCGATATAAATTCATTGGTAAAGCTGACGTGTATCGACAAGATCATACATATCAGATGAGAAAGCAAACCCGGATGCGGCGATAAAGATATACATTCAGGTTTATAAATTGCTGTAGACCGAAATAAAATCGACAAAAAGGTAGAATTCTACCTTTTTGTCGATTTTATTTCGATTTTTTGGAGAACAAGGTATATGCTGATCAATAATATGAGCAGTGATCCCCATCCCTTCCGTATGATGTATATTGAGATGGGTATGACCAATCGGCCGATCTGTGGGGACGGTTATCCTGCTGCAGCGAAGCCTGCACAGGAGAACTGTCCTCCTGTGCGTTTAATCCAGAAAGTTCTCCTTGCAATTATCTGCACATGGGGACAGTTCCCGCGTGTCGGCTTCGCTGCAACAACGTGATTTATAGTTTTGAGTTAAAATACTCCTTTGTGACTTATAGCTGACGCTTCAAGATAGTTTTCCATAAGTTGCCATTAATCTGACCTGGATTCTTAGAAACTTTTGTAAAGCGTACATTTCCATCCGGATCACGTTTGCGATAGAAATAGTGGTCAGTTTGCTTATAAAGCTCCCAGCCATCGTGTTCGCAAAATCGTTTCAAATCTTTCCAGCTTGGCATTGGATGCTATCTCCAATCTTCTGAGCGTCTCCCATAAAAAGCGCTTTGAAGACGTATGGAATGTGTGATTTTCGATTAGGCGCACTCCCCCAATAGGAAAAATCAACATAATAATCTTCGGCGTATTCAAGAATCGAAGATGCAAGTTTTGAACGGGCATCATCCTCATCCTTGCCGTTCTCGACAAGATCAATTTCGTTAAGGGCGAGGGTTATCGACCCATCTTCTTCTTCCATTCGAACAGCAGAATATGTATATCCCGCGAGAAGCTCCTCCATGAAATTAAAATCTGAAAGAAAAAAGTGATCCCGGGTTCTTTTAAAGAATTGCGGTTTCACTCTGACTGTCGCATCAACGACAGTGGACCAATTTTTACGGACATCCGTAGCATTCATGAGCTGAAGCATAATTTACACCTCCGTGAAACACATTGTATATCAAAACGTTCAGACTGTCAAGAATGTACATTATGTACAATATTAAAAACTGATCAATAATACGAGCAATGATCCCTATCCCTTCCGCATGAAGTATAATAAGAGCGGGGATGACCAACAGGCCAGATAATGAGAAAAAGGCATTTACAAATGAAGAAACTATACAATGCAACGATAATCAACGAAAGCGGAGCGTGTCTGCCGCACAAAGACCTCTATATCGCAGACGGCCGCATATCCAGGATCTGTGAGTCCGGGACGGTCCAGCCGGATCTTGTCCCTGCCGAAACGATCGACTGTTCGTCATATTTTGTCAGTCCCGGCTTTGTGAACCTTCACGCGCACACCGCCATGAACATTTTCAAAGGGATCGCCGAGGACGTCCCTCCGGAGGTCTGGTTCAACGAAATGATCTGGCCCTATGAAAGCAAAATGACGGAGCAGGACATCTATACAGGCACGATGCTCGGCATAGCGGAGATGATCAACAACGGCGTGACAGCTGTCGCAGATCACTATTTCGGTGAAGATCAGGTCCTGCGGGCGGCAAAGGATACCGGGATCCGCATGGACATAGCGCCCACCATCTTCGGGACGGCTCCTGACTTTCGGGAGCGGCTGGCACAGGTGAGTGAATTCATCAGGAATCATCAGGGGGATTCTCCGAGAATCAGCCTGCGGTTCGGTCCTCACTCGGACTACACCTGTCCGGAAGAGACCCTGGCACAAATTGTGGATGAGGCTAAAAAGATGGGGCTGCCGATCCATCTGCATCTTGCCGAAACGGAGCTGCAGGTGAAGCAGTCCCTTGAGCGCACGGGGAAAACACCGTTCCGCTGCCTTTATGATGCAGGCGGTTTTGACCTTCCGGTTCTGGTTGCCCACGGCCTGTGGATCACAGAGGATGACCTGACTTGTCTCAACGGAAACACCTGGTTTGCCTTTTGTCCCAAGACGTACATGAGGCTTGCATCCGGCAGGGGCGGATTTTTTGATTTTGCCGATCAGCTGCAATTCAGCTTCGGTTCAGACGGAGCTGCCAGCTCGGGGACGGTGAACCCGCTGGAGCAGGCCCGATTGTTTGCCATGCTGGAAAAATTCAACCGGAACGATGCGGAAATTTATCCGTTCCTTGAAATCTGGCAGAGACTGATGGCGGGACACGCGGTGTTTGGTGCGGACAGCGGAAAAATGGCTGAAAATGCTGCCGCCGACCTGGTGATCTGGGACCTGAACACGCCGGATACCATGGCATTTTATCATCCTGTTTCGGCGCTCCTTTATGCCGCCGGCAGTGAAAACGTGCGTTACACCATGGTGGAAGGGGAATTCCTGAAGTACGACGGCGTTCTGAAGATGGATTATGCCGAAGTCGCCCGCGAAGCCATGGCTCTGCAGAAAAATCTTCTTTCCCGCGGGAAGGGCACAGCAAAGGTTTATTACTGAAATGAATTGATAAAAACGGCTGCTTGCCGCTGCTGACTTTTACAGTATAATTGAATAAACGTCTAAAAAATACAAGGGAGTTGACCATGGATGTAAACAATGTTTTCAAAGAATGGCTGGAATCAGCCAAAGATGCACCGGACCTAATCGAGGAATTGAAAAATCTGAATCCGATCAAAGATGCCAAAGAGATCTACGACCGCTTTTATACCGATCTTGAATTCGGCACCGGCGGACTGCGCGGCGTGCTCGGTGCGGGCACCAACCGCATGAACATTTTTGTCATCCGCAAGGTCACCCAGGGTCTGTGCGATTACCTGAAAACTTCCGGAGATCCGCTCTCCGTAGCTATCGGCTATGACAGCCGCATCAAGAGCGATGTGTTTGCCCGGGAAGCTGCCTGCGTGTGTGCCGGCAACGGAATCACCGCTTATATTTACCCCCGCCTGGTTCCGACCCCGGCCGTCAGCTGGGCTGTGCGTTACTTCAAATGCGGCGCTGGCATCAACGTGACCGCCAGCCATAACCCCTCCAAATATAACGGTTACAAAGTCTACGGTCCTGACGGCTGCCAGTTCCCGCCTGAAGGAGCATCAAAGGTTTTTGCTGCCAGCCAAAAGACAAACGCTTTCAAGGATGTCAAAAAGATCAGCTACAACAAAGGCATCGAGGCCGGACTGATCAAAGAGATTCCTGACAAATGTCTGGAAGACTTCGTGGACGCGGTCCTGGCGCTGCGCCCGGGCAATGATGTCACACACCTGAAGCTGGTCTACACCCCGCTGAACGGCGCCGGTCTGGAATGTGTCAGGATGCTGCTGGACAAGATGGGCGTGAAAAACGTCACCGTCGTTCCCGAACAGGAGAAGCCGGACGGTCACTTCCCCACATGCCCGTATCCGAATCCGGAGATCCGCGAAGCAATGGAACTGGGGCTGCAGCTCGTCCGTGAAAAGGGCGCTGACCTTCTGATCGGTACCGACCCGGACTGCGACCGCATGGGCGCTGCCTGCCCGGACGGAAAGGGCGATTACCGTCTTATCACCGGCAACGAAATGGGCGTACTGCTGCTGGATTACCTGTGCCGTTTCCGCACGGAAAAGGGCTCCATGCCGAAGGATCCGGTCGCTGTCACTACCATTGTCTCTACCGATATGGTTACCCCGATCGCTGAAGAATTTGGTGTAGATTTGCGCCGCACCCTGACCGGCTTCAAATTCATCGGTGAACAGATCGCGCTTCTCGAAGCTGCCGGACACCCGGAACGCTACATCTTCGGTTTCGAAGAAAGCTATGGCTACCTCTCCGGCCCGCATGTTCGCGACAAGGACGCCGTCAATGCCGTGATGCTCTGTGTGGAATGTGCCGCCTGGTATGCCGCGAAGGGCATGACCCTGCTCGATGCCATCAACGCCCTCTATGACAAATACGGCTGGTACCGCAATGAGCAGATCAACAAGGCTTTCGAAGGTGCGGAAGGGATGATCCAGATGGGCAAGGTGATGGATTCCCTGCGCAATGATCCGCCTGCTGAAATCGGCGGCGACAAGGTGATCGGCAAAACCGACTACAAGAACGATGACACCGGCCTGATCAAGTCCAACGTGCTGGAATTCCGCATGGAATCCGGCGCGAAAGTGATCGCCCGTCCGTCCGGCACCGAGCCGAAGCTCAAGCTTTACCTTTCCGTCAAGGGTTCAAATGAAGCTGATTCTCTCCAGAAGATGGCTGAACTGCGCGAGGCTGCCAATGCTCTGCTTACCAGCAGAATGTAAATGAAATAAATCACTTAAACAGAACCGGAACTGCAGCGCAGTTCCGGTTCTGTTTTTTTAATCATGTTTGTTCAGCCATTCTTTCAGCAGTGCCGCATAGCGCGGCAGGTCTTCCACATAGCAGGAATGACGGCAGGTGCGGAACAGCTCCCAGCGGGCGTTCGGGATGCGGTCGAACATGGTTTTGGCGATGTAAGGCGTGCAGAGGTCATTGCCGCCGCTGATGATCAGCGCCGGTTCGCGGATATCACGCAGCTGATCCGTGACGTCGAAATCCTTCAGGGTCCCCAGCGGGGTGAATTCATTCGGTCCCCAGCCGACCGTGTAGGCTTCCCGTCCGCTGCGTTTTTCCCGGGTCAGGCATTCCGGGGCGTCCTCCCCGTAGGGGCCGCCGGCATGCCGCAGCATATATTCCGCCTCGGCCGCTTTTACTGCGGGAGCATCATAGTCACCGGTCTCTGAGGCAACACGGATGGCTTCCTGCATCTCTTCCGGCAGTTCTTTGATCATCCGGGCCTGTTCGATCCCCCAGAGCTGACTGGAGGGCAGGGTCGAGGAGAGGATGAGGCTTTTGATGCCGTCATGCGCATAGTTGCAGATATATTCCAGCGCCAGCATCCCGCCCCAGGATTGTCCGAGCAGATGGATCTCGGGAAGGTTCAGCGCTTCCCGCAGGGTGATGAGCTCCTGCACCCAGGTCTCCCTTGTCCAAAGCTCCGGGTGCCCGTCGAGGTAGGAGTTGCCGCAGCCGATCTGGTCATACATAATGAGCTGGCGGCTGTCTTCTTCCGCGAGGAAATCCAGTACCTCAAAATAGTTATGGGTCGAGCCCGGTCCGCCGTGCAGCAGCAGGAGCGGGGCCTTTTCCGGGTTTGCCTCGCCGACGATCCGGTAGTATGTCTGATGTCCCATGAAGGGAATATAGCCTTCGGTGATCTTCATCTTCCTTTATCTCCTGTCAAAAATCCGTATGTGTAATGATCCAGTTTAAAATATCTTCATAGCCTTTTTGTTTATTGGCTGTTTGTATGAACAGGTTTGATAATTCCCTTTGAGTGGTTTCAATCATGATTTCATTTAAGTGCAAAAAAACCAACATTGCCGCTGCGGCGATCCTTTTGTTGCCGTCAAGAAATGCATGGTTCATTACCAACCCAAAGGCAAGTCGGGCTGCTTTTTCATATATCGTCAGGTAAAGGTCTTCTCCGTCAAAAGTTTGAAATGGGGCTGCAAGAGCTGATTCCAGAAGTTCAATGCTTCGGATTCCCGGTTCTCCGCCGCTGTCTGCAATCAGCCTTTTATGGATATCAATAATTTGCTGGCTTGAAAGGTAAATCATTTCGCCATTTCCACAAAGGCTTCATGATATTTTTCAATGAACATTTCAGAAATGTCCCGGACTTTTTCGTCCGGTGCGATTTCCACCGATTCATGTTCTCCGCATTCGATAATGAGATATCTGGGCTTGTTATTTTTCATGATGAGAGCCGATCCTCTTTCGTCCACTAATCTGGCGACCCTTGAGAAATTTTGGTTGGCTTCAGACATGGAAACGATATTGCGTGTGTCGATTTTCATTGATACCCTCCTGATATTAGGATAATTATATCCTAAAAATTCAGAGTTTTGTATTTAAGGGCACCTCTAAAAACATCAATTTTCTCTGTCCCGAGGAGATTCAGAGAATATATTCTCTGAATCTCCTCGGGAGGTTTCCGGGGGCTGCCGCCCCCATACCCCCGCCCGGGAGTTTTTAGAGATGCCCTTAAATAATGTTATGTATAAGGTGAGAAGATATTCATCACTGTCTTAGAGCAATCCGGATATAGCGCACCGGATGTGTGAATTACAGAGCCAAGAGGCTCCTTTTTATTCCTGCTGATTGACCTTGTACCAGTCGAGGGTTTCCCGTAAACCGTCTTTGAAGTTCACCTGCGGTTCGAAACCGAGAAGCTTGCGGGCCAGTTTGGCGTCGGCGCAGAGGCGCTGGACGTCGGCCGGCCGTCCGGGTCGGTATTCGATCTCGCCCCGATAGTCAAAATAGGCGCAGATCTCCTCAACGACCGCCTTCATGGAGATCTCAATACCGGAGCCGAGGTTCACGATGTGGCCGCGGGAGCTTTCATTTTCGTATGCCAGACGGAAGGCGCGAGCAGTGTCATGGACATTGATAAAGTCGCGGGTCTGCAGTCCGGTGCCTTCGAGGACCGGTTTTTCCCCGTGCAGGATGCGGCGGGCGGTCAGCGGAATGATGGCAGCCAGCGCCAGGTCATTTTGCCGCGGACCGTAGTTGTTGAAGGGACGGATGATGGAAATGTCGTAGCGCCAGACGTTATAGAAGGACATGATCATCAGGTCCGCGGCAGCTTTCCCGGCGGCATAGGGAGTGGTGGGGTGCATGGGATGTTCTTCGTCCATCGGGGAATATTCCGCGGTGCCGTAGGCCTCGGAAGATGAGGAGTGGATCAGGGTCTTGAAAATGCCGTCTTCCATCAGGTGCATCAGCGTCTCGGCGATGTCCACGTTGACCTTGTAGGCGGTGAAGGGATTGAAGAAAGAGTAATTCAGGGCGATGGTGGCCAGGTTGAAGACCACCTCTACATCTTCCTTCTTCATCACCGCCTTCATCGTCCCCAGGTCCCGGGCGTCATCGCGGTAAACGATCACGCGTCCCGGGTAGTTGGCGCGGGCTTCGGCGATGTTGCGGTCTTTACCGAGGAAGAAGTTGTCGACGATCACGACTTTCTCCGCTCCCGCTGCCAGCAGTGTGTCAGTCAGATGGGATCCGATGAACCCGGCGCCGCCGGTGATGAGCACGTTCTTTCCCTGAATGTTTGCCATAGTCCTCCGTTCTGTGATCAGTGGCCGGTGGTCAGTGATCAGCTTCTTCCGGTACCGTCATGAGACTGATCATGAAATTCCATATCCGACCGTGTTATTCAGAAAGGAAGGCGGCACTGCCGCCCTCCTCTGTCTAACGTCTAATGTCTAATGTCTAACGTCTTTATATTTCCGCTTTGCAGTTGTCGCCCAGAAACAGTTTCCGGTCGGCTGCGTTCACGTCCACATCCGCGCCCAGCATGGTCTCATGGGCCACCAGGTTGGAGATGGTGGTGCGCTTGTCAAGGATGGTGTCCTTCAGCACGCAGTTGGTGACCTTGCAGCCGGCAGCGATCGAGACATAAGGTCCGATGACGGAGCGGGTCACTTCCGCGCTGGGGTCGACATAGACCGGCGGGATGATGACAACGCCTTCACGTTTGGCAGCTTCGGCAGAGTTGTCGTTGCCCTGGTCGAGGAAGAATCGGTTGGTGGAGATCACGGTTCCCGGAACACCGGCATCGACCCAGGCGTTGGTTTCCTGAATGCCGAAAGCGTCACCGCGGTCCAGCATGATGTTGATGCCATCGGCGATATAGAATTCGTTCTTCAGGGAAATGTTCTTTTCGATCTGTTCCTGAATGGCGCTGATGAGCTTGCGGCCGTCTTTGAAATAGTAAAAGCCGACGATGACCATCTTGTGTTCCATGGTCGGTGGTTTTTCGATGAAGTGCTTTACGCGTCCGGTCTCATCCAAGACAGCTGCACCGAAGCGGCGCGGGTCCTCTGTATACTGGCACCAGGCGAGGCCGTCGCGGGTCTCGTCCTTCAGGCAGGAGAGATCCACATGGATCAGGGTGTCGGCGAAGGTCATGATCATCGGGCTGTCGATCAGGTCCTTTGCGCAGTAGATGGCGTGGGACTGGCCCTTCATTTCTTCCTGGACCACATACTTGCAGTTCAGGTTGGGGTAGTTCTCTTCCATGTAGGTCTTGATGGACCAGCCATTTGGAGAGATCACAAAGATGTATTCGGGATCCCAGTCATTGCCGAGATCTTTGAATTCATCCAGCAGGTAATCCAGGGAGGTTCTCCCTGCGATGGCGACGAGCGGTTTCGGTTTGGACCAGGTCAGCGGGCGCAGTCTGGAACCGTAACCGGCGGTAAGGATAACGATTTGAATTTTTTGCTTCATCAGGATAACTCCCTTTTCATTGATTTTATATTATTTTACTATAAAAAAGTGTTATTTCAGATTCTCCAAAAGCCAGTTGTAGGAAACAGCGTTACTATTCACGCGTTAGCCAGATTCATTCGATGAAAATTGAAGACATTCACAATACTATTGAATAAATTGTTGTCTTTATAGAGGTTTGAATAAATAGCGCTTAGGCAATTACACAAATTGTTCAGTCCATTTTGGGAG